>JAUIEF010000146.1 GCA_030428785.1 bacterium
TGGTCGAGAACTTCTCGAGCAACTTCGCGTGCACGACGGACCTGTCGGCGCACGAGCTCGGCCACAACTGGAGCGCCGGTCACTGCAGCTGCCCGAGCTTCACGATGAACCCGTCGATCACGTGCGCGAACACGTTCTCGGCGCAGTCCATCAACTCGATCACGAACCACCGCGACAACGTGGGCTGCCTCAACGGCGGCGGCCCGCCGACCGCGGAGTTCACCGCGGACAAGACCCTCGGCCCGGCGCCGCTCGCCGTGCGCTTCAACGACGACTCCGACGGCGCGTACACGAACTGGTCCTGGAACTTCGGTGACGGCCAGACCTCGTCGGCGATCAACCCGGTGCACAACTACGCGACGAAGGGCACCTACACGGTGAGCCTGACCGTCTCGGGTCCCGCCGGCAGCGACACGATCACGAAGACCGACTTCATCGAGGTCACGGACGAGGTCTTCGACTTCACGGACCTCGGCGGTCAGACGCCGTGGCAGTTCGGCATCGAGCCCGTGCTCACCGCGTCGAGCACGCTGCTCGACGGCGACGCGTTCGACCTCCAGCTGTCGTCCGCGCCGGGCAGCGCGATCTGCATGGCGTGGCTGTCGTTCGCGTCGATCCCGGCGCCGGCCTTCGGCGGCACGGTCTTCCCGAACCCGCCGGCGCAGCAGTTCTTCTTCTCGACGAACTTCCTCGGCGCGCTCAACCTGTCGACGACCTGGCCGGCGGGCGTGCCCGGCGGCACGGACCTGTACCTCCAGTTCTTCATCGCGACGCCCTTCGGCGTCGACGGCGTCGTGCTCTCCAACGGCATCACGGCCACCACTCCCTGACCGTGATCCCCACCGCCGGGGGCGTCCGCGCGAGCGGCGCCCCCGGCGTCACGACGACGCGCCGCGGCTCCGCGGCGCGCACCCTCCCGAACGCTCTCTCCCTCGGATCCCCGTGATGATCTGCATCCCGAAGACGTCCTCCCGCCTGCTCGCCGCGCTCGCGGTCGCGGCGGGCCTCTCGGCGCCGCTGGGCGCCCAGTCCGCGCTCGTCGGCGACCTCGACATCGAGACCGTCAACGACACGCTCGGCCTCTCCACGAGCACGATGTTCCCGCTCGAGGTGACCGGCGCCCCCGGCGAGCCGATCGTCGCGACGGTGCTGCTGGACGGCGTGCCGTTCACGCTGGACCTCGCGCCCTGGTCGACCCGCTCGGCCACCGACTACAAGCTCCTCGTGCAGGGCGCCGACGGCGCGCTCGTCGAGACGACGCCCGGCCCCGTGCGCACGCTGCGCGGCATCGTGCAGGAGATCCCGGGGAGCGTCGTGGCCGCCAGCTACGACGAGACCGGCGGCCTCTACGCGCGCATCCAGATCGACGGGGAGCCCTCCGACTTCTGGGTCGAGCAGGTCGCGATGAGCATCCCGGGCGCGCTCCCGGAGGTGCACGTGAGCTACCGCGGCTCGTCGGTCGCCGCGAGCAGCTCGCGCTGCGGCATCAAGGCGCTGCCGGGCGGCGGCATCGGCGGCGGCGGCGGTGCCGGCGCCGGTCAGATCGCGCTGGGCAGCGGCTGCGGCGCGGGGCTGTGCGTCGCCGAGCTCGGCTGCGACAGCGACGTCGAGTACTACCAGGACTACGGCAGCAGCGTCACGAACGTCGAGAACCGCATCAACGCGATCGTGAACGCGCTGAACACGCAGTACATGAACCAGGCGGGCATCCGTCACGACATCACGAGCATCGTCGTGCGCACGTCCGAGCCGGACCCGTACAGCGGCAACGACATCAGCGGGCTCCTGAGCCAGCTCCGCAGCCAGTGGCTCGGCCCGCTCTCGAGCACGCCGCACGACGTCGCGCAGCTCTTCACCGGCCGCAACATCTCCGGCGGCACGATCGGCCTCGCGTACCTCGGCTCGGTCTGCACGAGCCAGCGCTACTCGGTCGTGGAGAACTTCACGAACTCGTTCGGCTGCCTGACCGACCTGTCCGCGCACGAGCTGGGCCACAACTGGGGCGCCGGCCACTGCAACTGCTCCAACTTCACGATGAACCCGTTCATCACCTGCGCGAACCAGTTCACGAGCGGCTCGCTCGCGGCGATCCTCGGCACGAAGAACACGGCGAACTGCCTCACGCCGGACGGGCCGCCCACGGCGTCCTTCAACGCGCTCTTCACGTCGGGGCCCGCGCCGCACACGGCCTCGTTCCAGAACAACTCCTCCGGCCTCGTGACGAGCTGGCTCTGGGACTTCGGTGACGGCGCGACGTCCACGCAGATGAGCCCGAGCCACACGTACACGGTTCCCGGTCTGTACACCGTGTCGCTCACCGCGACGGGGCCGCAGGGCGTCGACACCCTCACGATGCCCGACCTCATCGACGTCGGGCCGCCGCTCGTGCCGTTCGTCGACCTGGGCGGCGGGACCTCCGGCCAGCTCTTCACGCCGAAGCTCACCGCGACGGGCTCGCTCCAGCCGGGCACGAACCTGAACATCAACCTCGCGACGGCGCCGCCCAGCGCGCTGACCCTCGTGTGGCTGGCGTTCTCGTCGGCCCCGGTGCCCGCCTTCGGCGGCACGCTCTTCCCGAACCCGCCCGTGCAGCAGCTCTTCTTCACGGCGAACTTCTTCGGGCAGGTGTCGATCAACACGACCTGGCCGGCCGGCGTGCCCGCCGGGCTCGACATCTACCTGCAGTACCTCGTGCAGGACGCGACGGTGCCGGACGGCGTGACGCTGTCCAACGGCATCCACGGCGTCACTCCTTGACGTCGACCGCGGGGGGGCGGGGGAGCGCGCGCCGCGTCGTCGGTCGCGCGCTCCTCGCCGCCCTCCTCGCGGGCTGCGCCATGCCGGGCGACGTCTCCCGCGCCGAGGACGGGGCCGCCGCGGACGACGCGTCGTCCGGGCCCCGGGACGCGCGGCCCCGTGACGCACGCCTCCCCGGCGCCGGTCCCCGCGGCGACCGGGAGTTCGCGGACCTCGTCTACGTGCCGGGCGTCGAGCACGTCGCGCGGATCGCCGAGGGCGTGTACCGCGGCGCGCAGCCGGACGGCGTCTCCGGCTACCGCGCGCTCGCCGAGGCGGGCATCCGCACGGTCGTGAGCCTGCGTCAGTACCACGACCGCCGCGAGGACGCGGAGGCCGCCGGGCTCGAGTACGTGGCGCTCCCCGTGCAGGCCGGCGTGCTCGGCTCGGAGCCGCCGTCGGACGAGCAGATCGAGGCCTTCTTCGGGCTCGTCCTCGACCCCGCGCGGCACCCTCTGTACTTCCACTGCATGACGGGGAAGGACCGCACGGGCACGATGTGCGCGCTCTACCGCATCGAGGTGGACGGCTGGAGCAACGACGAGGCGGAGCGCGAGCTGCTCGCGTTCGGGTACCACGAGGTGTACCGCGACCTCGTGCGCTTCGTGCGCGCCTACCGGCCCCGCGGCTTCACCGGCCCCGATCGGCCCGGCCGCGGTGGGGGCTTCCCTCCGGCGCGCCCGTGACCCACACTCGCGTCGCCTCGCCCGGAGTCCCGGAGGAGCCCCGACCGATGCCGCCGCTCGAGAAGTTCCGTTCGCTGCCCGACCCGCCGTCCGGCTCGCCCTGCGGCGCGACCGTGCTCGCGCGGCTCGTCGACGGCCTCGCGTTCCGCTACCGCTGGGCGACCCACGGCCTCGAGCGCGGCGACCTCGCGTTCCGGCCGTGCGACGACGCCATGACGCTCGAGCAGCTCCTCGACCACGTGCGCTCGCTCGCGCGCTGGATGCACGTGAACGTCCGCGCGGCGAAGGAGCGGCGCGACCCCGTGCCCTACCCCGAGTGCTGCGACGGGCTCGCGGACCCGGACGGCGACCCGGCGACGCTCGTGCTCCAGACGCTGCACGCGCTCGCCGACCTGCGCGGCGACGTGCTCGAGCTGGGCGACGAGGGCCTCGACCGCGTCGTGCTCATCGGGGGCCGGGAGCCGCGGGAGTTCCCCGTGTGGAACCTCATCAACGGTCCGCTCGCCGACGCGCTCACGCACGTCGGGCAGATCACCTCGTGGCGCCGGATCCTCGGCAAGCCCGTGCCGAAGCACGACGTGTTCCGCGGCCGTCCGCCGCGCGACCACGACTGAGCGGCGTCAGCTCCCGCCGCTGATGGCGCGGAGCGCGTTCGTCGCGGAGGCCGGGGCGTCGGGGCCGGGGGCGGCGTACCACGCCTGGAGGTAGACGCTCGTGCCGGCGGGGAGCCCGGCGGGCCAGCGGAAGGGCAGCGTGCCTCCGGGCCCCAGCGGCGCCTGGAGCTGGGGCGCGGGCACGAGCGTGCCGCCGAGGAACGGCTGGGTCGCGGCGACGAAGCCTCCGAACACGATGCCCGGTCCCGCGCCGCCGGCGACGTGCAGGACGCAGTCGGCCTCGGGGAGCGTCGCGCCGGCGCCGGAGAGCACGAGCGGACCGTGCGCCCCGGGGAGGCCCTGCCCGAGGTCGATCCACGGGCCCGCCTGGTTGAGGTGCACGGTGAGCGCGTCCGTCGCGGCGTCGATCGTCACGAGGTCCGCGAGGACGTCGCCGTCGAGCGAGGCCGACGCGACGTCCGTGGCGGCCACGGTCATGGCGGCGGGGACCCCGGGGAGCAGCCCGCCGTCCGGCGTCCCGGCGAGCCAGGACAGCGCGCCGTCCGCACCGGCGACGACGACGTCGGCGCGCTCGTCGCCCTGGACGTCCGAGACGGCGAGCGCGACGGGCGCGACGCCCGCGGGCGTCTCGACGCCGTCGGCGAAGCTCCCGTCGCCGAGCGCGCGGTAGCAGGCGACGACGCCGTCGTCGGCGGCGGCGAGCACGAGGTCGTCCGCGCCGTCGCCGTCGAGGTCCGACACGAGGAGCGCGCCGGGGCCGGCGGGCGTCGGGAGCTCGGCGAGCACGGCGAAGCCGCCGGCGCCGTCGTGCGCGAGCAGGCGCAGCACGCGCGCGTCCGGGTCGACGACGGCGACCGCGTCGCCGGGCGCGTCGTCCCGCTCGAGGACGGCGACGCGCGCCGCCGCGCCGCCCGGGCCGAGGACGCGCGGCGCGTCGAGGGCGCCGCCGCCGAGGCCCCGCAGCCAGACGACCGGCGCGAGCGGGTCGTCCCGCGCGGCGACGACGTCGGGGAGACCGTCGCCGTCCACGTCGCCCACGGCGACGTCCCGCGCGGCCGCGTCGAGCGCGTGGCCGAGCGCCGGGTGGAAGGTGCCGTCCCCGCGACCGCGCGCGACGGACACCGAGCCGGCGTCCCGGTTGGCGGTCACGAGGTCCGGGTAGCCGTCCTCGTCGACGTCCGCCGCGACGAGGGCCACGGGACCCGCGCCGACGACGAAGGAGAAGGCGGGCGCGAAGACCGGGCCGTAGCCCCAGAGCACCGACACGTTCGCCGAGCCCTCGTTCGCCACGGCGAGGTCCTGGCGGCCGTCCTGGTCGAAGTCGGCGACGACGAGCGCGCGCGGCGCGGCGCCGACGCCGTACGACGAGTCCGCGAAGCCCGGGTCGGCGCGCACGACGCCCGTCGGGAGCAGGAGCAGCCCCCCGAGGAGGGCGGCGCGGCAGCGGTCTCGGGAGCGGTGCATGACCCCTCCCGTTCGAGCGCCGGCCCCGGTGACTTGAGCGGCGTCCCGCGGGGCCGCCCCGATGTCCGGAGATCCTTCCGGACCCCCCGTTCCGGAATGGCTGTATGCTGCGCGGAACGCGGCCGCGGCAGGGTTTCCGGCGTGGCCGGGCCGCGGACGGGCCGGCCGGCAGGGGGGCGGCCCCGGGCAACGCGGTCGGAAGAGGAGGACGAGGCATGCATCACCAGCGACGGCACCCCCGGACCGCCGGGGGGCGGTCGGCCCGCGCGCTCGGCGCGTGGCTCGCGCTCGCGCTCGCGGCGCCCGCGGCGACGGCCCAGCTCCCGCGGCTCGTCGACTGCGGCGACCTCAACGGCTACGCCACCGGCGAGCCCGGCTACGAGCTCCTCGAGGAGGCCGCGGGGCCGGCGGACATCTCGCTCACGCCGCCCGCCCTCGACACGGTCCACGTCGCCGGCAACTTCGAGAACGTCTTCGGCGGGCTCCCGCTGCGCTCCGACGTCCTCTGCGTCGACCCCGACCGGCTCGACCGCGCGCACCTCTTCACGTCGCTCCAGCTCGCCGACGGGACGGTGCTCGGCATCGACGGGCTCGCGCCGTCGACGGCGTACCGGATGCGGCTCGAGCTCGGCGCCCTCGCGCCCTGGGGCGACCTCACGAGCTTCGCGAGCGCGCCCTACTGGACGTACTCGCTGTCGATCTCGCGCGGCGTGCGCGTGGAGCTGCCGGACGGCGCGGGCGGCTGGCGCACCGTCGCGAGCGACATCCGCTGCACGTCCGCCCACTCGGGCGCGACGTTCAGCACGTTCGTCGGCGGCGTCGTGCCGCTCTGGGTGCTCGCCCGGACGGACGCGACCGGCCGGCTCGAGGTGCGGCTGTCGACGGACGGCGCCGACCCGCTCTTCCTCACGGGCTTCGAGCTGCACGACCACGAGGACCTGCCGGTCGTCTACCAGCGCAGCGGCGGCTCGCCGCTCGTCGGCGCGACGCCGGGCACGGCCGCCTTCGTCGCGGCGTTCAACGCGGGCGACTTCGACCTCGCGGAGAGCACGGCGCTCGCGATGCCGGACGACTTCGAGCGCGGCGTCGCGCTCGCGCACCTCGTCGGCTGGCTCGACGGGAGCCGCCACGGGCGGCTGCACCTCCTCGACGACGCGAGGCAGGCGCTGCTCGCCGCGGGCACCGCGCACCCGGCCGCCGCCTGGCTCGTCGACGAGCTGGACAGCCTCGAGCGCGCGCTCGACCACCTGGACGCGAAGGGCTACCGCAGCGCCTTCGCCTGCGAGGAGGACGGCGGCAAGGGCTTCCTCAACACGGACTGCGGCGGCCAGTACAAGTCGGTGCCCGGCCTGCTCGTGACGAACGCCAACGCGCAGATCGCGCTCCGCGAGCTGCGCGGCATCACGGCGCGCATCGGCGGCGACACCGTGCTCGACGCGCTCGTCGACTGGAACGCGGGCGCGATCCCCGCGGGCGACTGGGAGCCCTCGCCGCTCGTGTTCGCGGCGCTCAAGCTCACGGGCACGACGATGGTCGACATGAACCCGCTCGTGCAGACGTCCGGCGGCGACGCGGACGCGGCGGCCTTCCGACAGCTCCGGCGCGACATCCTCGAGGACCTCGTCGACCTCGGGTTCGCGGCGACGGACTTCCCGCGCGACTACGAGCTCCTGCTCTACCGCGAGTACATGGTGCAGGACAAGTTCCCGAAGCAGTGGACGCCGGCCACGGTCGCGGGCGTGCTCTCGAGCGCGCAGATCGCCGACTCCTGGTGGGGCGACCTCGTCGCGCTCCCGGCGGCCGATCCGTCCGCGCCGGTGTGGGCGAACCGGCAGCGCGAGCAGCTGCACCTGTCGCGCGCGCTCCTCGGGTACTGGCTCGGCGAGCGCCTCGTGGAGGGCGAGCTGGGCGGCGGCCTGGGCGACGACATCGAGTTGCTCGGCCAGTTCGCGCGGATGATGTCGAGCCGCATGGACCAGACGGACCAGCGCGCCGCCGACGCGGTCGACGCGATGGTGACCCACGTGCTCGAGGAGTCGGGCGACGTCGTCGGCGGCTACTTCGCCGGCGGCCTCACGGACGTCGAGCACGCGGCCGAGTACACGACGAACACCTTCTTCGCGCACCGCTCGGTGTTCGGGCACACGGCGCGCACGGCGGACGTCGCGCTCGGCGTCGCGGAGCGGCTGCTCTACGCCCAGGACCCGTCGCTGGCGTTCGCTGCGCCCACGAACCTGGGGCGCGTCCACATGCGGTCGTTCAACTACACCGCCGCGGAGGTCGACCCGTCGCCCGCGAACGCGATCGACATCCTGCTCAACGGCCGGTCCATGTACCCGGCGGTGGGGGCGGGGCACCACGCGCCGCTCACGGACGCGCACCCGCTCGTGGCCGACCTGCTCGCGTGGGCCGACGGCTGGCGTGACGACGCCGACGACACGACGGGCGGCAAGCCGGCGGGCTGGTACGGCCCGGTGCAGTGGCCGAGCAACGACTTCGGCGTCGGGGGGCTCTGGTGGAACGCCTCCGGCTCCACCGGCGACGACACGGAGCTCTCGGGAGGCGTGCACACGTACACGCTCGACCTGCTGCGCATGGCGTACCACCGCTCGTCCGCGGCGGACCGCTGGCGCTACCTCGTCCCCGTCGCGCGGATGTTCCGCTCGGTGATCGCGTGGGAGGACGCGGGGCAGCCCGCGTCGCCGCCGCAGGGCGGCGCGCAGTGGGCCGCCAAGACGCTCAAGGAGAGCCCGCGGTTCGGCATCCTCGTGCTGGACCACCTCGCGGACCTGCGCGACGACCCGGACCTCACGACGCTCGTCGACCCGGCCGGCACGGGCCACGCCTACGTGGACGCGACGCTCGTCGCGCGCATGGAGGCCTGGGTCCGCGACGAGTTCAACGGCCAGACGTCGACGGTCAAGTACGCGCTCGGTCCGACCGTGCCCTGCACGGGCGGCACGACCGCCAAGTCGCCGCTCACGTTCCTCGGCGCGTACGAGAAGGTCGTCTCGTACTACCGCTCGCTGTTCCCGCTGCTCACGACGCACGTCATCCACACGGACCGCGTGGGCATGGACTTCAGCGGCGGGGGCGCGCCGATCCTCCAGTCGTCGGTGTCCGGCGAGGAGTTCGTCGAGGGGCTCTCGTACCAGCCGCTCGTGCGCTGGCGCAGCCGGCTCGACGACGGGCAGGACCTCGCCGTGCAGTGCAACTTCCGCGACTTCGACGCGGGCACGTACAGCGCGTTCGTGCACAACTTCGAGAGCGGGACGGTGACGTCGACGCTGTTCCTCGACGAGGGCCTCGTCCCCGGCGAGTACCTCGTCGAGCACGGCGCCGCCCTGGAGACCTGCGACGAGTTCCCGCTCGGCGGGTCCGTCTCCTCCTTCACGGTGCAGAAGCGCGGGCGCGGCGTGCCCGTCGACGTGCCGTTCGAGCCGGGACTCAACCTCGTGCGGCTGAGCCGGCAGGGTCCGCCCGACGCGCTCGCGTCGGCCTACGACCTCGCCGTCGACCCGCCCTTCGTCGAGCGCCTCGTCGGCGCCGGCGGCCTCGAGGGCTTCCGGATCCGCGCGCGCGTGAACAACCTCGGCGCCGCGGCCTCGCCCGCGGCGGTGCTGCGCGTGAAGGTCGCCGTCATGGAGGAGGACGGCGCGCTCGTCGCGCTGCCGGGCGCGCCCGCCGAGCTCACGGTGCACACGGAGGCCGTGCCGTCGCTGCCGGCGAGCACCGGCTGGACCGCCGCCGAGTGGACGGTCACCGTCGACCTGCCCGTCGACGTCCTCGCCGCGGACGGCCGGCGCCCCGCGGGCGGCGGCCCGGGCCGGGCGGGGTCGAAGGCGGCGCCCGCGGGCCCGCCGGGACCCGCGGCGGGGGCGCCGGGGACCGCGCCGCTGCCGGTCCCCGGGAGCCTGGGTCCGATCACGGCGCTGGGCCGGGGTCTCCAGGTCCGGGTGGAGGTCGTGGGCGACGGTCTCGACCACGACCTGCTCAACGACGCCGCGACGCGGGGCTGGACAGTGACGGAGATGTCGTTGTCCGGCCGTTGACGCGGGCCCCCCGCGACCGCGAGGCTGGGGCCGCCGGCGGACCTGCCGGCGCCCCGCACCTCGCTCAAGTCCGGTCGGGAGCGGGACGATCGACAACGCTCTTCCAGGAGACCGTCCCTCGTCGGACCCCGCCATGGGCACCCTTCCAGCCGCGATCCACCCTCCTCGGCGCCGCCTCGGCGGGGTCCCCGCGCTCCTCGCCGCCCTGGCCCTCGCCGCCTGCGGTCCGGCCGACGGCCCGCGGGAGATCCGCAAGACCCGGATCGTGGAGCCCGTGGACGTGCCGTCCGCGCGCGCGAGCACGGCGCACCCCGGCGGCGTGCCCGGCATGGGCGGCCCCGGCATGGGCGGCGGCGTCCCCGGCATGCCCGCGAGCGGCGGCTCCGGCGGCGGCTTCGGCGCGCCCGCGTCCGGCGGCTCCGACGTGCACTACACGCTCCCCGAGGGCTGGGTCGAGAAGCCGACCTCGTCCATGCGCGCCGCGAACTTCACGCTCGCTGCGGACCCGCGCGTCGAGTGCTACCTCTCGCTGCTCCCCGGCGAAGCGGGCGGCCTCACCGACAACGTGAACCGTTGGCGGAAGCAGATGGGCCTCCCGCCGCTGAGCGACCAGGAGGTGGCCGACTTGCCGCGCGTGGACTTCCTCGGAGGACGGGCCGCCGCCCTCGACGTGACCGGCACCTGGGGCGGCATGAGCGGCTCGGAGGCGGAGGCGGGCTGGCGCATGCTGGGCCTGCTCGTCTGCGAGTCGTCGGGCAGCAAGTTCCTCAAGATGGTGGGGCCCGACGCGACGGTCGCTGCGGAGCGCGCGCGCTTCGGCGAGCTCGCCGCGTCCATGCACTCGGGCGCCGGGCACTCGCACGGCGACGGCGGCGCGACGGCCGACGCGGCCTTCCCCGCGGACGTCCCCGGCATGGGCTCGGGCGGCGTCGCGCCCCCGCCGCGCAGCGTGAGCCAGGGCATCGGCTGGCAGGCGCCGGCCGGCTGGACCGCCGCGCCCGAGGCGATGTTCCGCAACGCGAACTACTTCGCCGGCAGCCAGGAGGTCGAGGCGTTCGTCACGATCCTCCCGGGCGACGCCGGCGGCCCGCTCGCGAACGTGAACCGCTGGCGCGACCAGATGGGTCAGTCGCCGCTCACGTCCGCCGGCTTCGAGCTGCTCGAGCGCGTCCCGATGCTCGGCTCCACCGGCGTCCTCGTCGAGATCGAGGGCACCTACCGCTCCATGTCCGGCGTGACCACGTCGGACGCGATGATGCTCGGCGCGCTGGGGCAGGCCCCCGGTCGCTCCGTGTTCGTGAAGATGATCGGCCCGCGCGCGCTGGTGCTCCGGCAGCGCGAGGCCTTCCTGGAGTTCTGTCGCTCCCTGGAAGTCGAGTCCGGCTCCTGAGCCGGAACGACGTTTGGAGGATCCCGTGGCTGCCAAGGGCAACCCGGTCGTCGAGTTCCTCTCGTCGCTCAAGCTGAGCGTCGTGCTGCTGCTGCTGCTCGGGCTGCTGACCTGGTTCGGCACCCTCGAGCAGACGGAGCACGGCCTCTACGAGGTGCAGAGGAAGTACTTCGAGTCCTACGTGCTGTTCCACGACGTGGGCCCCGTGTCGATCCCGCTGCCGGGCGCGAACCTCGTGCTCTCGCTGCTCTTCGCGAACCTCTTCGTGGGCGGCATCATCCGCATCCGCAAGGGCGCGCGGCAGCTCGGCATCCTCGTCGTGCACGCCGGCATCCTGCTGCTGCTCGTGGCGGGCTTCGTGAAGCTCAACCACTCCGAGGACGGGCACGTCACGCTCTACGAGCAGGGCGCCTCGAACGTCTTCCAGAGCTACCACCGCTGGGAGGTCGCGATCTCCGAGACGCTGCCGGACGGGCGCGTCAAGGAGCACCTCGTGCCGCAGGAGGACTTCCTGGACGCGGGCGACGGTCGCGCCGTCACGCTCACCGGCGAGGAGCTGCCCTTCGACCTCGAGGTCACGCACGTGCTCGCCAACTGCCGGCGCATGCCCAAGGGACCCATGTTCGACGTGGACGTCCCGGTCATCGACGGGCAGTTCCTCATGGAGCAGGAGCGCGTGCCGGACGCCGAGCTCAACACGCTCGGCGCGTACGTGAACGTCGTCGCCGGGGGCGACGGCTCGCGCGACCCGATCCTGCTGTGGGGCCGCGACGTCGTGCCGACGACGTTCGAGGCCGGCGGCGAGGAGTGGGGGATCCAGCTCCGCAAGGAGCGCTACCCCATGCCGTTCACCATCGTGCTCGACGACTTCATGAAGGAGGAGCACCCGGGCACGATGATGCCCAAGTGGTTCTCCAGCGACGTGACCGTCGTCGAGGGCGGCAGCGCGCGCCCCGTGCGCATCAGCATGAACGAGCCGCTCCGCAGCGAGGGGCTCGTGCTCTACCAGGCGAGCTGGGGGCCGTCGAACGCGCCGCCCGGCGCGCCGCTCTTCTCGACGCTGGCGGTCGTGCGCAACCCGGCCGATCAGTGGCCGCTGTACTCCTGCATCCTGATCGCGATCGGCCTCGTGCTGCACTTCACGCGCAGCCTCATGGGGTACGTCCGCGCGGAGGCCCGGTCATGAAGCTCCCCGTCCTCGCGCTCCCGCTGCTGCTCGTCGCGCTCGCGGTCCCCGCGGCCGCCCAGGCCGGCGACCCCACGGCGCCCGACCCGCACGCGGGGCACAATCACGGCCCCGGCGAGCACGACCACGCGCCCGCGCAGCGCACGGCACCCGACGGCCCGCGCGGCTGGTCCGACGCCGTCGTCGAGCAGATCGAGCAGCTGCCCGTGCAGGACGGCGGGCGCGTCAAGCCGTTCCACACGTACGCGGGCTTCACGCTGCTGCGGCTCCACGGCTCGCGGAGCGTGACGACGCCGCCCGTGGCGAACCCCGACGGCGACCCCGAGCCGCTGCGCCTCACGCCCGTCGAGTGGGCGCTCGACGTGCTCCTGCGTCCGGACGCGTCCTCCTTCGACGAGCTCTTCCTCGTGCAGAACGGCGAGGTCCTCGAGGCCATCGGCCTGCCGCTCGGCGCCGAGCGCGGCCGCACGCGCCACGCCTTCGAGGAGCTCATGCCGGCGGTCAACCAGCTCTTCCAGCTCGCGCACGAGTACTCGCGCATCGAGGAGAAGGACCGGAACCCCGTCCAGCAGCAGATCGTCACGCTCGCGAGCAACGTCGACAGCTATCTGCGACTCCAGTCGCAGATGCGCTGGGCGCGCAAGATCTTCCCCGTCGGCGACAGCGAGGTCCTGCGCGACGTGTTCGGCGGCCGCACGCACGTGCGCTTCCACGACGTCGTGCAGAACGCGTCGCGCCTCCAGGTGCTGAGGCAGCAGCTCGAGGGCTCCGACGACCCGATGCAGGTCGCCCAGGGCGGCCGCGTCCGCGCGCTCATCGACGAGGCCTCGCACGCCGTGCAGACCGCCGACGACCTCGCGTGGATCCCGCCCGTCGCGTCCGCGGACGCCGAGCCCGAGTGGCTCACGCCCGTCGACGTCTACGTCCGCGCGATGCAGGGTCGCCCCGTGGAGTCCGTCCACGTCGAGGCGCTCGCGGACTGGGAGGACGCCGCCGCGGAGCCCGACGACCCGGTCGTCGTGGCGCACGCGCTCGCGGGCGTCGTGACCGGCGTGAAGAGCCTCGCCGACGCGCGAGGCGAGGGCGACGGCCTCGACCTCGAGCTCACCTATTACAAGCTCGACCTGCTCACGTGGAGCCTCTCGCTCTTCGTGCTCGGCTTCCTCGCCTGCGCGGGCTTCTGGATGCGGCCGAAGAGCCGCCTCTTCTACCGCGCCGCGTGGAGCATGTCGGGAGCCGCCTACGTGCTGCTCACCGCCGTGATCGTCATGCGCTGCATCATCCGCGGGCGGCCGCCCGTGAGCACGCTCTACGAGACCGTGCTCTTCGTCGCGGCCACCGGCGGCCTGTCCGCGCTCTTCATCGAGGCGATCAACAAGAAGCGCATCGCGCTGTCCGCGGCGTCGATCCTCGGCATGGTCATGCTGTTCATCGCGAACGGCTACGAGATGCTCGACAAGCGCGACACGATGCCGAGCCTCGTCGCCGTGCTCGACACGAACTTCTGGCTCGCGACGCACGTCACGACGATCACCATGGGCTACGCGGCCGGCATGCTCGCCGCGCTGCTCGGCAGCATCTGGATCCTGGGACGCGTCCTGCGCTGGAAGAAGGACGAGCCGGCGTTCTACAAGGGCCTCTCCCGCATGACGTACGGCGTCATCTGCTTCGCCGCGACGCTCTCCATCGTGGGCACGATCCTCGGCGGCATCTGGGCCAACGACAGCTGGGGCCGCTTCTGGGGCTGGGACCCCAAGGAGAACGGCGCGCTCATGATCGTCATCTGGCAGGTCGCCATGCTCCACGGGCGCATGGCCGGACTGCTCCGCGACAAGGGCTTCGCCGTCGCGTCCGCGGTGGGCGGCACGGTCATCGCGTTCTCGTGGTGGGGCGTGAACCTGCTCGGCGTCGGCCTCCACAGCTACGGCTTCACGAGCGGCATCCACTCGGCGCTCTGGACCTACTACGCGGTGCAGTGGAGCGTGGCGGGGCTGGGGATGCTCGCCGTCCCGGGGCTCAAGTCGCGGGTGGTGTA
>JAUIEF010000003.1 GCA_030428785.1 bacterium
CGGGCGGTACTTGCGCACCGCCTCGAGCATGCGGGTCACGCCCAGTCCCGTGACGTCGCTGGTCAGCACCGGCTGGTTCCACGACGTCGGCACGAACGACTGCGCGGCGAGGTTGTAGACCTCGTCGGCCTCGCTGGCCTCGAGCGCGGCCATGAGCGAGCTCGGGTCGAGCAGGTCCGCCTCGATGAGCTCGACCTTGCCCTTGAGGTGGTCGATGCGCTCGTAGTGGTCCGTGGACGCGCGGCGGACGGCCCCGAAGACCGTGTAGCCCTTCTCGAGGAGCAGGTCGGCGAGGTAGCTGCCGTCCTGTCCGGTGATTCCCGTGATGAGTGCGTGGGGCATCGCGCTGTCCGATCCGACCGGGGTGAGGGAGCGGAGAGGTTACCCCATCAGGCGGTCAGGATCGCCGCCACGCCCATCGCCGCGGTGTACCAGCCGAAGCGTCGCAGCGAGACGGGGTCGACGCGGACCGCGATGAAGCGCAGCGCGACGGTGCCGACGACGCAGGCCACGGCCATCGCCGCGATCATCGTCGGCTCGAGGGCCAGCTCGGCGGTGCCGCCCTTCACCGTGTCGAGCAGCACCGCGCCGCCGACCGCCGGGATCGAGATGAGGAACGCGATGCGCACCGCGTCGGGCCGCCGGTAGCCGAGCAGCAGCGCGCCGACGATCGTCGCGCCCGCGCGGCTCACGCCGGGCGCGAGCGCGAGGCTCTGGAAGAGCCCCATCGCGAGACCGTGCGCCCACGTCCCGTCCTCCACGACGCGCGACTGCTTCGTGTCGTCCTTCGGCGCGACGACGACGAGCAGCACGGTCGTCACGAGCAGGAAGCAGCCCGCGGCCGTCGGGTTGCTCAGGTCCTCCTCGATGAGCTTCTTGAGCGGGATGCCGAGCCCGGCCGTCACGACGGACGCCCCCACCGCGAGCTTCCACAGCCCGGCCGACCCGCTCCCGAGCATGCGCCGCAGGTCCGCGAAGCAGAAGAGCACCACGGCGACGAGCGTCCCGAAGTGCAGCGCGATCTCGCGCGACAGGCTGCCCTCGGTCTCGAGCCCGAACCAGTGCCCGAAGACGACGAGGTGCCCGCTGCTCGACACCGGCAGGAACTCGGTGGCGCCCTGGATGGCCCCCAGCAGCAGGAGGCCGGCGGTCGCGCCGAGCGCGAGGAGGACGGTGTTCACACGGCGATCCCGACGTGGCGGTAGACGGTGTCGCGCAGCGCGGCGAGCTCGAAGGGCTTGGGCAGCCAGCCGTCGGCGCCCCGCTCCATGAGGTCGTGCGCCTGCTCCTCCGTGAGGTGCGCGGACATGAGCACGATGGTCGGCTGCTCGAGGTCGGTGAAGCCGCGGATCGTCGAGACGACGCGGTCGCCGGTCGTGTCGCCGAGCCGGAAGTCGAGGAGCAGCAGCCGCGGGCGACGCGCCGCCGTCTTGAGGCCGGCCTCCCAGCCGGACGACGCCTCGTCGACCTCGACGACGCCCAGGCCGCCGAGGTACTTCACGACGAGGCTGCGGATGCCCTCGTCGTCGTCCACGACGAGCACGAGCGGGCGGCCGCCGCCGGGCAGCTCGACCGGCATCCCGCTCTCCTGGAGGAAGCGCTGGACCGCGCGGCGCGTGAAGCGGCGGTCGCGGGAGCCGGGCAGCCGGTAGCCCTCGAGGCGGCCCTGCTCGAACCACTTGATGACCGTGCGGATGGTCACGCGGCAGAGGCGCGCCACGTCTCCGGTGGTGAACACCTCCTGGATGCCGGCCATGGGGCGATGCTAGCGGGCGCGCGGGCGCGGTTCACCCGTGGAGTCCGGTCCGCGCACGGACGGCGCGCCGAGCGGCGCGGCCGGCGGCCACGCGAGGCAGCGCCGGCAGGGCGAGAGGCCGTCCTCGAAGGGCCCGTCCGCGCGCGGCGCCGTCGGGAGCACGCCCTGCCGCTCGCGGACGACGCGGCACGACGGCCGGTGGAACGCGCTCCCCGTGAGCAGGAACGGTCCCGCCGCCGGCGGCCGGTCGAGGAGCGCGTGCACGCCGCGCCGCAGCCGGACCGCTCGCCGCTGCGCGCGCAGGAGCCCGTCGTCGCCGCCCCGGTAGACCCAACCGAGGCCCGCGTCGACGAGCCGCTCGGAGAGGCTCCCGTCCTGCGAGCGCAGGTCCGCGAGGAGGCGGCCGTAGACGTCGAGGCCCGGGGCCGCGGGCTCGGGACGCGGGCCCTCCGGCCCGGCCGCGTCCACGAAGGCCTGGCTGAGCCGCCGGGCCTCCTCGGCCCCGGGGCGCCCGGTCTCCGGACAGTCGATCCCCGGCAGGCGCAGCCGGCGTCCGTCGCGCGCCACGAGCGTGTCGCCGTCGACGGCCACGGCGCCGTACCAGGACCCCGCGTCCTCCGGGACCCCGTCGCCGACGGACGGAGCCCCGTCCCGGAGCGAGACGAGGACGACCGCGAGGAGCAGAACTCGCGCGACGACGACCCGTCGCCGCTCGAGCCGCTCGAGGAGCGTCAGGCGAGGACGCTCTCCAGCGTGACGCAGTCGCGGCCGAAGGCCTTGGCGACGCCCGGGTGCGTGATCGCGCCGCGCATGACGTTGGCGCCCAGCGCGAGGCCCGGGTCGGCGGCGAACGCGGCGCGCAGGCCGTCGCGCGCGAGACGGCGCGCGTACGGCAGCGTCACGTTCGTGAGCGCGAAGGTCGACGTCCGCGGCACGGCGCCCGGCATGTTCGCCACGCCGTAGTGGACGACGCCGTCGACCTCGTAGACCGGGTCGAGGTGCGTCGTCGGCTTGATGGTCTCGACGCATCCCCCCTGGTCGACGGCCACGTCGACGATCACGGAGCCCTTGGGCATGAGCGAGAGGTCGTCGCGGGCCACGAGGTTCGGCGCCTTCTCGCCCGTGACGAGCACGGCGCCGACGACGAGGTCGGCGGTCGCCAGCTCCTCCTGGATGGCCAGACGGTTGCTGAAGCGCGTCGTGACGTTCGCCGGCATGACGTCGTCGAGGTAGCGCAGCCGGTCCATGTCGATGTCCATGATGGTCACGCGCGCGCCGAGGCCCGCCGCCATCTTCGCGGCGTTGATGCCGACGATGCCGCCGCCGAGGATCAGCACGCGCCCGGGCTCGACGCCGGGCACGCCGCCGAGCAGCACGCCGCGCCCGCCCATGGGCTTCTCGAGGAACTTGGCGCCCTCCTGCACGCTCATGCGGCCCGCCACCTCGGACATCGGGGTGAGCAGCGGGAGCGTGCCGTCCAGCTCGACCGTCTCGTACGCGACGCAGTCGGCGCCCGACGCGACCATCGCGTCCGTGAGGGTCTCGCTCGCGGCGAAGTGGAAGTACGTGAAGAGCAACTGGCCCTCGCGGATCCGGCCGTACTCCTCCGCGATGGGCTCCTTGACCTTGAGGATCATGTCCGCCTCGGCGAACACCGCGTCCGCGTCGGGGAGGATCTTCGCCCCCGCCGCGACGTACTCCTCGTCGGAGATGCCGCTGCCCAGGCCGCCGTCCTTCTGGACGAAGACCTCGTGCCCGTCCTGCACGAGCAGGTCGGCGCCCGCGGGCACCATCGCGATGCGGTTCTCGCTGGGCTTGATCTCGGTGGGGACGCCGATCTTCATCGCGCGGTTCCGGTACGGGGGGCGGGAGGTTCCCGGGCTGTCCGAAAAGGGCCCGGGAGTCTATCAGCGGCCGGTGCGCGCGCTCCAGACCCCGCCGGGGCCGCCCGCCCGACGGGGGCCGGCGGAGCGGGCGGCGGGCGCCCTCCGATTCCCGGACCGCCGTTGAACCCGCCCCGGGGAATCCGTATGACACCCCCTTCCCTCGCCGGCCCGTCCGGCGTCGGGACGACGGATCGTGGGCGCATAGCTCAGTTGGCTAGAGCACCAGCTCGACAAGCTGGGGGTCGAAGGTTCGAGTCCTTCTGCGCCCACCACGACCGCCCGGTCAGACGTCGTCCCGCGGATCCGGTTGCCGCTCCGCGACCGTCCCCGAGAGCCCCCCGCCGCGGCCCGCGGCGGCGTGGCCGAAGCGCTCCCGGATCGCGTCGAGCGTCCGGTTCACCGTGTCGTCGCCGCGACGGTCCGCGAAGAGTTCCGTCTGCACCGCGGCGTCGGCGGGCAGGAGGTCCGCGACACCCACGCCGAGCAGCCGCACGGGCTGCCGCTTCGCGCGCGTCGCCTCGAGCAGGCGACACGCCGCGCCGTGGATCTCGAGGTCGTCGTGCGTGGCGGGGTCGACGCGCACCTGGCGGGTGAGCGTCTCGAACGGCGGGTAACGGAGCTTGAGGCGCACCGTCCGTCCCGCGAGCCCGTGCCGACGCAGCCGTCGCCCCACGTCCTCGCTCAGCGCGAGCAGGATCGCGCGCAGCCGCTCGGCGTCCGTCTCGTCCTCCTCGAAGGTCGTCTCGCGGCTCACGGACTTCGCCTCGCGGTCCGCCTTCACCGGCCGGTCGTCGAGGCCGCGGCACAGCGCGTGGTAGTGGCGCCCGGACGCCTGGCCGAACCACGCGACGAGCGTCTCGACCGCGAGCGCCTGCACGTCGGCGATCGTCCGCAGCCCGTGCCGCGCCATGCGCTCCTGCGTCTTGCGCCCCGCGCCCCACAGCCGCGCCACGGGTAGCGGCGCGAGGAACGCGGCCTCGCCGCCCGCGGGCACCACCGTGAGGCCGTCCGGCTTGTCGTGGTCCGAGGCCACCTTGGCGACGAACTTGCTCGTCGCGACGCCCACCGACACGGTGAGCTCCGTGCGCCGGAGGACCTCCGCGCGGAGCGCGCGCGCGATGGCCTCGCCGCCGCCGTGCAGCCGCACGCTGCCCGTGACGTCGAGGAAGGCCTCGTCGAGCGAGAGCGGCTCCACGAGGTCCGTGAACGACTCCATGACCTCGCGCAGCACGCCGCTCGCCTCGACGTAGGCCTCCATGCGGGGCCGCAGGTAGACGCCGTCCGGGCAGAGCCGGCGCGCCTGCGCGGTGGGCATCGCGGAGTGCACTCCGAAGCGCCGCGCCTCGTAGGAGGCCGTCGACACGACCCCCCGCCGGCCGAGCCCCCCGACGATCACGGGCTTCCCGCGGAGCTCGGGCCGGTCCCGCTGCTCGAGCGCCGCGTAGAACGCGTCCATGTCGGCGTGGAGGATGACGCGGTCCATGGCGGCCCACTCTACCGCCGCCCCGATCGTGACGGTCCTGCGGCGGCCCGGGACGGGGGCACCGCGCCTCCAACGGCCGCGGGGGACGGCCGGTATCCTCGACCGGTCGGCCGGCGGCGCCGACCCCGTCGTGACCCTGATCGTCACGAGGATCCTCGTCCCGACAGGAGCCCTGCCATGTCTCGTCGTTCCGTGGAGCGGACGCTCGGTCTCGTGCTCGTGCTGGCGGCCGGCCTGCCCGCGCAGGAGGAGTGGTCCCGGGAGTTCACCCCGGAGCAGCTGCCCCGGGTGACCCCCATCGTCCGCGTGGCCCGCGAGGTCGGCCCCGCGGTCGTGAACATCTACCAGGAGGTCATCGAGCAGGTCGCGCTGCCCTGGCCGTACCGCTACTTCGAGCCCGGCGGCACGCGCCGCACGAGCCTCGGCTCGGGCGTCGTCATCGACCCCGACGGCTACATCCTCACGAACTCGCACGTCATCGCGCGCCCCGACCGCGACATCCAGGTGCGCCTCCCCGACGGCAAGGCCTTCGTCGCGAAGCTCATCAACACGGACCCGGCGAACGACGTCGCGCTGCTCAAGGTCGCCGCGGAGCGGCCGCTGCCGTACGCGCGCCTCGGGACCTCCTCCGACGTCATGGTCGGCGAGACGATCGTCGCCATCGGCAACCCGCTCGGGAACGAGAACACCGTGACCTCCGGCATCGTGAGCTCGCTCTTCCGCGACGTGAACGTGCCGGGGCAGCCGGGCGGCGCGCAGCGTTTCCGCGACTTCATCCAGCTCGACGCGGCGATCAACCCGGGCAACAGCGGCGGCCCGCTGCT
The DNA here is from genome assembly GCA_030428785.1 of bacterium. Taxonomy (GTDB): domain Bacteria; phylum Planctomycetota; class B15-G4; order B15-G4; family B15-G4; genus JAUIEF01. Next base: position 5,950 of record JAUIEF010000003.1, read on the forward strand.
CAACATCCGCGGCGAGGTCGTCGGCATCAACTGGGCCATCGCCACCGAGGCGGAGGGCATCGGCTTCGCGATCCCCATCGACCGCGTGCGCGACAGCCTCGTCGACCGCCTGCTCAACCCGCTCGTCGTGAGCGACGTCGTGACGGGCCTCGAGGTCGAGAGCGACGCGTGGGGCCGCGAGGTCGCGCTCGGGCACGTCGCGGACGACTCCCCCGCCGCGCGCGCCGGCCTGCTCCCCGGCGACCGCCTCGTCTCCGTGGACGGCCGGCCGGTCGAGTGGGTCTTCGACTACAACAAGGCGCTCTTCGGCTCGCGCCCCGGCGACCGGCTCGACCTCGTCGTGAAGCGCGGCGAGAGCGTCATCCCCGTCGAGCTCGAGCTCGCGGCGGACGAGACGCCCATGCGCTTCATCGAGTCGCTCACGGGCCTGCGCGTCGTGGACCACCCGCGGTACTACGGCGTCGTCGTCGAGTCCGTCGACCCGCGGGGCCCGGCCGCGCGCCTGCCGATCCAGCGCGGCGACCTCATCGACGGGCTCGCGGGGAGGCACGTGAACGACAGCCAGGCGCTCTACCGCATCCTCAAGGCGCTGCCCGACGGCGTGCAGGTGGACATCCAGCTCTTCCGGCGCGGCCAGCCCCTGCGCGGGCGGCTCTCCCTGCGCTGACGGCTCTCCCCGCTGACGGCTCTCCCGGCGCGGACGGCGGGGGTTGGAAGCTCCCGGGATCGAGGTATCCTCCCGACATGGACTCCTTCCTGCGCTTCCTCGGCGAGAACAAGGTCTGGTGGATCACGCCCCTGGTGCTGGTCCTCGGCCTCGTCGCCTTCCTGTACTTCTCCGACACCTCGGGCAGCCCGCAGACGGACGAGGGCTTCCAGTACGACATGTACTGAGCGGACGCCGTGGCGTCCGGTCCCGTGAGCGGTGAACGTCCCGACGCGTCGGCCACGACGCGCAGGCGGCGGCGCGTCGGCTGGCTGGGCGGCAGCTTCGACCCGGTGCACGAGGGGCACCTCGCGATCGCGCGGCTCGCCGCCGACCGCTTCGACCTGGAGCGCGTGCTCCTCGTCCCCGCGCCGCGCCCGCCCCACAAGCCCGACCGCATGCTCGCGCCCGCCGAGGCGCGGCTCGCGCTGCTCGAGGTCGCGACGGCGGACGACGACCGCCTCGAGCCCTGCGACGTCGAGCTGCACCGCGACGGCCCGAGCTACAGCGTCGACACGGCGCGCGCGCTCCGCGAGCGCCTCGGCGAGGACGTCGACCTCTACTTCGTCATCGGCGCCGACACGCTCGTCGACCTGCCCAACTGGTACCGCATCGACGAGCTCTGCCGGCTCGTGACCTTCTGCGCGGTGACGCGCCCCGGCTCGCCGCTGGACGCCTCCCCCATGGCGGCCGTCGCGGGCGAGGAGGCCGCCGCGCGCATCCGCGCGCACCTCCTCGAGACGACGCCGCACCCCGCGTCGAGCACGGCCGTCCGCGAGGCGCTCCTGCGCGGCGAGACCCCGGAGCACGTGCCGCCGGCGGTGCTCGCCGCGATCCGCGAGCGCGGGCTCTACAGCGAGGGCGGCGCGTCCTCGAGGTCGACCTCCGGCACCTGAGGCCGGTAGCCGAAGTACTCGAGGAGCCGGCCGCGCGCCGCGAGCAGGCTCGTGTGCGCGATGGCGAGGTCGAGCTGCGCGCGCGTCTCCTCGTCGACGGCCGTGAGGTAGTCGCGCTGGGCCTCGCGCACCTGGAACGGCGTGCTCAGGTCGTTCTCGAGACGGCGACGCTCGCCGTCGTAGACCTCCTGGCGCAGGCGCGTCGTCTCGGCCGTCGCGCGCACGCGCTGGAGCTGGAGCCGCACGTCGCGCGCCGCGGAGCGCACCTCGCCGACGACCGTCACCTCCGACTCGCGCAGCGTGACGCTCGCGCGCTCCCGCTCGATCTTGCGGCGGCGCAGCGTGTACTCGGCGTCGCGGTTGCCGATGGGCACGGCGAGGTCGAGGAAGACGCGGATCTCGTGCAGGCCGCTGTCGTCGAGCGAGCGCAGCGCCTTGCCGGTGTTCGTCTCGTTGCTGTTGAGGCCGTACTCGCCGGTCACGTCGAAGCGCGGGCGCGTCTGGTTCTCCGCGCGGCGCACCTCGATGTCGGCGCGCTCGAGCGCGATGCGCGCGTCGATGACGTCGGGGCGCAGCGCGAGCGCGTCGAAGATCGCGGCCTCGGTGTCCACCTCGTAGCCGGCGGGCGTCTCGACGTACTCGGTCGTCGGGATGATGTCGCGCGACCAGTCGTCGGCGGTCTCCGGCGCGAACACGAGCTCGTGCAGGTCGTCGACGGCCTGGCGCACCGCGTTGCGCGCCGTGAGCAGCTCCTCCTCGCGCCGGGCGAGGTCCGCCTCGACCTCGATGATGTCGATGCGGTTCTGGATGCCCTGCTGGAACTTGCGGCGCGTGATCTCGAGCAGCTCGTTCGCGAGGTCCACCGAGAGCTGCACCGTCGCGACGTTCTGCCGCGTGAACACGAGGTTCCAGTACGAGCGGACGACCTCGACGAGCGTCGTGTACGCGAGGGTCTGCGAGGCGACCGCCGCGAGGCTCACGTCCTTGGCGGCGAGCTCGAGGCCGCTCTTGGGGAAGCCGTCCGCGCCGCCGCGCAGCAGCGGCTGGGTCAGCGCGAAGGACCAGTCGGCCGTGATGTTCTCGGCGCGGTTCGTGGGCACCTGCACCTTGGTGAGGTTGCCGCTGCCCGGCGGGTCCTCGACGAAGGTGCTGAACGACCGCACCGTCGTCTGGGCCTTCGTCGGGCCGACGCCGAACTCCCAGGTCGCGCCCGTCTCGAGCTGTCCGCGGAAGCCCGAGCGCACGTTGAGCAGGTCGAACTCGGTCGTCGGGCTGGCGCCGACGTTGACGCCGCCGGCGAAGGTCACGGGCGCGGGCGCCTGGACCGTCTCGGACCGCAGCACCGTGACGAACCACTCGCTGTCGAACTGCCCCCAGGTCGCGTTGAAGCCCGCGACGGAGGCGTCCGTCTGGAGGTTCGCGCCCTGGAGCGCGAGGTTGTTCCGGAGGCACTCGGCGATGGCCTGCTGGAGCGAGAGCTCGAGCGCGTCCGTCGGCGCGAGCGGGTCGACGACGTCGTCCTCCCCGGTGTCGTCGGCGGCGGCCCCGGGCGCGGGGTCGACGGCCGCCGGGTCGTTCCCGGGCGGCGGCGCGTCCTGCCACGGGAGCGCGAGCAGGGCGAGGAGCAGAGCGGTCGTCATGGCGGGGAGGATTCCTGCTGGTCGTCCGTCGGTAAAGCGCGCGCGCGGCGGCTCAGCTCGATCGCCACCGATTCGACACCGTCGGTCACGTCGGGCCACGAGGACGCGGCGGCCACCGTGCGCAGGCGCAGGAGCCGCGCCGCGCTCAGCACCTCGGGGTGCACGGCGGCGATCCAGCGCACCTCGGAGAGCGCGTACTGCCGGGTCCACGCGTCGGGCGCCGCGAGCGAGCGCGCGAGGAGCTCGACCGTCGCGTCGTCGCGGGCGCGCGTGTCGGGCTCGTCGAGCAGCTCGACCTGCCGCCGGCACATGGCGACCTTGGCGCGGAAGTCGTCGTCGCGCGCGTCGATGCGGTAGAGCGGCCGGTAGCGACCGCCCCCGCCGAAGCCCTCGAGCACGAGCAGGTCGCGGCCGCCGGCGTGGAAGTCGCCGTCGTAGGCGAGCACCACGGCGACCTCGCCCGCGCGCGGGCCGTCGCCGTGCAGGTGCTCCTCGACCTCGACGCGCACGACCGCCGTGCCGATGCCGAGCCGCGCGACCGAGCGCGTGACGCCGACGACGAGCAGCGGCTCGCGCGCGAGCACCTCGTCGCCGAAGCGGGTCGCGGGGAGGTGGCGCGGACGCTCCGCCGCGGCCTTCGACGCGGCGCCGCCCAGCGAGCCGGAGTCGGGGCGCGGCTCGACCGGCAGCCGCATGGCGAGCGGCGTCGGCGCGGGGGCCGGCGGCGCGACGGCGTCTGCGGACGACGCGCAGGCCGCGACGAGCGCGGCGCCGAGGACGGAGGTCGCGACGAGCGGCGCGCGCGTCACGATCCGGCCGCCTCGCCCGGGGCGCCCGCCGACACGCGGCGCGCGCGACCGTCCTCGGCCGCCTCGAACACGAGCCACAGCGTGTCGCGCGGCAGGACCGACCCCACGCGCTCCGCCCACTCCACGACGACGACGTACCCGGCGCGGCGCAGGTCGTCGAGCCCGGCGCGCTCGAGGTCGTCGGGCCCGTCCATGAAGTACGCGTCGAAGTGGGCGAGCGGCAGCCGCCCGCCCTCGTAGGTGTTGAGCAGCAGGTACGACGGCGAGCACACCGGCGGGTCCGCCGGGACGGAGAGCGCCGCCGCGAGCCCGCGCGTGAACTCGGTCTTGCCCGCGCCGAGCTCGCCCACGAGCCCGAGCACCGCGCCGGGTGCGAGCGACCCCGCGACGCGCGCCGCGAGGGCGTGGGTCTCGGCGACGGACCGCAGCAGGCCGCCGCCGGGCGGGAGCGCGCCGGCGCGCGTCCCCTCGGACGCCTCGGCCGCGCTGCGCTCAGAACCCGTGGACATGACCCGTCTCCGGCCAGGGGGTCCGGGCGCCGTGCCGCGCCAGGACGAGGGGACCCTGCGGGCGCAGTGTACCGATGACCGTCCAGTCGTCCGGCACCGCGACCTCCGGCGGCAGCGCGAGGAGCAGCTCGAAGTCCTCGCCGTCCCCGAGCACGGCGTCGATCGGGTCGCGTCCCGGGGCCACGTCGTCGTGGACCGGCAGCGCCTCCGCGACCACCTCCGCGCCGGTGCCGGACGCGGCGCACAGGCGCGCGAGGTCGACGCCCAGGCCGTCCGAGAGGTCGAGGCAGGCGCTCACGGGCAGCGCCGCCGCCCGCGCGCGCTCCACGACGTCGGTGCGCGGCCGCACGTCGAGGTGACGTCCGCCGCGCGACCCGCCGAGCGGGCCCGTCACGACGAGCCGGTCGTCCGGGCGCCCGCCGCTCCGCAGCCAGGGCTCGCCCGCGCAGCGGCCCACCGCCGTCACGGAGAGCGCGAGGCTGCCCGGCGGCGTGCGCACCGTGTCGCCGCCGGCGAGCACGACGCCGAACTGCCTCGCGAAGCCCGCGAGCGCCCGCGCGAGGGTACGCCCGTCGCAGCCCGGCGTGAGCTGCGCCGAGACGAAGACCGCCTCGCCCACGGCGCCCATCGCGCACAGGTCGGAGAGGCACGCGCCGATCGCCTTGCGCGCCACCGCGTCGAGCGGCGTGCCCGGGTCGAAGTGCACCGTCTCCACGAAGGTGTCGAGCGCGACGACCGTGCCGTCCGCGAGCACGGCGGCGTCGTCGCCGGGGCCGACGCGCAGGTCGCCCGTGTCGGCGCCGGCCGTCGCCCAGGAGATGAACTCGCGCTCATCGAACACCGGCTGCCTCCGCGCCGCCGAAGTCGAGCAGCGAGTCGACGACCGAGCGCAGCACCGCCGCGGCGCCGCGCGGGTCGGCCGCGTCGGCGAGCGCGCGCACGACGGCCACGCCCGCGAGCCTGGGCGGCAGGTCGGGGACGTCCGCCGCGGTGAGGCCGCCCAGCGCGACGACGGGGCCGAGCGCCTCGTCCGCGAGGACGGCGGCGACCTGCTCCGGCTCGAGCAGCGGCCGCGGCCGGCTCCGGTGCGTCGGGCGGAACGGGCTGAGCGTCACGTGGTCCGCGGCGCGGTCCTCGTCGGTCGGCGGCCAGTGGCACGAGCGCCCCACCCGCGCGTCCGGCAGCGCCGCGCGCGCCTCCGCGACGGTCGGGCCGCCGTGGCCGAGGTGCACGCCGTCGGCGCCGCACGCCGCGGCGAGCGCGAGGTCCCGGCTCACGAAGAGCGCGGCGCCCGCGTCGCGGCACGCGGCGGCGACGTCCGCGGCGAGCGCGCGGCGCGCTCCGTCGTCGAGCTGCGGCTCGCGCAGCAGCACCGAGGTCGCGCCGCCGTCGAGCACCGCACGCACGAGGCGCGTCGTCCCGGCCGGATCGAGCCGACCGGGCGTGACGAACATCAGCCGCAGGGCGTGACGCGTCCCGCCGGCCACGCCGTCACTCCTCGTCGGCCTCGAGGAAGATCCCCAGGCTCTCGAGCAGCGTCGCGAACTCGTCGCGCGGCAGGTCGCGGCTCAGGAGGAGCGCCGTCGGCGACAGCCGCTCGACGACGTGCGGCCGCAGCTTCTCGTCGTGGAGGATGCGGTCGATGACCTCCTTGTTGCGGCCGCGCACGAGGCTCACGATCGTCTGCCGGACGAACTTGACCTTCCCGGCCCACTGCCCGATCGAGTAGATGACGTTCTGCGGGACGTCGACGCGGCTGTGCTCGCTGAGCGTCTTGAGGATCGACGCCGGCTCGAGCCCCTCGGCGACGGCCTTCTCGATCGACGCCGCCGTGAGGCGGTAGCGGTACGCGGAGTCGCTCGCCGTCCGCTCCGCGAAGCGGTCGAGCTCCGTGATGAGGTCGTACGCGCTCCCGTCGGGGAACAGGATGACCTCGAAGTCCGGGTTCACGATGAGCGGCGCCGAGCCGCCCTCGCCCTCCTCGACCTCCACGCCGAGCGCCTTCGCGCCGAGCGTCGTGAGGCGCAGCGCCGCCGGCTTCCCGTCCTGCTCGCCCAGGTCGAGCATGCCGAACAGGAAGAGCCGCTCGCGCGCCCAGGCCGTGAGCGCCATCGCGAGCTGGTGCGGGTCGCGCATGCCCGCCTGCTGCGCGAACTGGAACCGGCTCTGGAAGCGGTCGCGCACCCCGAAGTTGTCGAGGTTCGCCAGGTACGTCGTCCGCGCGTCGAAGGCCGGCGCGTTGATGTCCACCCACTGGCCGAGCGGCAGCTTGCGGATCGCGTCGAGGTAGAGCTCGAGGAGCTGCTCGCCGTGGAACGGCTCCTCCGTCGCGATCCAGTTGCCGCAGCTGAACTTGAGCAGCCGCGAGAGCTTCGTCTCGAGCGGCGTGCGGTCCCAGCTCCGGCCCTTGATCGTGAGGATCACGCTGCGGTCGTCGCCGCGCGCGATCATCGACTGGCTGTTGCAGAAGTCGTAGAGGTACTGGAAGAGCCAGTCGCCGGGGAAGCCCGACGTGCGCGCGAGGATGAACGAGTCCTCGAGCTTCCGCACCGCGGTCCGGTAGACCTTGCCCGACAGCGTGAGCTTGATCGGGTTGTGCTCGATGTAGCTGAGGAAGGCCGAGATGTCGGAGATGAGGTCGACGCCCAGGCTGCGGAGCTGGTCGACGGCCGGCGGCGTCTCGGTGAGGAGCGCGCGCAGCGGCGGGAGCAGCTCCGCGTACACGACGACCGCCTCGTCGAACTGGTGGATGCCGAACTCGCCGAGGCTCACGTGCCGCACCGTGCCGAGCAGCTGCTGCTCGAGGAGGTCCTGCAGCTCCTTCCGGTTCCAGCGCGCGAGCGCCTTGTGGCTCTTCTGGAGCGCGGCGCGCGGCGCGATGCCGCCGTAGTTCTCGACGACGACCGTGAGCAGCTCGCGGAACTTCTCCGGCACCGCCTCGAGCCGGCGCGCCACCGTGTCCGGACGCGCGAGCAGGTCGGCCGCGTGCCCGTGGTTCTCCGCGCCGCCCGCGTCGGGGACGAAGCGCTTCACGAGCCCGTCGAGGTCCCGCCGGTCGACGAGCCGCGAGAGCTGGCCCTTGAGCGAGAAGGTCTCCTCGACCGTGCGGTCGTCGTCCCAGATGAACGCCTGGAGGACGTCGCCGAGCTCGCACGGCACGAGGAAGGTGTCCTCCTTGCCGCGGCCGCGACCGTTGGTCCCGCCGTTCTCCCCGCCGCGCAGGTGCCCGTTCGAGTGGAACAGGAAGCCGCGCTTGATGAGCGCGTTGACCGCCGCCTTGAGCTCGAAGGGCGACAGGTAGGAGAAGGACTGGCTGCCCGTGACGTGCGCCAGGTCCGCGCGGTAGCCGTCGCCCCGCAGGAAGAACTTCAGCAGGTCGACGAGCTTCTTGCTCAGGAACTTGACCCGCTTCCGGACCGTCTTCTCGTGCGACATGCGCCGCCGGAGCTCGGAGACGACCCGCTCCCCCGCCAGCCCGTTCTGCCGGCCGTCCCAGAAGGACAGGAGCTCACCCAGCTCGCGCTCGCTCTTGTGCTCGAGCGCCACCTCGAGGGCTACCCCCCGGGAGGTCCGTTGCGCGCGTGGGTCGGTCCGATCGGTCAAAACTTCACCCCGGAACAGAAGTCGTCCACTGTACCGCACGGACGACGCCCCATGCGAGGAATCCCACGGATCGCGAGGGGGCGGGGTCGGCCGGAGGCGCGATCGGAGCGCGCGGGAGCGGTCGTTCGGCGCCTCCAGGCACCGACGACGGCGCCGGGAGGCGCCGAACGACCTCTCCCGCCGACCGACGTCCCCGGCCGGCGCTCGGGAGAAGGCGATGACCGGCCCGCGCCCCCCGAATGACCCTCGCCGCGGTCTGCTACGCCTCGGAGACGTCGCGGATCTCGTAGGTGTAGCCCTGCTCGGTGAGGAAGAGCTGGCGGTTGTTCGCGAAGTGCTCCTCGCGGCTGTCGCGCGTGACGACCGAGTAGAAGACCGCCTGCCGCCGGTCGCTCTTGGGCCGCAGGATCCGGCCCAGCCGCTGCGCCTCCTCCTGCCGCGACCCGAAGGTCCCGGAGACCTGGATCGCGACGTTCGCGTCCGGCAGGTCCACGGCGAAGTTCCCGACCTTCGAGACGATGAGCAGGTTGAGGTCGCCCGACCGGAACCGGTCGTAGAGCACGGCGCGGTCCTTGTTGGGCGTACGCCCGGTGATGACCGGCGCGCCGAGCGCCTCGCTCAGGTGGTCGAGCTGGTCGAGGTACTGCCCGATGATGAGCACGCGGTCGTCGGCGTGCCGCTGCACGAGCCGCTCGACGACGGGCAGCTTGTCGGGGTTCTCGGACGCGATGCGGAACTGGTCGCGGCTGCCCGCGCTCTGGTACTCGAAGATCGCGCCCGGCTCGAGCGGGAGCCGCACCTCGACGCAGTGCGCGTTGGCGATCCAGCCCTGGCGCTCGAGGATCTTCCACGGCACGTCGTACTTCTTCGGCCCGATGAGCGAGAAGACCTCGTCCTCGCGGCCGTCCTCGCGCACGAGCGTCGCGGTGAGCCCGAGGCGGCGCCGCGCCTGGATCTCGGCCGTCACGCGGAACACGGGCGCGGGCAGCAGGTGGACCTCGTCGTAGACGACGAGCCCCCAGTCGCGCGCGCCGAACAGCGAGAAGTGCGTGAACTCGCCGCTCTTGCGACGCCGGTACGTGATCATCTGGTACGTCGAGATCGTCACCGGCGCGATCGTCTTGTTGTCGCCCGTGTACTCGCCGACGTCCTCCTCGGTGAGCGTCGTCTTGTCGAGCAGCTCGTCGCGCCACTGCCGCACGGCGATCGTGTTCGTCGTGAGGATGAGGCACTGCGTCTGGAGCTTGTGCAGGCAGCCGATGCCCACGACGGTCTTGCCCGCGCCGCACGGCAGCACGACGACGCCGCTGCCGCCCTTCTCCGTGCCGCCCGCGTGGAAGATCGTCGCGGCCTCCTGCTGGTAGCCGCGCAGCCCGAAGGGCTCGCCGGAGCGCCCGCACGACCCGGCCAGGTCGAAGGCGAGCTCCGCGCCCGCCGTGTAGCCGGCGAGGTCCTCGACCGGGTAGCCGATGCGGATGAGCGCCTGCTTGACCTCGCCGCGCAGCGCCTCGACGACCGCGAGCCCGGGGACGTCGACGCCCTTCTCGAAGAACGCCTTGAGCGTGGATGTCTTCGCGATGCGCTTGAGGAGCGCCTCGTCCGTCGACGTGAGCACGAGCCGATCGTCGATGCGCTCGAGCCGCAGCAGGCCGAAGCGCCGGATGTTCTCCTCGATCTCCTGCCGCACGTTGGGCGGGATCGGGTAGCGCGACTGGCTGCTCAGGAACTCGAGGATGCCGTCGGCGGTGAGGCCCGCCGCGGCGGCGTTCCAGATGGACAGCGGCGTGATGCGGTAGGTGTGGACGTGCTCGGGGCTCTTCTCGAGCTCCGCGAACAGCGGCAGGAAGTCGCGCGCCTCGGCGTAGCCGGCGGCGTGCACCTCCGCGAGGATCGTGCGGTCGCCCTGGACGGTGAGCGGCAGGTCGGGGCTCATGCTCCGGCCGTCTCCAGCAACGGGGCGAGGAAGCGCCCCGTGTGCGAGCCCTCGTGCGACGCGATCTCCTCCGGTGTTCCGGACACGACGATCCTCCCTCCCTTCGCCCCTCCCTCGGGGCCCATGTCGAGCACGTGGTCCGCGCTCTTGATGACGTCGAGGTTGTGCTCGATGACCACGACGGTGTTGCCCTGGTCCACCATCTCCTGGAGCACGGACACGAGGCGCGCCACGTCGTCCGCGTGCAGGCCCGTCGTCGGCTCGTCGAGGACGACGAGCGAGCGCCCGGTGCCGGGCCGCGCGAGCTCCGCCGCGAGCTTGACGCGCTGCGCCTCGCCGCCCGAGAGCGTCGTCGCCGGCTGCCCGAGCTTGAGGTAGCCGAGCCCGACGCGCGACAGGAACGTGAGCTTCCGCGCGATGCGCTTGTGGTGCCCGAACGCCTCGAGCGCCGTGTCGACGTCCATGTCGAGCACGTCCGCGATCGTGTGGCCCTTCCAGCGCACCTCGAGCGTCTCGCGGCCGTAGCGCCGGCCGTTGCACGCCTCGCAGGTGATCGAGACGTCGGACAGGAAGTGCATCTCGACGACCTCGACGCCGCGACCCTGGCAGGCCTCGCAGCGGCCGCCCTTGACGTTGCAGCTGAAGCGCCCGGGGCCGAAGCCGCGCATGCGCGCCTCGGCGGTCGCCGCGAAGAGGCTCCGGATCTCGCCGAACGCGCCGCTGTACGTCGCCGGGTTGCTGTGCGGCGAGCGCCCGAGCGGCGACTGGTCGATGACGAGGAGCTTGTCGAGCCCGCTCAGCCCGGTGAGGCCGGACATCGCCTCGGGCCGCTCGCCCTCGCCCTCGAGCTCGGCGCGCACGGCCGGCACGAGGAGGCCCGTGACGAGGCTGCTCTTGCCGGAGCCGGAGACGCCCGTCACGACGTTGAGCGTGCGCAGCGGGAAGCGCGCGGTGACCTTCTTGAGGTTGTGCAGCGCCGCGCCCTTGAGCGTGATCGAGCTCGCGCCCTTGCGACGCTCCTCCGGCACGGGGACGCCGAGCCGCCCGGACATGTACTTGCCCGTGAGCGAGCGCCGGCTCTTGCGAATCTTCTCCGGCGGGCCCGCGGCGACGACCTTGCCGCCGTGCCGGCCGGCGCCCGGACCCAGGTCGATGACGTGGTCGGCGGTCTCCACCGTCTGCATGTCGTGCTCGACGACGACGATCGTGTTGCCGAGGTCTCGCAGGTCCGTGAGCGTCGCGAGGAGCTGCGCCTGGTCGCGCGGGTGGAGCCCGATGCTCGGCTCGTCGAGCACGTAGAGCACGCCGACGAGCCGGTTGCCGAGCTGGCTCGCGAGGCGGATGCGCTGGGCCTCGCCGCCGGACAGCGTCGAGCTGGGGCGCGACAGCGAGAGGTACCCGAGCCCGACGTTCTCGAGGAAGTCGAGCCGGTTGCGGATCTCCTGGAGGATGTCCTCCGCGATGGTCTTGCGCGCGCCCGTGAGCCGCAGCTTGTTCATCGCGACCCGCGCCTCGGCCACCGTCTGGCGCGCCACGTCGCGGATCGTGAGCTTGCCGACGCGCGTCGCGAGCGCCTCGGGCCGCAGGCGGCCGCCCTCGCAGGCCGGGCACTCGTCGTCGCGCATGAGCGCCTCGAGCGCCGCGCGCCACCAGCCCTCCTTCTCCGTTCCGCGCCACCAGCCCTCGACGAGCGGCAGCAGGCCCTGCCACGTGACCTCGTAGTCGACCTGGCGGCTGCGTCCGGCGCTGCGCTTGTCGAAGTGCACGGCCACCGTCGCGTCGCCGCCCGTGCCGCGCAGGAGCGCCTTCCTCACGCGCGCGGAGAGCGTCGACCACGGCCGGTCGATGTCGCCGCCGTGCCGCTCGGCGACCTGCCGGATGACCTGCCCGTACCAGCCGCCGCGGCGCGCGATGTGCCGGCCGACGCGCGACGTCATCGCGCCGTCGAGCAGCGGGCGGTTCGGGCGGTCGATGAGCCGGTCCTCGCTCGCGGCGAGCACGCGCCCCATGCCCTCGCACTCCTGGCACGCGCCGGCGTGGCTGTTGAACGAGAACATGCGCGGGCTGAGGCCCTCGGCGGGGAGCATGTTCCCGCAGCGGGCGCAGCCGGCGCGCGCCTCGTAGTCGACGGTCCCGCCCTCCTCGAGGTGCACGTGCGCGAGGCCCAGGCCGCGCTGCTGCGCGAGGCCGATCGCCTCCGCGAGGCGCGTCTTGCGTCGCCCGTCGACCTTGAGCCGGTCGATGACGAGCTCGACGCTCTTCGCCTTGCTCGTGTCGCCCAGGGCGTCGAGCCGGACCTCCTCGCCGTCGACGAGCAGGCGCGCGAAGCCGTCGCCGAGGAGCTCGTCCTTGAGCTCCATGACCTCGTCGGGGCGGCTGAGCGCGGTCGGGTGCTTGTGGACCTTCGTGAAGAGCGAGGCCGTGATCCGCGCGCGCTGCCCGCGGCCGCGCTCGACGAGGTCCTTCGCGGCGAGGGTCGGCGCCCAGCCCTGGAGCCTGCGCCCGCAGGTCCAGCAGTGCGGCTCCCCCACGCGGCTGAAGAGCAGGCGCAGGTAGTCGTGGATCTCGGTCGAGGTCGCGACCGTCGAGCGCGGGTTGCGGCCGGCGGTCTTCTGGTCGATGGCGATGGCCGGCGCGAGCCCGTCGATGGAGTCCACGGGCGGCCGCTGCATGCGCTCGAGGAAGCGGCGCGCGTAGGTCGAGAGGCTCTCGACGAACCGACGCTGCCCCTCGGCGAAGAGCGTGTCGAACGCGAGGCTCGTCTTGCCGGAGCCGCTCGGGCCCGTGACGACGGTGAGCGCGCCGTGCGGGATCTCGACGTCCACGTGGTCGAGGTTGTGGAGCGCGGCGCCCTTGACGACGAGCGCGCGCGGCGCGACGGCCTCGTCCCGCGTGCGGACCGCCGCGGCCGGCACCGAGACCTCGCGCGGCTCGAGCATGGGCGCGAGCGCGCGCCCCGTGTGCGAGCCCTTGGTCCGCGCGACGATCTCGGGCGTGCCCTGCGCGACGATCCGGCCGCCGCCCTCGCCGCCCTCCGGCCCGAGGTCGATGACGTGGTCCGCGACCTTGATGACGTCGAGGTTGTGCTCCACGACGACGAGCGTGTTGCCCGCGTCGACGAGCCGCTGGAGCGCCGTGACGAGCACGCGGATGTCCTCGAAGTGCAGGCCCGTCGTCGGCTCGTCGAGGATGTAGAGCGTGCGCCCGGTCGCCGGCCGGCAGAGCTCGCTCGCGAGCTTCATGCGCTGCGCCTCGCCGCCGGAGAGCGTCGTCGACGGCTGGCCGAGGCTCACGTAGCCGAGCCCGACGTCGTGCAGCGTCTGGAGGATGCGCGCCGCGCGGCCGTGGTGCTGGAAGAACTCGAGCGCCTCGTCGACCGTCATGTCGAGGATCTGGTCGATGGAGCGCCCGCGGTACTGGATCTCGAGCGTCTCGCTGTTGTAGCGACGCCGGTCGCAGACCTCGCAGGGCACCTCGACGTCCGGCAGGAACTGCATCTCGATCGTGTTGACGCCGGCGCCCTCGCAGGCCTCGCAGCGCCCGCCCTTCACGTTGAACGAGAAGCGCCCCTTGCCGTAGCCGCGCACCTTGGCCTCGGGCGTGTTCGCGAAGACCTCGCGGATGAGGTCCATGACGCCCGTGTACGTCGCCGGGTTGCTGCGCGGCGTCCGCCCGATGGGCATCTGGTCGATCTCGATGACCTTGTCGACGTGCTCGAGGCCGCGCAGCTCGCGGTGCGCGCCCGGCACCTTCTCGGCGCGGTGGAGCGTCCGCGCGAGCGCGCGCCGCAGCACGTGGTCGACGAGCGTCGACTTGCCGGAGCCCGAGACGCCGGTCACCGCGACGAGCGTGCCGAGCGGGATCTCGACGTCGAGGTCCTTCAGGTTGCGCGCCGTCGCGCCCACGATGGTGAGCGCCTCGCCGCTCCCGGCGCGCCGCTCGGACGGCACCTCGATCGCGCGCCGCCCCGTGAGGTAGTCGGTCGTGAGCGTCTCCTTGCCGGAGAGCACGTCGCCCACGGGGCCCTCGCCGAGCACGTGGCCGCCGAAGCGCCCCGCGCCCGGACCGATGTCGACGATGTGGTCGCTCGCGAGGATCGTCTCCTCGTCGTGCTCGACGACGAGCACCGTGTTGCCGCGGTCGCGCAGCGCGTGGAGCGTGCCGATGAGCCGCTGGTTGTCGCGCGCGTGGAGGCCGATGGACGGCTCGTCGAGGACGTAGAGCACCCCCTGGAGGCCGGAGCCCACCTGCGTCGCGAGGCGCACGCGCTGCGCCTCGCCGCCGGAGAGGGTGCGCGCGCCACGGTCGAGGCTCAGGTACCCGAGCCCGACGGCGTCGAGGAACTCGAGGCGCCGCTCGATCTCGCGCAGGATCGGCTTGCCGATGGCGCGCTCGCGGCCGGTCGCCTTCACGGCGCCGAAGAACTCCCGCGCGCGCTCGACGGTGAGCCCGGAGAGCTCGTCGATGCGTAGGTCGCGGAAGGTCACGGCGCGCGCCCACGGGCCGAGGCGCGTGCCGTCGCAGGCGTCGCAGGTGCGCGTCGCGAGGAAGCGCTCCACCGCGCGGAAGCCGGGCACGTCCATGTGCCGCTCGATGGCCGGCAACAGCCCCTCGAACGGCCGCGTGTCCGAGCCGCGCACGGTCTTCGCGCCGTCGCGCGACGTCCAGTCCCACTCGAGCGTGACCTCGCGCTCGCCGGACCCGTGGAGCATGACGTCGCGCGCCCGCTGCGGCAGGTCCTTCCAGGGCCGGTCGAGGTCGATGTCGAAGGCCTTCGCCACCGTCGACAGGCTGCGCGGCCCGAGCCGCACGTAGCTCATGTACCCCTGCTTGTTGCTCACGCGGAGCGCGCCCTCGCGGATGGAGAGCGTTGCGTCGGCGACGAGCAGGTCCGGGTCGGGGCGGCGCCGCTTGCCGAGCCCCTCGCAGGCCGGGCACGCGCCGTGCGGCGAGTTGAACGAGAAGAGCCGCGGCTCGAGCTCGGGGAAGTCGCCGTGGCCCTCGGGGCAGGTGTTGCGCGTCGAGAAGGCCGTGGCCTCGCCGCCGTCGACGCGCACGTGCACGAAGCCGTCCGCGAGGCGGCAGGCCGTCTCGACCGCCTCGGCGACGCGCCCCTCGCGCGAGGGCTCGACCTTGACGCGGTCGACGACGAGCTCGAGCGTGTGGCGCTCGTTGCGCGCGAGCTCGATCTCCTCGTCGAGGCGACGCTCGACGCCGTCGACCCAGACGCGGGTGTAGCCCTTGAGGCGCCAGCCCTCGAGGTCCTTGCGGTAGGTGCCCTTGCGGTCGCGGACCACCGGAGCGAGCACGGCGATGCGCGCGCCCTTCCAGCGCCCGAGCACCGTGTCGACCACCGCGTCCACCGGCTGCGCGCGCACCTCGGCGCCGCAGGTCGGGCAGTGCGGCACGCCGAGCCGCGCGAAGAGCAGGCGCAGCGAGTCGTGGATCTCGGTGACCGTCCCCACCGTCGAGCGCGGGTTGCGGTTCACCGTCTTCTGGTCGATGAGCAGTGTCGGCGAGAGGCCGTCGATCTGGTCGATCTTCGGCTTCTCCATGCGCCCCAGGAACTGCCGCGCGTAGCTCGACAGGCTCTCGACGTAGCGGCGCTGGCCCTCCTGGTAGATCGTGTCGAAGGCGAGCGAGCTCTTGCCGCTGCCCGACACGCCGGTGATCGTCGTGAGGGCGAGGCGCGGGATGGTCACGTCGACGCCGGCGAGGTTGTGCTCGCGGGCGCCCCGGACGACGACGTCGCGGAGCGTCATGGGCGCGCCTCCCCCACCGGCCGACGGCCCAGCCGCTCGACGACGAGCGCGTGCATCGCCTCCGGGCCCGCGGCGATCGTGCCGCCGTGGAGCCAGTCGTCGCCGCCCGTCATGTCCGTGACGACGCCGCCCGCCTCGCGCACGAGGAGCGCGCCCGCCGCGACGTCGAAGGCGTTGAGGTGCGGCTCCCAGTAGCCGTCGAGCCGCCCGGCCGCCGTGTAGGCGAGGTCGAGCGCGGCCGACCCGCAGCGCCGCAGCCCGCGCACGTCGAGGATGAAGTCCGTGAAGTGGCCGACGTTGTCGTCGGCCAGCTCGTGGCGCCGGTACGCGAATCCCGTCGCGAGCACGGCGTCGATGAGCGCGTCCTTCCGCGACACGCGCACGGCCTCGCCGTCGAGCGTCGTGCCGAGGCCGCGGCCCGCCGCGAAGGTCTCCCCGAGCCGCGGCGCGTGCACGACGCCGACGAGCGGCTCCCGCCCGTCGTAGAGCGCGAGCGACACCGCGAAGAACGGGTGCGCCTGGCTGAAGTTCACGGTGCCGTCGAGCGGGTCGACGTACCACGTGAGCCCGTCGCGCGGCTCGTCGCGCGTCTCCTCCTCGGCGAAGATCGCCGCGTCCGGCGTCTCGGCGCGCAGCCGCTCGACGATGTGCCGCTCCGACGCGAGGTCCGCGGCGGTCACCGGGTCGCGCGTCCCCTTCATCACGGGCGGCCGCGGCACGGGGGCGTCGTGGGCCAGGATGACCGCGCCGGCGGAGCGGGCGGTCTCCACGGCGAACGCCAGGAGTCGAGGGATGTCGGGGTCGGTCACGGTGTCAGAAGCGGTCGACGAGATCCCTGCAGATGTCGTCCTGGACGTCCTTCATGACGCGATTGCTCACGCCGTCGGGGAAGTCGTTGATGAGGATGGAGAAGGCGAGGACGCGCTCGGTGCGCGTGACGACATAGCCCGAGAGCGCGGAGACGCCGCCGATGTAGCCCGACTTCGCGCGCACCGACCCGAGGTACGGCGGGCGCTCGAGACGGTCGTGCAGCGTGCCGTCGAGGCCGGCGACGGGGAGCGTGCGCAGGAAGAGGTCGCGCACCGCGGGCTCCGCGCGGTTCATGTGGACGAGGAGGTCCACCATCTGGCGCGCCGTGACGCGGTTCGTGGGCGCGAGCCCCGAGCCGTCCGCGAGGTGCAGCCCGTCGACGCGCGTGCCCACGGTCTCCCGGAGGAAGGTCGTCGCCGCGCGGGCGCCGCCGGCGAAGGAGCCGTCCTCGGCGCGCTCCGCGCCCAGCACCTTGAGGAGGTGGTCGCTGATCGAGTTGTCGCTCTCCTTGTTGGCGAGCACGACGGCGAGCGCGAGCGGCGTCTCGAGCCGCACGAGCTCCGCGTCCTCGCCGAGCCCGCGCGCCGCGCCCGCCTCGCGCTGCACGCCGCCGCGCACGGCGACGCCCGCGTCCTCGAGCGCCGTGACGAGGCAGCGCCCGAAGAGCAGCGCGCCGTCCCGCACCGGCACCTTGAGCGTCGTCTCGTCGATGCCGCGGCTCACCCGGCCGCGCACGCGCACGCCGCCGCCGTCGTCGGGGCGCATCGCGCCCACGAGGAACGTCCGCCCGGCGTTCGACCACTTGACCTCGTTGCGCAGCGTGTAGCCGTCGGCGCGCGTCACGAGCCGCGCCGGCGGGACCGGCCCGCCGCCCGTGCCCGACACCGCGAGCGTGAGGCAGTTGCCGTGGATCGAGAGCGCGCTCACGGGCGCCGCGTAGTGGAAGTCGAGGTCGTCCGCCTCCCAGTCCGGGCTCACCCACTCGCGGTCGAGGAAGCCGTCGTCGAGGACGAGCGCCCCGTCGACGCGGGTCACGCCGCGGTCGCGCAGCAGGCGGGCGAGGAGCGCCGCGGCGTCCTCCTCGTCCTGGTCGCGCAGGGCGTCCTCGCGCAGGCACGGGTCGCCGCCGCCCACGACGACGAGGTCGCCGGCGAGCACGCCGTCCTCGTCGGGCGCCGTCTGCGACAGGAGCCTCGTCGTGAACGCGTAGTCCGGGCCCAGCGAGGCGATCGCGGCGGCCGTCGTGACGACCTTGAGGTTGCTCGCGGGCGTCCGCGGGACGTCGATGTCGCGGGAGAAGATGCGCTCACCCGTCGCCGCGTCGGAGACCGCCACGGACACCCCGGCGCCGCGCAGCGCGGACCGTCCGAGGACCTGCTCGACGCGGTCCCCGGGCCCCGCGAGGGCCAGGACGGCGAGCAGGAGCGTCGGCAGCATGGGGAGTCCCCGGGTGGGAGGTTTCTTCCGGGCTCAGCGCACGAGATCCAGCATCATCCCATCTCGGGCGAGGTCGAGCCGACCCCGAAATGCGGTCCGGACCCGGGGCTCCACGGGCTCCTCGAGGACCGCCGGATAGAAGTGCGTGAGCAGCAGGTGCCGCGCTCCGGCGGCCTCCGCGAGGCGCCCGGCGCGCTCCGGCGAGAGGTGTCCGCCCCCGAAGTCCCGCTCGGGCACGGCGGCCTCGAGCACGAAGAGGTCGGCGTCGCGGCCCAGCTCGACGAGCGCGTCGCCCTCGGTGCAGTCCCCGGAGAAGGCCACGACGAAGCCGTCCGGCAGGGTGAGCCGGTAGCCCAGCGAGCTCTCCGTGTGGGGCACGCGGACGGCCTCGGCGGCCGCGACGCCCGGCGCGTCGAACGGGCCGGGGCCGAGCTCCTCGAGCCGCAGTCGGTCTCTGCCGCTGCCGAGCCAGCGCGGCCAGGCGTTCCGCACCCGCGCGTGGAGCAGGCGCAGCGCGGGGTGCCCGAGCACGCGGAGCGGCGGCATCCCGGCGCGGGGCAGCGGGTTGCGCAGCGCGAAGTCCAGGGCCACGAGGTCGGCCGTGTGGTCCGGGTGGACGTGCGTCACGAGCACCGCGTGGAGCCGGTCGAGGTCGTAGCCGGCCGCGGCCGCGCGGTGGACCGCGCCGGGGCCCAGGTCGACGAGCAGGGCACGCCCGTCCCCGGGGTCCACGAGGTAGCAGCTCGTGGCCCGGTCGGCGCGGGGCACCGCGGTGCCCGAGCCGAGGACGATCAGTCGCGCAGCGCGCGCCATGCGTGGTCGACGATCGTCCGGATGTCGGTGTGCTCCGGCTCCCAGCCGAGGAGGTCCTTCGCGCGGTCGGCGCGGGCGTAGAGCGCCGGCGGGTCGCCCGGCCGGCGCGGGCCGATCGTGCGCGCGAGGGGCTTGCCGGTGACGGCCTCGCAGGCGTCGAGGATCTCGAGCACGCTGTTGCCGCGCCCGCTGCCGAGGTTCGCCGTGAGGCCCTCGCCGCCGGCGAGCAGCCGCTCGACGCCGCGCACGTGGGCGTCCGCGAGGTCCACGACGTGGATGTAGTCGCGGATGCAGGTGCCGTCCGGGGTCTCGTAGTCGTCGCCGTTCACGGTGAGCGTCCCGCCGGCCCGGGCGGCGCGCAGCGCGAGCGGGATGAGGTGGGTCTCGGGGTCGTGGCGCTCGCCCAGGACGCCGTCGGGGCTGGCCCCGGCCGCGTTGAAGTACCGGAAGACGACCGCCTCGACGGGCGCCTCGGCGATCTCGCCCTCCATGGCGGACTTCGTCTCGCCGTAGACGCTCAGCGGCCGATGCGGCAGGTCCTCCTCCATGGGGACCTCGTCCGGGATGCCGTAGACCGCGCAGGTGCTCGAGAAGACGAGCTTGTCCACGCCGGCCGTCTCCATGGCGCGCAGGAGGGAGCGCGTCCCGTCCCGGTTGATGCGCCAGTAGAGGTCCGGCTTCTCCATGGACTCGCCCACGTAGCAGCGGGCGGCGAAGTGCAGGACGGCCTGCACGCGGTGCTCGCGGAGGGTCTTCGCGAGGGTCTCCGTGTCGAGGATGTCGGCCACGACGAGGGGCGCGCCGAGGACCGCGTCCTCGAAGCCCTCGGAGAGGTCGTCGTAGACGACGACGTCGTGCCCGGCCTCGCGGAGGGCGCGCGTCGCGTGGCTCCCGATGTAGCCGGCTCCGCCGGTCACGAGCAGCATGGGTCACCTCTCTCCGCGCGGGGTTCGGGGGTGTCGTCGGCGGGCTCGCGGGGCGGGCCGCGACGCGTCACGGGCCGGTCGCGCGCGTGACGAGCAACGGGTCAGCATAGCGCTCCGGAGGGGCCGTCCGGAAGGCCGTCGGGCGGTCGATCGGGGCGCGCGCGTTGCTGTATGATCCGCGCGTTCCGGCCCGAACGATCCCACACGAGAGCGACATGAGCACCGAGACCACGGACATCCCACTCGAAGCCCACCTCGACGGCCTGCACCGCCTCCACCGCGGCAAGGTGCGGGACATCTTCGCCATCGACCGCAACCGCATGCTGCTCGTGGCGACCGACCGCGTGTCGGCGTTCGACGTCGTGCTGCCGCAGCGCCTCGAGGGCAAGGGCAAGGTCCTCACGAGCCTCAGCAAGTTCTGGTTCGACAAGACCTCCGAGCTCGTGCAGAACCACGTGCTCGAGACCGACGTGGACAAGATGCCCGAGGCCGTCGCGAAGCACGCCGACCTGCTGCGCGGCCGGTCGATGCTCGTGCAGAAGGCCGTGCCGCTCAAGGCCGAGTTCATCGTGCGCGGCTACGTCGCCGGCTCCGGCTGGAAGGAGTACCAGAAGACCGGCGAGATCTGCGGCCACAAGCTCCCCGCGGGCCTGAAGGAGAGCAGCCGGCTGCCCGAGCCGATCCTCACGCCGAGCACCAAGGCGCCCGCCGGCGAGCACGACGAGAACATCACGATCCCGCAGCTCGCGCACATCGTCGGCGTCGAGCTCGCGAGCCAGGCCGGCGCGCTGGCCCTCGCGCTCTACGAGAGCGCGGCGGCGCACGCGAAGGAGCGCGGCATCCTGCTCGCCGACACGAAGTTCGAGTTCGGGCTCGTGCAGGACCAGCTCACGCTCATCGACGAGGTCTTCACGCCGGACTCGTCGCGCTACTGGCTCGAGGCCGACTACGAGCCGGGCCGCGGTCAGGACAGCTACGACAAGCAGGTCATCCGCGACGCGCTCGTCGCCACGGGCTGGGACAAGACCCCGCCGGCGCCCGAGCTGCCGCAGGAGATCATGGACAAGGCGCTCGAGCGCTACGTCGACATCGAGCGCCGTCTGCGGGAGCCCGCCAAGTGAGCGCCCGCGTCGTGTGGTTCCTGGGGAGCGACAGCGACCTCCCCCACGTCGAGGCCGGCTTCGAGCAGCTCAAGGCCATGGACGTCCCGTTCGACGTCCGCATCCTCTCCGCGCACCGCACGCCCGACGAGGTCGGCGAGGTGGCGCGCGGCGCGCGGGAGGCGGGCGTCGAGGTGATCATCGGCTGCGCCGGCGGCGCGGCGCACCTCGCGGGCGTCCTCGCGGCGGCCACGACGCTGCCCGTGATCGGCGTGCCCATCCCGACGTCCTTCGGCGGCGGCATGGACAGCCTGCTCTCCATGGTGCAGATGCCGAGCGGCATCCCGGTCGCGACGGTCGCCGCCAACAAGGCGTGCGGCAAGAACGCCGCGCTGCTCGCCGTGCGCATCATGGCCGTCGCGGACGAGCGGCTCGCGCAGGCGCTCGACGACCACAAGGCGTCCATGCGCAAGGCGGTGCTCGCGAGGGACGCGGCCGTCGCCGAGAAGTACGGGCTCGACCGCGCGTGACGGCGCAGCGCACGGACACCATCCGCTGGGTGGGCGACCTCGACGGACGCTGCCGGCTCGTGGAGCAGACGCTCCTGCCCGGCGAGTTCAAGGAGATCGACTGCGAGACGCAGGAGGACATGTGGGACGCCATCAAGCGTCTCGCGGTCCGCGGCGCGCCGGCCATCGGCGTGGCCGCGGCCTTCGGCACCGTGCTGGGCGTCCGGAACTCCGGGGCGACGGACGCCGCAGGGTTCCTCGACGACCTGAAGGCGACCACGGAGTACCTCGCGTCCTCGCGCCCCACCGCCGTGAACCTCTTCTGGGGTCTCGACCGGATGACGCGCGTCGCCCGCGCGGCCGGCGACGTCCCCGTCGCGCAGCTCAAGGAGCGGCTCCTCCAGGAGTCGAAGACCATCTGGGAGGAGGACCGCGACATCTGCCGGCGGCTCGGCAAGCACGGCGCGGCGCTGCTGGGCGAGGGCGAGAACGCGCTCACCCACTGCAATGCGGGCGGGCTCGCCACGGCCGACTACGGCACGGCGCTCGCCGTGTTCTTCGCGGCGCACGAGCAGGGCAAGCAGTTCGCGGTCTTCGCGGACGAGACGCGGCCGCTCAACCAGGGCAGCCGGCTCACCGCGTGGGAGCTGCAGAACGCGGGCATCCCCGTCACGCTCATCTGCGACAACATGGCCGGGCAGGTCATGAAGGAGGGGCGCATCCAGAAGGTCTTCGTGGGCGCCGACCGCATCGCGGCCAACGGCGACGCGGCGAACAAGATCGGCACCTACTCGGTGTCGGTGCTCGCGAAGCACCACGGCGTGCCGTTCTACGTCGTCGCGCCCACCTCGACCTTCGACATGGCGACGCCGGACGGCGCGGGCATCCCCATCGAGCAGCGCGACCCGGAGGAGATCCGGCGCGGCTACTCGGGCGGGCTCAATGCCCCGGCGGACGTCGATGTGTACAACCCCGCCTTCGACGTGACGCCGCACGAGCACATCGCCGGGATCGTCACGGAATTCGGCGTCATCGAGCGTCCGGACACGGAGCGTGTCCGGGAGCACTTCAGGAGACACGGCCTCCTGGCCGATGAGTAGGCCCTCTCATCGTCCGGCTGGAGGGCCCCCATGGTGACGTCGAAGAAGACCGGCAAGAAGAAGGCCGCCGGCAAGGCGAAGAGCAAGTCCGGCTCGACGCGCACCGCGAGCCGTTCGGCCAAGCGGCGCAGCCCGAAGGAGCCGCCGGAGGACCCCGAGCTGCTCGAGTACGAGCGCCTCGAGTTCCTCAAGGCGATGGACAAGTACAAGCGCAAGACCGGGAAGACCTTCCCGAGCTGGACCGAGGTCCTCGAGGTCCTGCGCGGCATCGGCTGGATGAGCCCGGCCCGCCTGTCCGAGTTCAAGCAGGACAAGGTCTGAGGCGCGCCCCGCCGGCGCCGGTCGCCGGCGCTCAGCTCCGCCGTTCGAAGAGCGGGACGAGCGTGTCCTCGAGCCGCTCGTAGAGCGCCGCCGTCGCCACGACGTCGCGGGCGCAGTACTCGACGATCTCCTCGAGCCGGCCGCCGTCGTAGTACTCCTGCACGCGGCTGCCGTCCAGGCCCTCCTCCTTGGGCGACGTGATGCCGAACCGCCGGCACCAGTAGTCGAGGCTGTACACCGGCCGCGAGGCGCCGTGGAAGGAGAGGACCTCCTGGAGGTCGCAGTGCGGCGTCACGGAGTAGCGGTAGCCCGCGAGGTTCATCGTGGGCGCGACGCCGAGGATGGCCGAGCGCAGCATGAGGTACGGCCCGTCGAACTGCCGCCCGTTGTAGGTCACGACGCGCCGCGCGCTCGCGTCGAGCATGCGCCAGAACTCGGTGAGCATCTCGCGCTCGTCGCCGTCGAAGCGCTTGAAGCCGTCGGGACCGCCGTCGATCCAGCCGCGCGACTTGCCCTCGACGAACACGCCGCTCATGCCGGTCGTGACGTTGCGCATCCCGATGACGATGACGCGTCCCGTGCCGGGGTCGAGCCCGAGCCGGTGCGCGACCGCCTCCTTCTCGGCCTCCGTCGCGGCACGGCCCTGCAGGTACTCGCGGGTCTTCTCGTCCAGCGTGCTCCAGGGCACACCCACCGTCTCGATGTCGACGACGTAGGTGTGCGCCGGACGGCGGGCCATCAGACGAGCTGCACGAGCGGGTGGGCGTCCGTGAGCTCCGCGACGCGCCGCGTGACGTCCTCGCGCACCGAGTCGTCGCCGGGCGCCTCGAGGACGTCCGCGATGCAGTCGGCGACGGCGCGCAGGTCGTCCGGGCCGAAGCCGCGCGTGCAGAGCGCCGGCGTCCCGAGGCGGATGCCGGACGCCTTCATCGGCGGCTGCGTGTCGAACGGGATCATGTTCTTGTTCGTCGTGATGCGCGCGGCGCCCAGCGCGTCCTCGGCGTCGGCGCCCGTGAGGCCCTTGCTGCCCACGTCGACCATCACGAGGTGGTTGTCCGTGCCGCCGGAGACCAGGCGCAGCCCGCGTTCGAGGAGCCGCTCGGCGAGCGCCGCCGCGCTCGCGACGACGCGCTCCTGGTACTCGCGGAACCCGGGCTCGGCGGCCTCGCGGAGCGCCACCGCCTTGCCGGCGATGACGTGCATGAGCGGGCCGCCCTGGATGCCGGGGAAGACGCGCGAATTGATGCCCTTCATGGGCTCGGCCCGGCCGAGGATCATGCCGCCGCGCGGTCCGCGCAGGCTCTTGTGCGTCGTGAGCGTCACGACGTCGGCGTGCGGCACGGGGCTGGGGTGCAGGCCGGCCGCCACGAGCCCGGCGATGTGCGCCATGTCCACCATGAGCGCGGCGCCGACGTCCCGCGCGATCTCCGCGAACGCGGCGAAGTCGATGACGCGCGAGTACGCGCTCGCGCCGGCCAGGATGAGCTTCGGCCGGTGCTCCTTCGCGAGCGCGGCCACGGCTCCGATGTCGATGCGCTCGGTCTCGCGGTCCACGCCGTACGGGATCGCGTGGTAGAGGCGCCCCGAGAAGTTCATGGGGTGCCCGTGCGTGAGGTGCCCGCCGTGGGCGAGGTCCATCGCGAGGTAGCTGTCGCCCGGCTCGAGGAGCGACATGAGCACGGCCATGTTCGCCTGGCTGCCGGAGTGCGGCTGGACGTTCGCGCGCTCGGCGCCGAAGAGGTCCCTCGCCCGATCACGGGCGAGCCGCTCCACGGTGTCCACGTGCTCGCAGCCGCCGTAGTAGCGGCGCCCGGGGTAGCCCTCGGCGTACTTGTTCGTGAGCACGGAGCCGACCGCCTCGCGCACGGCGGAGGACGTCGTGTTCTCGGACGCGATGAGCTCGAGGTCGGCGTGCTGGCGCCGCGCCTCCGCGGCGATCGCAGCGTGGATCTCCGGGTCCTCTTCGGCCAGGTGGCTCACGCGGGGGTTCCTCCTTCGGGTGTGCACGGGGCGCAAGAGCAGAGCGTCGCGAGCGTTTCGAAGGTGTAGATCCCCGTCGCGTGCCCGTCGCTCCATTCGATCTGGATTCCGTAGCGCCCCACCGGGTCGATGGACACCGGGCGCACGTCCTCGGCGAC
Organism: bacterium; assembly: GCA_030428785.1. Taxonomy (GTDB): domain Bacteria; phylum Planctomycetota; class B15-G4; order B15-G4; family B15-G4; genus JAUIEF01. The sequence goes on from JAUIEF010000003.1 coordinate 30,962, forward strand.
GGTCGCCGGGTCGAGCGTGCGCTCGCCGGTCCACTCGTCGACGCACTGCGCGCAGGGGCAGGCGAGGCGCAGGTCGCGCACGCGGTGGCGCCCCTCGTGGCCGTCGCTCCAGCGGACGGTGAGCACGGAGGGGCCGTCCTGTCCGAGGCCCGTCGGCACGACGCCGTCGCGGAGCTCCATCACGCCTGCCACGCCATCGAGGTGAGGCCGCCCTGCGCGCCCTGGTCCTCGAGGCGCGCGCGCACGGTGCGGGCGAGGTCGAGGAACGCCTTCGCCGCCGGGCTGTCGGGGGCGGCGAGCACGACGGGGAGCCCCTCGCCGCCGCTCACCGCGACGCCGGCCTGCAGCGGGATCTCGCCGAGGAACGGCACCTTCAGCTCCTCCGCCGTCCGCTTGCCGCCGCCGCGCCGGAAGATGTCGTGCTCGGCGTCGCAGTCGCCGCACACGAAGTAGGACATGTTCTCCACGATGCCGAGCACCGGCACGTTGACCTGCTCGAACATCTTGAGGCCCTTGCGCGCGTCGACGAGCGACACCTGCTGCGGCGTCGTCACGATGACGGCGCCCGAGAGCGGCGCCTTCTGCGTGAGCGTGAGCTGCGCGTCGCCGGTGCCGGGCGGCATGTCGACGACGACGTAGTCCAGCTCGCCCCACTCGACCTGCTCCATGAACTGCGTGAGCGCGCCGTGGACCATGGGGCCGCGCCAGACCATGGGCGTGTCCGGGTCCACGAGGAACCCGATGCTCATGAGCGCGATGCCGTGGGCCTGCTTGGGGTGGATGGTCTTCTCGCCCGCGGCCTCCGGGCGCCCGGACGTGCCGAACATCGTCGGCACCGACGGGCCGTAGATGTCCGCGTCGAGCAGGCCGACCCTCGCGCCGAGGGACTTCAGCGCGACGGCGAGGTTCGCGGCCGTCGTGCTCTTGCCGACGCCGCCCTTGCCGCTGGCCACGGCGACGACGTGCTTCACGTGCGGCATGACCTTGCGCGTGCCGGCGCCCCCCGGCGGCGGGCGCACGGACGACTTCACGTGCACGCTCGTGACGTCCGGCAGCGCCTTGACGGCGGCCTCGCACGCGCCCTGGATGGCGTGCACGCGCGGCTCGGGGACGTCCCCGCCGATCATGAGCACGAGGTCGAAGGAGACCGCCCCGCCGGAGATGACGAGGTTGCGGACGGCCGCGGCGCTCACGACGTCCTTCCCCAGCTCGGGGACGGACACGGTCTTCAGGGCGGCGTGGACCTCCTGGGTGCTGGGCACGGGGGCTCCTGGTGTCGGGAGGGAGTGGCTGTGCGGCGGTTCGACGCGTGGGACGGTCCGGACGCGCGCGATGTCCCGCCGGGGGGCGGAGTCGCGGCGAGCATACCAACGGAGCGGCCGGCCCCGCGACGTGCGCGGGACCGGCCGTCGGGCGGGCGCCGGGGCCCGCCGCGGGGGTCGCCGAGGCGGCCGCCCGCTCCTCACCGCCGATCAGTAGCGGTAGTGCTCGGGCTTGTACGGGCCGTTCTTGTCGAGGCCCAGGTAGTCCGCCTGCACGTCGGTGAGCACGGTGAGCTTCACGCCGAGCTTCTCGAGGTGCGCGCGGGCGACCTCCTCGTCGAGGTGCTTCGGCAGCGTGTAGACCCCCACCTCGTACTTGTCGGGGTTCTGGAAGATCTCGATCTGCGCGAGCACCTGGTTGCTGAACGAGTTGGACATGACGAACGACGGGTGGCCCGTCGCGCAGCCCAGGTTCACCAGGCGGCCCTCGGCGAGCAGCAGGATGCTGTGCCCGTCGGGGAACGTGTAGCGGTCGACCTGCGGCTTGATCTCGTCCTTGACGATGCCCTTGTAGGCGTTGAGGCCCGCGACGTCGATCTCGATGTCGAAGTGGCCGATGTTGCAGACGATCGCCTCGTCGCGCATCTTCGACATGTGGTCGGCCGTGACGATGTCGCGGCAGCCCGTCGTCGTGACGAAGATGTCGCCCTCGGCGAGCGCGTTCTCCATCGTCGTGACCTCGAAGCCCTCCATCGCGGCCTGCAGCGCGCAGATGGGGTCGATCTCGGTGACGATGACGCGCGCGCCGAAGCCCTTCATGGACTTGGCGCAGCCCTTGCCCACGTCGCCGTAGCCGGCGACCACGACGACCTTGCCGGCCACCATGACGTCGGTGGCGCGCTTGATGCCGTCGGCGAGCGACTCACGGCAGCCGTAGAGGTTGTCGAACTTGCTCTTGGTGACCGAGTCGTTGACGTTGATCGCGGGCACCTTGAGCTCGCCCTTGTTCCACATCTTCATGAGCGCGTGGACGCCCGTGGTCGTCTCCTCGGTGATGCCGCGCACGTCCTTCATGAGCTCGGCGTTCTCGGGCTTGTGCATCATGGCGGTGAGGTCGCCGCCGTCGTCGAGGATCATGTTCGGGCCGCTGCCGTCCGGCCAGCGGATCGTCTGCTCGATGCACCAGTCGTACTCGGCGTCCGTCTCGCCCTTCCAGGCGAAGGTCGGGATGCCGGCCTCGGCCATCGCGGCCGCGGCGTGGTCCTGGGTCGAGAAGATGTTGCAGGAGCTCCAGCGGAGGTCGGCGCCCAGCTCGACGAGCGTCTCCATGAGCACGGCCGTCTGGATGGTCATGTGCAGGCAGCCCGCGACCTTCGCGCCCGCGAGCGGCTGCTGCTTCTTGTACTTCTCGCGGAAGTACATGAGGCCGGGCATCTCCTTCTCGGCCAGCATGATCTCCTTGCGGCCCCAGCTCGCGAGGGACATGTCGCGCACCTTGTAGTCGGTGGCGGTGGCCTGGGTGGTCTCGGTCACGATCGTTCTCCGTGTTCTCGGGAAGGGTGGAGCGTGGTGGTCAGGTGAGGACCGCGGTGCGTCCGCGGACCAGGTAGAGCGGGAGTCGGATGCTCTTGCCGGCGGGGCTCTCGACGACGTAGCGGTCGCCGAGCATCTCGCGGCGCACGTCCTGCAGCCCGACGGCGTGGAAGTCGTCCTCGAGCGCCTTGGGGTCGATGCCGAGGCGCGTGTCCGCCATGGACTCGTGCATCCAGGTCTCGTGGTGCGGGAGGAGCTCGACGCACACGACGGTGCCGCCGGGCTTCACGATGCGCGCGAGCTCCGCGAGCCCGGCGCGCGCCTCGGGCAGGTGGTGCAGCACCATGTGCGCGCAGGCCGCGTCGACCTCGCCGTCGGCGAGCGGGAGCTCCTCCATCGTGCCGACGCGGAAGTCGAGCTCGCACGGCAGCGCCGTGAGGTTGTCGCGGGCCTGGTCGAGCATGGCCTCGCTCGCGTCGACGCAGACCACGCGGTCGACGCGGCGGCCCAGCGCGGCCGTGAGGTAGCCGGTGCCGCAGCCGACGTCCGCGACGGCGAGGCCCTCGGGGACGAGGCAGCTCACGGCCTCGAGGCGACCCGTGCCCTGCTCGAAGTCGCTGCCGATGACGTCCCAGTCGCCGGCGATGCGGTCGAAGAAGGCGCGCGCGTCCGTGCGCTCGGCGAGGACCACGGCGAGCCGGGCCTGGTCGGCCTCGCGCTGGTCGAGGGACTCGAGCGACGGGAGGAGCGCCGCCCAGAGGTCCGCGAGCGGCCCCGGCGGCACCTCGAGGCGGCAGAACGTGTAGCTGCCCTCGTGGCGCTCGGCGATCCAGCCCAGCTCGCGGAGCACCTTGAGGTGGTTGCTCACGCGGCTCTGGCCCGTGGCGAGGCTCCGGGCGATCTCGCCCACCGAGAGCTCCGCGTGGACGAGCAGGCTGAGGATCCTCAGCCGGGTCTCGTCGGAGAGGGCGCGGAGGGCGCCGGGGAGGCTCTCGGTCACAGGCATCACGAGATCATGACATGCTGATGAGGGGCGGTCAACTCCCCCATCGGCCGGGTCGCCCCGGGGACTGGAGCCCGGCCCGCGGGCCGCCCCGGCCCGGCTCCGCGGGGCGCCCCGGAACGACCGCGACCCGGCAGGGCGCGGGGCCGTGCCGGGTCGCGGGGCGGGGACCCCGTGCGGGGTCCCCGGGGCTCGAGGCGCGTCTCAGTCCTCGACGTCCTCGGAGACCGTCGTGCGGTGCTCGACCTTGCCCGTGCCGAGCGACGAGCGGATCTCGCTCACGAGCGTGTCCGTGAGCCAGACGTCGCCGACGCTCGACGCGAAGACGGCCGTCTCGATGCGGCTGCCGTGGACGAGGAAGTCGCCCGTGCCCGAGTCGCCGTCGAGGTGGCCGACGACGCAGCCGGACGCGGCGAAGGAGCCGACGCCGAGCCGCAGGACGACGTCCTTCGACGTGCACTCGGTCATGCGGACGTCGCCGGTGCCGGCGTCGACGGAGACGCTGTCGACCTCGGAGGAGCTCACGTGCACGACGCCCGTGCCGCTCTCGACGACGACGCGGTTGCGGCCGACGAAGCTCGTGACGAAGGTGTCGCCGGTGGCGGTCCGCACGTCGAGGTCCACGCCCTCGGGGAGGCGGCCGCGGATACCGTTGACGAGCACGGCGCCGCCGAGCTGCGAGCGCGCGGCGACGACCCCGCCGTCGACGACGACGTCGCCGTCACCCTCGAACTCGGAGTACAGGTCCACGACGAGCTCGTAGCTGTCGCCCGGGCCGCCGACGACGTCGATCGGGCCGGTCTGCGAGACGAGCACGAGGGTCAGGTCCTCGACGTCGAGCTCGCCCTGGAGCGTCACCTCGCGGTGGTAGTCCACGGGCACGCCGCCGACGAACAGGCGTCCGTCCTGGTCGGAGACGTCGAAGCTCCGGGCCTGGTGGGTCATGAGGCCGCAGGCGGCGACCGTCACGGAGGCGAGCAGGGCGAGGGTGAGGCGGGTGCGCAGCATGGGGGTTCTCCGCGGATGCGAGCACCCCGGGCGCCGTCCGGCGACCGGGAGGACTCCCTCGTCGGCCGGATCCCGTCCGGAGTTTAGCGGGATCGGCTGCGTTCCCGGCCCTTGTGGGCGTCCCCGGCCCGGTAGCGCCGCAGCCAGGCCTCCTTCCAGGGCCCGAATCGGTTCCGCTCGATCTCATGGCGGCACCCGCTCATGAGGTCCTCGTAGAACTGGAGGTTGTGGAGGCTGGCCAGGGTCTCGAAGACGGGCTCGTGGGCGTAGTGCAGGTGGCGCAGCACCATCCGGCTGTAGTTCCGGCAGGTGTAGCAGGCGCACTTGGGCTCGACGGGGCCCGTGTCGTGCCGGTGGGTCCGGTCGCCGATGCGGATGCGGCCGCGGCGGGTGAAGAGCGTGCCGCCTCGGGCGTAGCGCGTCGGGATGACGCAGTCGAACATGTCCATGCCCGCCTCGACGGCCTCGAGGATGTCCTCGGGGAGGCCGACGCCCATGAGGTACCGCGGCCGGTCGACGGGCAGGCGCGGCGCGGTCCAGCGCGTGACCGCCACCATGAGCTCGTGGCCCTCGCCGACGCTCACGCCGCCGATGGCGAAGCCGTCGAAGGGCAGCGCGGTGATCTGGTCGGCGCTCCGCAGCCGGAGGTCCTCGAACACGCCGCCCTGCACGATGCCGAAGAGCAGCTGGTGCGGCGCGAGGCGGCTGTCGAGGCAGCGCCGCGCCCAGCGCTCCGTGCGGTCGACGCTGCGCGCGACGTACTTGCGCGGCGCGTCGTGCGGGCAGCACTCGTCGAACGCCATGCCGATGTCGGCGCCGAGCCGGCGCTGCACGTCCATGGAGGTCTCGGGGTCGAGCAGGTAGCGCGGGCGGCCCTCGCCGATCGGGAACGAGACGCCGTCCTCGGTGATCTCCGCGCCCGGCAGGCTGAACACCTGGAAGCCGCCCGAGTCCGTGAGGATGGACCGCTCCCAGTTCATGAACGCGTGGAGCCCGCCCGCGCGCTCGACGAGCTCCGTGCGGTCGTCGAGGCTCAGGTGGTAGGTGTTCGCGAGGACGACGTCCGACCCGATGTCGGCGAGGTCGCGCGGCAGGACGGCCTTGACCGTGCCCTGCGTGCCCACGGGCATGAAGGCCGGCGTCTCGACCGCGCCGTGCGTCGTGTGGAAGCGCGCGCGGCGCGCGCCCGTGGCGTCCTCGCGGACGAGCTCGAAGCGGATGTCGCGGGCCACGGGATCAGCCGGCGCGCACGGCCAGGGCCAGCGCGATCCAGCCGCCGATGAGCGCGAGCCCGCCGAGCGGCGTCACGGCGCCGAGCCAGCGGGGCCCGCCGAGCGCGAGCGCGTAGAGCGTGCCGCTGAACACGACGACCCCCGCGACGAAGAGCCACGCCGGCCGGTTGCCGGAGCCCTCGCGGCACAGCGCGGCCACGGCGAGCAGCGCGAGCGCATGGACGAGCTGGTAGCGCACGCCCGTCTCGTAGATCGCGAGCCGGTCGGGCGCGATCCGCTCCGCGAGCCCGTGCGCCCCGAACGCCCCGAGCGCCACGCCGAGTCCGCCGAGCACGGCGCCCGCCACGGCGGGGTTCACGGGTCCGCCCCCCGCCCGGGCTCCCAGAGGACCTCGTCGGCGCCGGCGGCGCGTCGCGCGAGGACGAAGAGCAGGTCCGAGAGCCGGTTCACGTAGGCGTGCGCCGCCTTGTTCACGGCGCCCTCGCCCGCGCCCTGCACGAGCAGGACGAGCGCGCGCTCGACCCGGCGGCACACGGTGCGCGCGAGGTGGTAGTGACTGGCGAGCGGGTTGCCGCCCGGCAGCACGAAGCTCGTGAGCGCGGGCAGCCCCTCGTTCACCTCGTCGATGATCCGCTCGAGGCGCTCGACGGCCGCCGTCGACATGCGCAGCCGTCGCTCCTCGCCGGGCGCGACCGGGATGCACAGATCGGCGCCCAGGTCGAAGAGCTCGTGCTGGATGTCGACGAGCATGCGCCGCTCGTCGTCGTCGCGCACGTGGTCGAGGCACAGGCCGAGCACGGCGTTGAGCTCGTCGACCTCGCCGTAGCTCGCGATGCGCGGGCTCGTCTTGGACACGCGGCTGCCGTCGCCGAGCGACGTCATGCCGTCGTCGCCGCCGCGCGTGTAGATCTTGTCGAGTCGGACCATGCGTCGGCGGTGCCCGGGAGCGACCGCCTCGCGCGGCGTGTCCCCGGGCGCGTCTCCTGTCAGGCGATGCGCTCGTACTGGCCGCGGGCGACGCGCTTGAAGCGCTTGTCCTTGGCCAGCGTGTTGCTGACCATCATGTTGAAGTTCCGGGACGTCGTGCGGTAGCCGTTCGCCTGGACGAGCTGGCTCGCCTCGGCGGGGCTCACGACGGCGCGGACCTCCATGGCGTTCGCCAGGGCGTCGCCGAGGGTCATCTCGTTGCGCGGGCGCCGGCGCGGGCCGGCCGCGGGGCGACGCTTGTTCACCGTCGTCGCGCCGTCGATCTGGCCCTCGATGCGCTCGAGCTCCTCGAGGAGGCGCTCGCGCTTCTTGATGAGCTTCTCCGCGTTGGCGGCGCGGCGCTCGAGCTCGCGGTTGAGCTCATCGGTCGAAACGGACTTCAGGTCGGGCTTCATCGGGCAGGTCTCGCTGGGCGGGCAAGGCGCCGTCCGTGGGCGACGGACGGGGCGGACCGGTCGACACGCCGGGGCAGGGCGGGTCGCTCCGGACCCGTCCCCGCACGGGGACGGGACAGCCGGAACACGACTCACCTTAACAGAGTCGGCGCCCGGCAGGATTGCGGAACCGAATCAACATGAATCGGTTCCGCGGGAATGCTCTTCCGATCTCGAGCCGTGCGGCGTGGCTCCCCGGGCTGGACTCGAACCAGCGACCCTCTGATTAACAGTCAGATGCTCTAACCAACTGAGCTACCGGGGATGCCGGGCACGGCAGGGCGGGAAGTCTAGGCGGTGCCCTCCCCCGACGCAAGGACGGGCTTGCGCGGATCCGGGAGGTAGCCGAGGAGCTTCCCGAGGGTGGCGCGGAGCTCCTGGCGGGGCACGATCATGTCGATCTGGCCCTTGTCGAGGAGGAACTCCGCCGTCTGGAAACCGGGTGGCAGCTTCTTCTTGATGGTGCCCTCGATGACGCGCGGACCGGCGAAGCCGATGAGCGCCTCGGGCTCCGCGAGGATGAGGTCCGCGGCCATGGCCCAGGACGCCGTCACGCCGCCCGTCGTGGGGTGCGTGCAGAGCGAGATGAAGAAGCCCCCCGCCTCGCGGAAGCCGGCGAGCGCGGAGCAGGTCTTGGCCATCTGCATGAGCGAGAGGATGCCCTCGTGCATGCGCGCACCGCCCGACGCCGCGACGAGCACGAGCGGGAGGCCGCGGTCGCGCGCGAGCTCGACGGCGCGCGTGACCTTCTCGCCCACGACGACGCCCATGCTGCCGCCCATGAACCGGAACTCGAGGACGCCGAACACGATCTCGTGGCCCTCGACGCGGCCCAGGCCGTAGCGCATGGCCTCGCGCAGCCCCGTTCGCGACGCGGCGTCGGAGAGCTTGTCCGGGTAGGGCTTGTTGTCGATGAAGCCCAGCGAGTCCACGGCCCCCATGCCCGCGTCGTACTCGTGCCAGGTCGCGGGGTCGAGCGTGTACGCGATGCGCAGGTGGCTGCTGATCGGGAAGTGGTGCCCGCACTTCGGGCACACCTTGAACTGGTCGTCCAGGTCCTTGCCGAAGAGCGTCTGCTTGCACCCCGTGCAGCGCACCCACAGGTCGCCGGGGATGTCCTTCTTCTTGTGGCGCAGCCAGGGCAGGGAGCCCATCGTCGTCCCTCCGGGCGGGTCAGGCGGACACGCCGAGGCGCGCCTCGGCGGTCTCGCGCATCGTGCGGATGGTCGCGGCCCAGTCGTCCGAGCCGAACACGGCCGAACCCGCGACGAAGACGTTGGCGCCGGCGGCTGCCGCGTCGCCGATGGTCTTCGGCGCGATGCCGCCGTCGATCTCGACGTCGCCGGTGTAGCCCCACTCCCGGAGCGCCTCGATCTTGGGCAGCACCTCGGGCATGAAGGACTGGCCGCCGAAGCCGGGGTGCACGGACATGACGAGCACCATGTCGACGCGGTCGAGCATGTCGCGCACGGGCGCGATGTCCGTCTCGGGGTTCACGGCGAGCCCGGCGCGGCCGCCCGCCTCGCGGATGAGCTCGAGCGCGTCGGGGTGCGTCTCGAGGTGGCAGGTGAGCACGTCGGCGCCGGCCGCGACGTAGTCCGCCGCGTAGCGCTCGGGGTTCGTGATCATGATGTGCACGTCGAGCGGCCGGCGTGCGACCTTCTTGAGCGCCTTCACGACGGGCGGGCCGATGGTGAGGTTCGGCACGAAGTGGCCGTCCATGACGTCGACGTGCAGCCAGTCCGCGCCGGCGTCCTCGACCGCCGCGACGTCGCGGGCCAGGTTCACGAAGTCCGCCGACAGCAGCGACGGGGCGATCTTCACGGGCGGCGTGCTCATCGCGTCATCCTCGCATGGGCGCTCCGGGGAAGCCAACCGACCGGCGCGTGGGGCGCGGGCCGGGTCAGCTCCCGTGTCCGAGCGCGACGAGGCCCGGCAGCGCCTTGCCCTCGAGGAGCTCGAGGGACGCGCCGCCGCCGGTGGAGACGTGATCGATGCGGTCCGCCAGGCCGAACGTCTTGACGGCCGCGGCGCTGTCGCCGCCGCCCACCACGGTGTACGCCGACGACGCGGCGACCGCCTCGGCGACCGTCCGCGTGCCCGCGGCGTAGGCCTCGCGCTCGAACACCCCCATGGGGCCGTTCCACACGACGGTGCCGGCGGCCGCGACGGCCTCCGCGTACGTCCTCGCGGTCGCGGGCCCGATGTCGAGACCCATGAGCCCGTCGGGGATGTCGCGCCCGGTCTCCCGCGCCTCGTCCGAGTCGAACGCCGCCGCGCAGCGGTGGTCCGTCGGCAGGAGCAGATCGACGCCCGCACCCTCGGCCTGCGTGAGGATGCGCCCCGCCTCCTCGAGGAAGTCCTCCTCGACGCGCGAGGCCCCCACCGTCGCGCCGGCGGCCTTCAGGAAGGTGTACGCCATGGCGCCGCCGACGATGAGCGTGTCGACGCGCTGCAGCAGGTTCTGCACGACGGCGAGCTTGTCGGAGACCTTCGCGCCGCCCAGGATCGCGACGAGCGGTCGCGCCGGGTCGCCGAGCACCTTGTCGAAGGCGGCGAGCTCCTTGCCGAGCAGGAAGCCGGCCGCGCAGTGCTCCCGCCCGAGGATCGCCGGCACGCCGACGACGCTCGCGTGCGCGCGGTGCGCCGTGCCGAAGGCGTCGTTCACGTAGCGGTCGCCGCAGGCGGCGAGCTGCTTCGCGAAGTCCGGGTCGTTGGCCTTCTCTCCCGGGTCGAAGCGCAGGTTCTCGAGCAGCAGCACGGAGCCCGGCGCCGCGGCCTCGACGGCCGCGACGACCTCCGCGCCGACCGTCTCGCGCAGCGGCGTGACGTCGCGCCCGAGCAGCTCCCCCATCCGCGCGGCCACCGGCGCCAGCCGGAGCGCCTCGTCGACGCCCTTCGGCCGGCCCAGGTGGCTCATCGCGACGACGGTGCCGCCGCGCTCGACGATCGAGCGGACGGTCGGCAGCGCCGCCGTGATGCGGAGGTCGTCCGTGATCCGCCCGCCGTCGAGCGGGACGTTGAGGTCGAGCCGGACGAGGACGCGGCGGCCCTCGACGTCCAGCGCGTCGACGGTGCGCCAGCTCATGACAGGGCGTGCGCCTTGGCCACGAGGTCGCAGACGCGGCTGCTGTAGCCCCACTCGTTGTCGTACCACGACACGACCTTCACCATGTTGCTGTCGATGACCATGGTGGCCTGCGCGTCGAAGACCGACGAGTGCGGGTTGCCGAGGATGTCGCTCGACACGATCGGGTCGGTCGTGTGCTCGAGGACGCCCTTGAGCGGGCCCTCGGCGGCGGCCTTCATGGCGGCGTTCACGTCGTCGACGGTGACCGTCTTCTCGAGCACGGCGACGAGGTCGACCACGGAGCCGTTGAGCACGGGCACGCGCATCGCCATGCCGTCGACCTTGCCGGCCAGCGACGGGATGACCTTGCCGACGGCCTTCGCGGCGCCGGTGGAGGTCGGGATGATGTTCGCCGCCGCCGCGCGCGCGCGCCGCATGTCGCTGTGGATCTGGTCCGCGATGCGCTGGTCATTCGTGTACGCGTGGATCGTCGTCATGAGGCCGCGCTTGAGGCCGAACGAGTCGACGAGCACCTTGGCGACGGGCGCCAGGCAGTTCGTCGTGCAGGACGCGTTGCTCACGATCTTGTGCTCGGGCTTGAGCGCGTCGTCGTTGACGCCCAGCACGATCATCGCGTCGATCTCGTCCTTCGGCGGCACGGTGAGCACGACCTTGGGCGCGCCCGCGGACAGGTGCGCGGCGATCTGCTCGCGCTTGCGGAAGATGCCCGTCGACTCGACGACGAAGTCGACCTTCATGTCCTTCCACGGCAGCGCGCCCGGGTCCCGCTCGGCGGTCACCTTGACCGCCCGGCCGGCGACCTCCAGCGCGCCCTCGCTGCCCGACACGGCGCCGTCGAAGCGGCCCATGACCGAGTCGTACTTGAAGAGGTGCGCCAGCGAGCCCGGGTCGGCGAGGTCGTTGATGCACACGACCTCCATGTCGTCGCGCGTCTCCATGATCCGCATGACCGTGCGGCCGATGCGCCCGAAACCGTTGATGCCAACCCGAATGGTCATGGGAACGAGGGTCTCCTGGGGAAGGAAGAGAGAGGTGTGTCGGGGAAGGGTCCGAGTCCGCGGGAGGGCGCAGTCTATCGCCTGGGGATGGGCGACGCGATCCCGGCGCGCGGGCCGGTCGGGCGCCGAGGCTACGATGTCGCCGTGGAGCGTCCCGACCCCGAGCGTCACGTCGCGCGGAGCCTGGCCGCGGTCGTGCCGGAGGGCGCGCCCGTGCTCCTCGCGGTCTCGGGCGGGAGCGACTCGATGGCGTTGCTCGCGGCGGCCGCGCGCGTGGCGCGGGAGCGGGTCGCCGTCGTGCACGTCGACCACGGGCTGCGCGCGGGCTCGGGCGGCGACGCGCGCTTCGTCGCCGACCGGTGCGCCGAGCTCGGCGTCCCCTGCGACGTCGTGCGGGTCGCGCCGCGCGCGGGGTCCTCGGGCCGGACGGAGACCGCGGCGCGCGGGCTCCGGCTCGGCGCGCTCGCGGAGGTCGCGGCGGCGCGCGGCGCGGGCTGGGTCCTCACGGCCCACCACCGCGACGACGCGCACGAGACGCTGCTCCTGCACCTCGCGCGCGGCCACCGCGGCGACCGCGCGCTCGCGTCCATCCCCGCCGTCCGCCCGCTCGGCGGCGACGCCCGCGTGCTCCACCCGTTCCTCGTGGGCGACCCGCGGCCCGGCCGCGACGCCCTCGCGGCGTGGCGCGAGGCGCGCGGCGTGCCGCACGTCGAGGACCCCACGAACGCCGACGACCGCGTCCCGCGCAACGCGATGCGTCGCGCCCTCGCGGCGGGCGACGCCCCGCTCGACGCGGAGACGCTCGAGGGGCTCCGCCGGCGCGCCCGGCGGCGGCTCGAGCGGCGGCTGCTCGCCGTCGCGGCGCGGCTCGCGGGAGGCTGGCGCGCCGAGGGCCGCGGGTCGTTCGTGGAGCGCGCCGTCCTCGAGCCGCCCGAGGGCGACGTCGCCGAGGCCTGGATCCCCGAGCTGCTGCGGCTCCTCGGCGCGGGGCTCGCGCGACCGCGGCGGCTCGCGCCGCGCGCCTCGGTCGTCGCGCCGCTGACGCGCCTGCTCGAGCGCGGGCGCGGCGAGCTCGCGGTCCCCGCGGGCGCGGCGCCGCTGCGTCTCCGGGCGTCGCGCGCCGGCCTCCACCTGCCCGACGAGCCGCCGCGCCCGGGCGACCCGGCCGCGCGCGTGCTCGACGCGCTCACGCGGACGTCGCTCCACCTCTGACGGGCCGAAGGCCGTCGGGGCGGCCGCGTGCGAGCGGCCGCGACGTGCGCGCCCGAGCGGCCGCGGCCCGCGCGCGCGGTCCTCCCGTCAGTGCACGGCCGGGCGCTCCGGCGCCGACGGCACCGCCGTGCGCAGCGCGCCGGCCGGGTCCCAGTCCACGAGCCGGTCGCCCGTCGAGAGCAGGCCTGGGTCGATCCGGGCCTCCTCCGCGCGCGCGTCGTCGCCGACACGCGCGAGGAGCCGCCCCGTGGCGCGACGCGTCACGACGACGCCCGGCACCGCGGCGAGCGGCCGCTCGGCGCCGTCGTCCGTGCGCCAGACCTCCTCGCCGGTCGACGCGCGGTACGCGCGGAGTCCGGCCGTCGTCCCGACGACGACCCGCCCCCCCGCCGCGACGCCGCCGCCGACGGGCGCCTCGCCGAGCACGGTCCGCCAGGCGACGGCTCCCGAGCGCGCGTCGACGGCGACGACCGCGCCCGCGGCGTCCACGACGATGAGCCGCTCCTCCACAGCCAGCACCGGGCCGACCGGCCGCCCGACGCGCGCGACCCACGCCGGCCCGCGCGGCACGGCGTCGGTCCCCGGGAACGCGCGGAGCGTCCCGTCGCCGCAGGTCGCGACGACGAGCGCGTCGTCGCCCGCGCCGACGACCTCGAGCCGGCCGCTCGCGCCGCCGGGCAGCCGCGTGCGCCACGCGAGCCGGCCGTCCGCGAGCCGCCACGCGCGGAAGGCGTCGCCCTGCACGGAGGCCTCGTAGAGCCGCTCGCCGTCGCTCACCGGCGCGGCGGCGCTCTCGGCCGCGAGCGGCAGGTCGAGCCGGCGCGCCCCGGAGGCCGCGTCCACGACGAGCGCGCGCGTCGCGGTGGCGAACGTCCACGTGCCGCCGCCGGCGGTCGGCGGGTGCGCGAGCGGACCGTCCAGGCGGACGACCCAGCGGAAGGCGCCCGTCGCCGCGTCGACGGCGGTCACGGCGTGCTCGGCGTCCTCCGCGAGGACGAGGTCCCGCCCCGCGTGCACCGAGCGGAGCCCGCCCGCCTCGGCCCAGGCCGCGAGGGAGAGCGACCACGAGGGCCGCAGCCCCGCGTCCGACGCAGGGACCAGGAGGACGGCGAGCAGCACGAACGGCAACGGCATGTCGGGGCTCCGGGACGGCGCGGTCCGGCGCGCCCGCCCGCACCCGCCGACGGGTGTCGCGACGTGCCGCTCCGAACCGATCGCTCCGAACCTATCATGGGACCGTGACCGCCGCCGACGACCCCGACGCCGCCGAAGTCGCCGCCCTCGACGGCCGCCTGCGCGCGGTCCGCGACGAGCTCGCCGTCGCGTGCCGCCGCGCCGGCCGCGCGCCCGACGCCGCGCGCCTCGTCGTCGTCACGAAGGCGGCGCCGCCGACGGTGTTCGCCTCCCTGCGCGCGCTCGGCGTCGAGGACGTCGGCGAGAACCGCGTGCAGGACGCCGAGGCGCGGCTCGCCGGGCGCGGCGACTGGTTCCGCTGGCACTTCATCGGGCACCTGCAGTCCAACAAGGTGCGCAAGGCGGTGCCGCTCTTCGACGTCTTCCACGGCGTGGACTCGCGCGCGCTCATGGAGCGCATCGACCGCGTGGCCGGCGAGGCGGGCCGGCGTCCCGAGCTCTTCCTCCAGGTCAACGTGAGCGGCGAGGCGAGCAAGTCCGGGCTGGACCCGGCGGCGCTGGGCGAGGTCGTCGAGGCCGGCGACGCGCTCCGGCACGCGCGGCTCACGGGCCTCATGACGATGGCGCCGCGGGCCGACGACCCCGAGGAGGCGCGGCCCGTCTTCGCGGCGCTCGCCGCGCTCCTCGAGGAGCACGGGCGCGCCGCCGGTCGGCCGGCGCTCCGCGAGCTCTCCATGGGCATGACGGAGGACTTCGGCGTCGCGGCGGAGGAGGGCGCGACCTGGGTGCGCGTGGGCCGTCGCCTCGTCGCCCCGCCGGTTCGTGACGTAGACTGAAGGGTCCCGGCTCCCGACCCGCCCACCATGCTCCTCACCCTCGCCCTGTCCGCGGCGGCCCTCGCGCCCGCCGCGACCGGCCCCGCGGTCCCCGTCCGCGCGGCGGTGCTCGTCCACGCGGCCTGCGTCGCGCCGGACGACCTCGTCCCGACGGCGATCGAGGCCGCGCTCTCGGCGCCGGACGACCCCGTGGCGCTGGGCCTCCCCATCCTGCTCGACGGGGAGCCCGTCGCGACGCGGAAGCTCGGCGGCGTCGGCCGCTGCGTGCTGGACGTGGGCGACCGGGACGGCGACGCCGGCGCGGAGCTCGCCGTGGGTCTCGGGCCCGGCGCACCCGGCGACACGCTCCTCGTGCTCGACGGCGCGACGGGCGAGACGCTCTGGTCGGCGCGGCCGGGCGGCGGCGCGTTCCGCAGCCTGCGGGGCCTCGCGCTCGACGGCGCCCGGCTCGCGGCGGGCGTGGCCTCGACGGACGGCCGCGTCTCGGTGCGCGACGCCGCGACGGGCGCGGTGCTCTGGACGCGCGACCTCGCGACGACGCCCGGCGCCTCGACGGCGAACGTCCTCTCCGTCGCCTGGGTCGACGACCGGGACGGTGACGAGGTCGCGGACCTGCTCGTCGCCGGCGGACACCGCATCGCGGCGGCGCTCCTGCTGTCGGGCGCCGACGGCGCGACCCTCTGGACGCACGCGCCCGGCGCCACGGTGCAGGACGCGCAGGCCGTGCACGACCTCGACGGCGACGGCGCGGACGAGCTGCTCGTCGTGGGCGGCGAGGGCGCGCCCTTCGCGCGGCTCGTCGACGGCGCGACCGGCGCGCTGATCTGGGAGCAGCCGCTCGACGGCCCGGGCTCGGTGGGCCTCGGCATGGACGACGTGGACGGCGACGGCGTGCCGGACGTCGTCGTGGGCCAGTACGCCGAGCCGTCGCCCTGCGTGCTCGCGCTGCGCGGCGACGACGGCACGCGCATCTGGTCCACCTTCGACGTGCGCCGCGACGTCACCTCGCTCGCGCGCCTGCACGACACGCTCGGCACGGGGCTGTCCGACGTCGCGGTGGGCTCCTTCGACAACGCGATCAACGTCGTGCTCGCGCTCAACGGCGGCACGGTCTGGCGCCGCGAGGCGAGCACCTTCAACGGCGCGAGCATGTTCTCCGTCGCCGTCACGGACGACCTCGACGGGAACGGCACGCCGGAGGTCGTCTCGAGCAGCCTCGACCACCGCGTCTACCTGCACGGCGGCACGCTCGGGCAGTTCATGGCCATGTGGGAGTCGGGGCGCAAGCTCGCGGCCGTCGCGCCGCTCGCCGACCTCACGGGCGACGGGCGGCCGGAGATCATCGCGACGGGCACGCGCCAGGTCGCCGTGGTCGACGGGTCGCTCGGGCTCGCGAGCGGGCCGCTGCTCGACCTCACTCCGCCGCCGACGATCGACGACGAGCTCCAGGTCGC
Organism: bacterium; assembly: GCA_030428785.1. Lineage (GTDB taxonomy): Bacteria > Planctomycetota > B15-G4 > B15-G4 > B15-G4 > JAUIEF01. The sequence continues at coordinate 47,146 of JAUIEF010000003.1, forward strand.
CGTGTGGTCCTACCCGACGACGCAGGTCGTGTTCTGGGGCTCGCTCGGCACGGACGCGATCGTCGTGCCGGGCATCGTGGGGACCTTCGGGCTCGACCTCGCGACGCTGCTCACCGTGTTCCAGGGACCGACGCCCGGCGCGGGCGCCGTGACGCTGAGCGTCGGGCCGGCGCCGCCGTCGGCGATCGGCCTCGAGATCTTCACGCAGGCCGTGAGCATCTACTCGCCGACGCACGCGATCCTCTCGAACGTCGAGTCGTTCGTCGTCCCGCCGTGACGTCCGGGGCCGATCCCGCGGACCTCGACGAGCTGCTTGCGGCGCTGGCCGTCGATGGCGACGCTGTCGTCGTGCCGGTCGCCGCCCGGCCCGGCGCGCGCCGGGAGGGCCTCGCCGGCGTCCACGCGGGAGCCCTCAAGGTGTCGACGAGCGCAGCGCCGGAAGGCGGCAAGGCGACCAAGCGGCTGGGCGAGCTGCTCGCGCGCGCGCTGGGCGTGCCGCGGTCGGCCGTGACCTGCGTGTCCGGCGCGACGAGCCGGCACAAGCGCTACCGGGTCGCGGGGCTCGACGTCGCGACCTGCGCGGACCGGCTGCGGGAGGCGCTCGCGTGAGGGCGCCCCGGCTCGTCGTGCTGCTGTCCGGCGGGGGCCGCACCCTCGTGAACCTCGTGGACTGCATCCGGCGCGGCGAGCTGCGCGCCGAGATCCCGCTGGTCATCGCGAGCAAGCGCAACGTCCAGGGCGTCGCGCGCGCGCGGGACCTCGGGCTGGCCGTCGAGGTCTTCCGGCCGCAGGACTTCCCGGACCGCGCGGCCTTCGCGGCGGCGCAGTCGGCGCGCATCCTCGAGGCGCGCCCCGACCTCGTGCTGCTCGCCGGCTACCTGCTGCACTTCCCCGTGCCGGCGGGGCTCGCCGGACGCGTGCTCAACATCCACCCCTCGCTGCTGCCGCGCCACGGCGGCAAGGGCATGTACGGCGACCACGTCCACGCCGCGGTGCTCGCGGCCGGCGACGAGGAGACGGGCTGCACCGTGCACGTCGTCGACGAGGTCTACGACAACGGGCCGCCCGTGATGCAGACGCGCGTGCCCGTGCGCCCCGGCGACACGGTGGACAGCCTCGCGACGCGCGTGTTCGAGGCGGAGTGCCGGACGTACCCGGAGGCCGTGCGCCGGGTCGCGGCGGATCTGGGCCTCGACGCGGGTCCGGGCGGCGACGAGGCCGCCGCGGGCTGAGCGGCGGTCGGCGTGCGGCGCGGCAGCGGCCGGGCCGCCAGGAGCGCGCCGCGTCGCGTGCGCGGCCGACCCGCGGTCAGGAGTCGTCGTCGCCGCGGCGTTGCGCGTCGCGCAGGACGGCGATGCGGTCGAGGAGCGCGGCCGGCACGTAGAGCTCCATGCCCGGCACGGCGTCGAGGCGCGCGACGGCCGCCGGCGTGCCGAGCACCTCCTGCGGCTCGTCGGCGGTGACGCCGCGCAGCGCGACCGATCCGAGGGGCGCGCCGTCGAAGCCCAGGAACACGAGCCGCCACGGGTGCTCGGCGCCCTCGAGCGCGGGCCGCCAGCGGAGGCCGCGGAAGCCGGCGAGCAGGTCGTGGCCGAGGCCGAAGCGTCGGCCCCAGGCGTCGTCGCCCTGCCACGGCGTGCCCGGTCCGGGTCGGCTCACCGTGAGCGGCGCGTCGAGCCCGGGCATGTGGATCTCGAAGCCGCCCCACCGCTCCTCGGGGACGGCGAGCGGCGTCACGTTGCGGAGGCGGTCGGCCAGGCCCGGGTCGAGGAGCGCGAGGACCTCCTCGCCGAGGACGAGGCCCTCGTCGGGGCGGCCGCTGGAGCGCGCGCGCACGCCGGCGTCGCCGTCGAGGTCGTGGAGCGACACGACGTCGGTGCGCTCGCGGCCGGCCCAGTCCCAGTCGACGCGCAGCGTGGCGGCCGCGTCGCCCTCGGGCGGCGCGTCGGTGAAGGACGCGACGCGCAGCGCGTCGACGTCGCCGAGGAACTCGCTCACGAGCGAGAAGCCGTCGACGCGTTCGCTGTCGAGCGCGACGCCCGCGAGGCGCTCGGGCGCGCGGTAGGTCCACGTGCCGCGGTCGTCGACGGAGACGTCGAGCAGCACCTCGTCGCCGCGCTCGATGCGCACGCGGCGCGCGCGGTCGCGGATCGGCGGGAAGAGCCGGCGCTCGCGGTAGAAGTCGGCGCCGTTCTGCAGCACGTTGAACTCGCGACGGTCCACCACGAGGATCTTCCGCAGGTCGCCGCGCGCGACGAGGATCTCCGGGTCGGGCTGGGTGTCCCAGCCGGCCTGGAGGTAGACGCGCGACGGCTCCTGCCCGTCGGCGTAGAGCTCGACGAGCGTCGCGCCGTTGAGCTCGCCGGCCGCGACGTCCGCGGCGTTCGGCAGCCGCGCGTCGTGGAGCTGGCTGTCCACGCGCTCCGTGGCGATCGGGTAGATCTGCTCGCTGAAGTGCATCGAGCGGACGAGCGTCGCGATGCGGCCGTCGTCCGCGAGCGCGGCGACGGGCGCGACGAGCGACCACCGTCCGCCGTCCTTGCGCGCGTCGAGCCGGACGCCGTCGGGGCCCACGACGCGCACGCCGCGGATGTCGCCCTTCAGGCCGCGCCAGAGGTGCTTGTCGACGTAGTCCTCCGCCCGGAAGGACTCGAGCATCGTGTCGAGGTTCTCGGTGACGAGCAGCACGTGCGGGCTGCCCTCGAGGCGCGCGAAGACGCCGGGGCCGAACGGGTTGCGGTCGCCGACGTGGAGCGTCACGAGGGCCCCGTCGCGGCCGAAGGTGATCGACTTGGCGCGCCGGCCGAGGCCCACCTGCTCCGGGTCGAGGTCGCCGCCCTGCTCCTCCACCGGCAGGACCTTCGCGTTCGCCAGGTTGCGCACGAGCGCGTCGACGTACTCCTCCTGCGCGACCTCGTCCGTCGGGTGCGTGATGAGCCACGGCCCCTGCGGCTCGCGCTCGACGTCGAGCACGTGCTGCGTGCGGAACTTGAGGCTCACGTAGTCGACGTCCTGGATCTCCAGGCCCGGGAAGAGCACGCCGCCCGACGGCGGCGGCGCGGTCGCGAGGTCCGACTCGACGCCGGTGCGGTAGAGCAGCCAGGCGACGAGCGCGAGGACGACGAGGGTGAGGAGACGGGAGCGCACGGGAGCCCTCCGGGGTTCAGCGTCGACGGACGAACCAGCCGAGCAGCCCCAGGAGGGCGCCGCCCAGCGGCATGAGCACCACGACGTACAGGAACACGTCCGACTTCTCGTCGCCGTAGAGCTCGACGCGCGACTCGAAGACCTGGCGCGGCCGCACGGCGACGGCGTCCTCGCGCTCGACGAGCCAGTTGAACGAGTTCAGCGCGAGGTCCATGTTGCCCCGGCCGCCGTCGCTGATCGAGGAATTGAAGAGCCAGGCGCCGCTGTTCACGAGCACGACGCGCCCCGGCCCGCCCTGGATCGCCATGGCGACGAAGCGGCTGTTGCGCAGCTCCTGCGGGCCGGAGTTCTCGTAGTCGCCGGCGACCTCGCCGGGCCCGAAGAGGTCGCCGAAGAGGTGGTCCTCGGTGCGGGCGAGGAAGGCCGTCTGGACGTGGGCGGGCGCCTCGGGCGCGCGGTTCACGCCGGCGACGCCCGGGAAGAGCGCGACGACGCCCTGGTCGTGCATGGGCCGCGAGACGACGTGCTCCGCGTCCCAGCGACGGACCGGGACGACGCTGCGGGCGGCGCCCTCGTAGGGCACCTTGTCGTCGACGAGGATCGCCCGCTCGCGGATCGCCCCGAGCTCGCCCACGAGGTCGTCGAGGGGGCGGTCGCCGGCCCAGGGCGGCAGCGCGAGGAAGAGCGCGCCGCCCGCCTCGTGGTGCGCGCGCAGGCTCGCCGACGCGGCGCTGCCGAGGGAGTGGATCGGGTGCACGACGGCGACGACGTCCGCGTCCGCGGGCAGCGGCGCGCCCCCCACGAGGTCCGCGGAGAGCACCTCGAAGCCCTGGCCGCGCAGGGACTCGGCGAGCAGGCCGAGCCCCTCCTGCTGGAAGTCGTCGACCTTCGGCTCGCCGTGCCCGGTGACGAACACGACGCGCGGGCGCTCCTCGTCGAGCACGTTGAGGAGCGCCGACGTGAGCGGCCCCTCGCCGTGGTACGCGACGAGCTCCGCGAGCTCGAGCGCGTTCGGGTTCGTGGAGCCCGGGTCGATCGTCACGAGCTCCTCGAGGAACACCTGCTCCGTGCGGTCGCCGCAGTGGAGCACGACGACGTTCGAGCGCGTGAGGTGGTCGCGCTTGCGGAGGTCGTCGGCGACGGGCTTGTCGACCCAGGGGTCGATGTGGCGCGCCGTGAGCGCGCCGCCCGCGGCGACGACGTACTCCTCGACGAGGTTCCGGACGTAGGCGATGGCCTGACGCTGCTCCTCGGCGAGCCCGTTGGGGACGGCCTGCGCCTCGGGGCGCAAGACGGTCACGATCTCGACGGGGACCTCGAGGCCCGCGAGCACCTGCCGAGTCTGGTCGGTGAGCGTGTAGGTCTCGCCCTGCGTGAGGTCGTAGCGGACGCGGAGCGCCGGGCGGCTCGCGGCGAACACGACCGCCGCGACGAGCGCGAGCACGACCACCGAGGTGCCGAGGCCCTCGGCCGCGCCGAACAACCGGCGTCCGCGTCCGAACCCGCCGCTCATCGCCACTTGCGCGTCTCCAGGGCGCGCGTCGCGACGACGAGCACGCCGGCCGTGGCGGACACGTAGAACGCGAGCGACGCGGAGTCGAGGATGCCGCGGCTGAAGGAGCCCGCGAAGTGCGCCGTGATCGAGATCTCGTCGAGCGCGTGCTGCAGCGGCGCGAACGACCAGGCCGAGCCCATGAGCGGCACGGCGACGAGCAGCAGGTTGAGCGTGAGCGACGCGACGGCCGCGACGATCTGGTTGCTCGTGAGCGTCGACAGCAGCAGGCCCAGCGCCGTGAGGAGCGCCGTGACGCAGGCGATGCCCAGGTAGCTCGTGAGGATCTGCCCGCCGTCCGGGAGCGCGCCGTAGTTCCGGATGATCGCGACGTAGATGAGCGTGGGCGCCCACAGGAACAGCTGGAACACGAGCGCGCCGAGGAACTTCGCGACGACGACCTCGCCGTCGCGGACAGGCGCCGTGAGGAGCACCTCGAGCTGCCCCGTGCGGCGCTCCTCCGCGACGAGGCGCATCGTGACGAGCGGCGGGACGACGAGCAGGCACAGCCAGAAGAGCGGGCTGTCGCCGAGGAACAGCGCGATGGTCTCGTCGACGACGCCGGCCGAACCCTCGAGCGCGGCGTAGAACGAGAAGCCGTTCAGCACGAGGAAGATCGTGAGGACGATGTACGCGAGCGGCGAGAAGAAGAGGCTCTCGATCTCGCGCCAGAAGAGCGGCAGGAGCGGGCGGTTCCTCACGAGCGGGTCAGGTCCAGGAAGATCTGCTGGAGCGACCGCGTGAGCGGCTGGAAGCGGCGGACCGGGAGCCCCGCGTCGACGAGCGAGGCGAGCAGCGGCACGGGGTCGCCGCCCTCGCCGAGGTGGAGGACGCGCCCGCCGCGCGGGTGCGGCTCGTGTGTCAGTCCGTGCTCGTCGAGCCAGGCGACGAGCGCCGCGTCGTCGCCGGCGAGCTCGACGTGCACCTCGCCCTGGCGGCCGGCGTCGCGCTCGAGCTCCTCGCGCGTGCCGCGCGCGACGATCCGGCCCGTCTTGATGATCGCGACGCGCGTGCAGACGTGCTCGACCTCGGTGAGCACGTGGCTCGAGAGGAGCACGGTGCGCTTGCCCGCCAGCCCCGCGATGAGGTCGAGGACCTCCTGGCGCTGCGCGGGGTCGAGGCCGCCGGTGGGCTCGTCGAGGACGAGCAGCGGCGGGTCGGCGAGGAGCGCGTCGGCGAGCCCCACGCGCTGGCGGTAGCCGCGCGAGAGCTGCGCGAGGATGCGCCGCCGCATGGGGACGAGCCCGCAGAGGTCGAGCGCGCGCTCGAGGGCCTTGGTCCGCTCGGCGCGCGGCAGGCCCTTGAGGCGGCCGCGGTAGTCGAGGTACTCCTCGACGCGCGCGTCCACCGGGAGGCTCACGTTCTCCGGCAGGTAGCCGAGCCGCCGGCGCACCTCGAGGCTGTCCGTCGCGACGTCCACGCCCCCCACGACGGCCCGCCCGCTCGTCGCGGGCAGGAAGCCGGTGAGGATCTTGATCGTCGTGCTCTTCCCCGCGCCGTTGGGCCCGAGGAACCCGAACACCTCACCCTCCGCCACGTGGAGGCTGATGTCGTCCACGGCCGTGAGGTCGTGGAAGCGGCGGGTCAGGTGCTCGATGCGGATCAAGTCGGGGCGCTCTCCCGGGGGCCGGGCGCCCCCGCCTCGTCAGCTCTTGACCTCGAAATCGGCATCGATGATGTCGTCGTTCTCGGCGGAGTTCGAGGGCCCGGCTCCGGCAGACGCGTCGTCCCCCCCGTTTCCTGACGGCGGAGCCTGCTGCGCGTAGAGCTTCTCGGCGAGCTTCTGGGCCGCGGTCTGGTACGCGGTGAGCGCCTGCTTGACGGCGTCGGCGTCGTCGCCCTTGGCGGCCGCCTCGAGCGACTCCTTCGCGGAGCTGATCGCCAGGACCGCCTCCTCGTCGAGCTTGTCCTTGTGCTCGTCGAGCTGCTTCTCGGTCTGGTAGATCGTCTGCTCGGCCTGGTTCCGCAGGTCGATGAGCTCGCGCTGCTTCTTGTCCTCCTCCGCGTGCTCCTCGGCCTCCTGGCGCATCCGCTCGATCTCGTCGTCGGACAGGCCGGAGCTCGCCTCGATCTTGATCTTCTGCTCCTTGCCCGTGCCGAGGTCCTTGGCGGCGACGTTGAGGATGCCGTTCGCGTCGATGTCGAAGGTGACCTCGATCTGCGGCACGCCGCGCGGCGCGGGCGGGATGCCCTCGAGCTTGAACTTGCCGAGGGTGCGGTTGTCCCGCGCCATCTCGCGCTCGCCCTGTAGGACGTGGATCTCCACGCCCGGCTGGTTGTCGGCGGCGGTCGAGAAGATCTCCTTCTTCGACGTGGGGATGGTCGTGTTGCGCTCGATGAGCCGCGTCGTGACGCTGCCCATGGTCTCGATGCCGAGCGAGAGCGGGGTCACGTCGAGCAGGACGACGTCCTCGACCGAGCCGCTGAGCACGCCACCCTGGACGGCCGCGCCGAGCGCGACGACCTCGTCCGGGTTGACGTTCTTGCTGGGCTCCTTGCCGAAGATCTCCTTCACGAGCGCCTGCACCGCGGGGATGCGGGTGCTGCCGCCGACGAGGAGCACCTCGTCGATGTCGGAGGGCGAGCAGCCGGCGTCCTTGAGCGCGTCCGTGCAGGGCTTGCGGCAGCGCGTCACGAGGTCGCCCACGAGCTCCTCGAACTTCGCGCGGGAGAGGTTCAGGTTGAGGTGCTTGGGGCCGCTCGCGTCGGCGGTGATGAACGGCAGGTTGATGTTGGTCTGCGTGGTCGTCGACAGCTCGCACTTGGCCTTCTCGCAGGCCTCGCGGAGGCGCTGCACGGCCATGATGTCGCTGCGCAGGTCGATGCCGTTCTCGGACTTGAACTGGTCGGCCACGTACTTGATGAGCGCGTCGTCGAAGTCGTCGCCGCCCAGGTGCGTGTCGCCGTTCGTCGCCGCGACCTCGAAGACGCCGTCGCCGATGTCGAGGATGGAGACGTCGAAGGTGCCGCCGCCCAGGTCGAAGACCGCGATCTTGCCCTCCTTCTTCTTCTCCATGCCGAAGGCGAGACAGGCGGCGGTGGGCTCGTTGACGATGCGCTCGACCTTGAGGCCGGCGATCTCGCCCGCGTCCTTGGTCGCCTGGCGCTGGGCGTCGTTGAAGTACGCCGGCACCGTGATGACGGCCTTCGTGACGGTGCTGCCCAGGTAGCTCTCGGCGGTCTCCTTGAGGTTGCCGAGGATCATGGCGCTGATCTGCTGCGGCGTGAACCGCTTCTCGGACTCGTTGCCCGAGGCGTCCTTGACCTTGACGCGCACCTCGACCGGCTTGTCGGCGTCGCCCACGACGTCGTACGGGACCTGCTTCTCCTCCTCGCCGACCTCCTCGTGCCGGCGGCCCATGAAGCGCTTGATCGAGTAGACCGTCTGGCCGGCGTTCGTCACGGCCTGGCGGCGCGCGGGGTGACCGACGAGGCGCTCGCCGTCCGCGGTGAACGCGACGACGGACGGGGTCGTGCGGTGACCCTCGGCGTTGGGGATGACCTTGGGCTGACCGCCCTCGAGGACCGCCACGACGGAGTTCGTGGTGCCGAGGTCGATGCCGATGATGTGATCGCTCATGGGGGACTCCGGGGAGATCGGGGGCGCCGGGCGGGGCCGGGCCCCGAGGCCGGGGGATCGACAATCAAACCGCGTGCCAAAGCGGCGGGGCCTCTCATCGCCGGGGATCGGCGGCGCTCGGCGGCCGCCGTCGCGCCGAGGGCGGCCGATCCGGCGGTCCCGCGAGGCCCCGCCGGTCCGCGGCTGCCGAATTGGCATCTCCGGGCGCGACCGGGCCCGGTCCCCGCCGCGGAGCAGAGCGCGGCCCCGCCCCGACGAGCGCCCCCCGCCGAGGGCCTCAGGCCAGGTCGTACTCCTTGATCTTCCGGAAGAGCGTGCGCTCGCCGATGCCCATGAGCTGCGCGGCCTGCTTCCGGTGACCGGAGACCTTCGCGAGCGCGGCGCGGATGTGCTCCTTCTCGACCTCGCGCGCCGTGCGCCCGGCGAGCCAGGCGTCGATGTCGTGGGCCTCCGGCGCGGGCTCGGGGGCCGGCTGACCCGAGAGCCCGGGCGGCAGGTCCGAGAGCTGGAGCACCTCGTGCGTGCCCGTGACGACCATGTTCTCGACGACGTTGCGCAGCTCGCGCACGTTGCCGGGCCACGGCTGCGCCTGGAGCACGCGGAGCACCTCGGGCGAGAAGCCGCTCACGGGCGTGCCGTGCTGCGCGGCGAGCTCCGTGAGGAACGCCTCCGCGAGCGGCGGGATGTCGACGGTGCGCTCGCGCAGCGCCGGCAGCTCGAGCGCGACGACCTTGAGCCGGAAGTAGAGGTCCTCGCGGAAGCGGTGCGCGGAGACCTCCTCGAGGAGGTTCTTGTTCGTCGCGGCGATGACGCGGATGTCGACCGGGATGGGCTCGTTGGAGCCGAGCCGGTTGATCTCGCGCGCCTCGAGCACGCGCAGCATCTTGACCTGCGTGGTGAGGGGCATGTCCCCCACCTCGTCGAGGAAGAGCGTGCCGCCCTGCGCGTACTCGATGTAGCCGATCTTGCGCTGCGCGGCGCCCGTGAACGCGCCGCGCTCGTGCCCGAAGAGCTCGCTCTCGAGCAGGCTCTCCGGCAGCGCCGCGCAGTTGAGCGTGACGAGCGGCGCCTTGCGACGGCGGCTGTTCTGATGGATCGCGCGCGCGACGAGCTCCTTGCCCGTGCCGCTCTCGCCGGTCACGAGCACCGTGACGTCCGTCGGCGCGACCTGCCGCATCGTGCGGAAGAGCGCCTGCATGGGCGGGCTGCTGCCGATGATCGACTCGAAGCCGTAGCGGTCGTCGAGCTGCGCCTCGAGGTCCTTGTTGCGCCGGCGCAGGCGCTGCTCATCGACGAGCCGCTCGAGGACGGCGCGCAGCTCCGCGAGGTTCACGGGCTTCGTGAGGTAGTGCGCCGCGCCCTTCGCCATGGCCTGCACGGCCGTCTCGACGGAGCCGTGCCCCGTGACCATGACGACCTCCGTCTCGCCGTGCGCGCGCGCCGCGTCGAGGATCTGCATGCCGTCGACGTCGGCCATGCGCAGGTCCGTGAGCACGATGTCCGGCGGCGAGTCGGCGAGGGCCGCGAGCGCCGACTCGCCGGAGAGCACGACGCGCGGCTCGTAGCCGGACGACTCGAGCGCCTCGGCGAGGGTCTGGGCGTGCGCCTCGTCGTCGTCGACGACGAGCACGGAGACGGGGGCGGTCATGCGGGGTCGTCCTGCGGTGTCGTCGGGTCGGAGGCGTCGGCCGGGAGCTGCTTGGGGAGCGCGGGGAGCGTCACGGTGAAGCGCGTGCCGCGACCGCGGTCGGACCACACCTCGATGTCGCCGCCCATCTCCTCGACGATGCGGCGGGTCGTGGGCAGGCCCAGCCCCGTGCCGCCCTCCTTCGTCGAGAAGAACGGCTGCCAGATCTTCTCGAGGCGCTCGCGCTCGATGCCCGGGCCCGTGTCCGTGACGCGCACCTCGACGTCGCCGCCGCGCCGCCGGCTCTCGACGAGCAGCTCGCCGCCCTCCTCGCCCATGGCCTGCTGCGCGTTGACCACGAGGTTCATGAGCGCGACGCGCAGGAACTTGGGGTCCGCGACGACGTAGCGCGCCTCCGGCTCGAGGCTGCTCCGGGTGCGGATGCCGTGCCGCTCGTTCTGCGCCTCGACGAGCGCGACGACCTCGGTGAGCAGCAGCTCGAGGTCGACGCTCGTGGGCGAGATCTCGTAGCCGCGCGCCAGGGCGAGGAAGTCGTTCACGATGCCGTCGAGCCGCTTGACCTCGCGGAGCAGCAGCCGCACGCGGCGCAGGGTGCGCTCCTCGAGCGGGCCCTTCGCCTCACCGTAGTCCTCCTCCATGAGCTGGAGGTTCACGGACATCGTGCTCAGCGGGTTCTTGACCTCGTGGGCCAGGCCCGCGGCGAGCACGCCCATGGACTGCAGGCGACGGCGGCGGGCGGAGAGCTCGGTCACGGAGGGACCCGGGAGGTGGAGGGACTGCCAGCGCGGCAGTATGCCTGCCGGGATCGACGCCCGCCACGCCGCGGGGCTGGACGCGCCCCCGCCGGGATGACGATCATCGGCGGCCATGCCGCCCGAGACGTCCCGTCCCCGCGTGTACCGGCTGTCCGACGAGGCGACCTCCGAGGAGGCCGCCGCGGCCGCGCTCGAGGCGCTCGACGCCGGCGAGCTCGTCGTGCTGCCGACGGAGACGGTCTACGGCGTCGGGGCCCGCGAGGACCGGCCCGCCGCGCGCGAGCGGCTCGACGCGCTCAAGGGCGGGCGCGGGACGGCGCCCTACAGCCTCGCGGTGCACGACGTCGCCGCGCTCGCCGACCGCCTCGCCCCGCTCGGCGGGCCGGCGCGGCGGATCGCGGAGCGCTGGTGGCCCGGCCCCGTGACGCAGGTGCTCCCCGGCCGCGAGGACGGCGAGGCGGGCGCGACCCTCGGCGTCCGCGTCGTGGGCCACGAGTGGACGCGCGCGCTCCTCGCGCGCTGCCCCGCCCCGCTGCTCCTGCCGTCCGCGAACCGCACGGGCTCGCCGGCGCCGCTCGACACGGCGGACCTCGACCCCGGCGTGCGCGACGAGGTGGCCGTCGTCGTGGAGGCCGGGCGCTGCGCCCTCGGCGAGGCCTCGACCGTCGTTCGGCCGCGGGTCGCGGGCATCGAGGTCCTGCGGGAGGGCGTCGTGAGCCGCGCCGACCTCGAGCGGCACGCGCTGGGCCACGTGCTCGTCGTGTGCAGCGGCAACACCTGCCGCAGTCCCATGGGCTCGCGGCTCCTCGCCCGGGCCCTCGCGCGGCGCGTCGAGACGGTCCCCGGCTACCTCGCGCCGCCCGTGCGCTCGGCGGGGACCTTCGCGAACCACGGCGCGCCCGCGAGCCGCGGCGCGCTCGAGGCGCTCGCCGCGATGGGGCTCGAGCTCGACGACCACCGCAGCGAGCCCCTCGCCCCCGCGCTCCTCGAGCGCTGCGACCTCGTGCTCTGCATGACCGCCTCCCACCGCGCGGCCGTGCGCGAGGTGCTCGGCGACCGCGACGTGCCCGTCGAGCTCTTCGACCCGGACGGCGGCGAGGTCATGGATCCGTTCGGCGGGCCGCTCGCGGTGTACGCTGCGTGCGCGCGCGACCTCGCCGCCATGGCCGACCGTCGCGCCGCGCTGCTCTGCCCCCCGTCGAAGGAGACCTGACCCCATGCTCGGAGGGACCCCATGAAGATCGCGCTGGGCGCCGACCACGCCGGAGTCGAGGCCAAGGACCGGCTCGCGAGCCGGCTCGCCGAGGCCGGCCACGAGGTCGAGGACTGCGGGACGCACGGCGGCGAGTCCGTGGACTACCCGGACTACGCGCTCGCCGTGGCGCGGCGCGTCGCGGCGGGGACCGCCGAGCGCGGCATCCTCGTCTGCGGCACGGGCATCGGCATGTGCATCGCCGCGAACAAGGTGCCGGGCGTGCGCGCCGCGAAGTGCAACGACCCGGCCGAGGCCGAGCTCTGCCGGCAGCACAACGACGCGAACGTGCTCTGCCTCGGCGCGCGCGTGCTCGACCCGACCGTGCTCGACGAGCTCGCCCGGACGTTCCTGGAGACGCCCTTCGAGGGCGGCCGCCACGAGCGTCGCGTCGCGAAGATGATGGACGCGGAGACGAGCCGCTCCGGCTGAGTCTTCGCCGAACGGGCAGGGCGCCGGACGGACGGAGACCCGGGGCGCCGCGCGTGCGGCGCGTCCGGGTCTCGGCGCGGGGTCGACCCCGCGGTCAGGACTCGACCGAGGTCGTCTCGGTGCGGGTCTCGGTGGCCGCCTCGGCCTCCGCGGCCGCGGGCGCCGTGCCGTCGGCGGGGGCCGTCGTCTCGCCCGTGGGCGGCGTCGAACCCTGCGTGGTCGGCTCGCGGTTCGCCTGCGCCTGCTCGGCCTCGCGGGCCGCCGCGCGGGCGTTCTTGCGCGCCTTGCGACGCCGGCTCAGGAGCTTCGCCACGTCCTGCCGCTTGGCCCGCATCGAGAGCCGGATCGCCTTCGCGCGCTCGCGGGCATCCCGCCGCCGCCGCTCGGACGGCTTCTCGAAGTAGGCCTTCGCCTTCGACGTGCGGGTCACGCCCTCGTTGTTGCACAGCTTGCGGAGCCGTCGGAGGGCCTTCTCGACGGGCTCGTTCTCGCGGGTCTGGATGCGGATGACCAAGTGGGACTCCAGGAACTCTCAATCTGCGGCCGAACGGCCAGTGTATCGGAAACGGGGCGCCTTCAGGTGACGGCCGCCTCGGCCTCCCGGATCTTCTCGAGCGCCACCGAGGCCGACGGGGCCTCGTGGAGCGCGGCCCGGAGCTCTGCGGACGAGAGCAGCCGGGCGATCTCGGCGAGGGTGCGGATGTGCGCCTTCGTGCGGTTGCTGGGGTTCACCAGCAGCATGATGAGGTGGGTCGGGCCGCCGTCGATGGCCTCGAAGTCGACGCCCTCGCGGGAGATGCCGAGCGCGATCGCCGTCGCGTCGACGACCTCCACCGAGGTGTGCGGGATGGCGATGCCGTTCTCCATGCCCGTGGACATGGAACGCTCGCGCGCGACGAGCGCCTTCAGCACCTCGTCCCGGTGGCCGGCCTGGACCTGGCCGCTCTCCACGAGCCGGTCCGTGAGCGCCTCGATGAGCTGCCACTTGTCCTGCCCGGACAGGTCGAGCAGCACGGCGGACTCGGTGAGGACCTCGGAGAGCTTCACGGGGCGGTTCGCGCGGGAGCGGAGCGGGGAGTCGGCGCGCGGCGAGGCGCGGCCGGGGACGGCGGGGCGGGGCCGACGGGATCCCGTCCTTCCGGGTCCCGTCGAAACCGGACGAGGTTAGTGACCGGGCGGCGCCTCCGCAAGCCCCGGACGGCGGTCGCGGAGGGCGCCGCAGCCCCCCCGGAGAGGCCCCGGACGGCGGGGAATACGTGATTGAGATCGCCCGTCCAAGCACCCATCATCGTCCCGATCACCACGGATTCCCGGTGTCGTCGGTCGTCGCCTCCGTCCCCCCAGCCGGGGACCCGGGGCCGGCGCGGGCCCGCCGGTCGCACCCGAGACCCGCAGCGCTCCCAGGACCCCGTCCGCCGGCCCCCCGCCGCCACGCCCCCCGCCGATGCCCTCGCCGATGCCGCCGCAGTCCCCGACGACCTTGCCGCAGCCGAAGCCGACGACCCGCTCCCGCCCCGGAGAGACCGTCCCCATGCGCCCGTTCCTCGCCATGCTGGTGTTCGCGGCCGTCCTCGGGGCGCCGCCGCTCGCGGCCCAGGACGTGACCTCCGTCCAGATCCAGGACCCGGCCGACGCGAGCGCGTCCCCGCGCGACGCGCTCGTGCTGCAGTTCGACGAGGAGAACGGCGAGAAGCTCGTCGACTTCATCGACCTCGCGAAGGTCATCCTCCAGAAGCCGATCAAGTACAACCGGCCGGAGGTCAGCGACACGCGCATCCAGATCGTCGGGCCGATCACGGTCGTGCGCGACGACTTCTACCTGTTCTTCCAGGCCGTCATGCGCGCCTACGACTTCATCGTCGTGGACTACGGCCCCGAGGGCTCGACCTTCCTCTCCGTGCAGAAGATCACGGCGGGCGGCGGCGCGCGCGCGGGCGGCGCCTTCGTCAAGGCGCAGGCCCCCATCGTGCCGCAGGAGGACCTCGTCAAGTTCAAGGACAACCCCGCGGTCCTCATCACGACGTCCATCCCGCTCAAGTACGTCGACGCGCGGAACGCGATGAGCACGTTCAACCCGTTCTTCGACACGCAGATCGAGCAGGTCCGCGCGGTCGAGAACAGCAACAGCCTCGTGCTCACGGGCTTCGGGACGAACGTCTGGGGCGCGTATCAGCTCGTGGGCCTCGTCGACGTGCCGCCGTTCACGCCGTCGCCGACCATCGCGAAGCGCGTGCTCGAGCACGCCTCGGTGGACGAGGTCGAGCCGGTGCTCACCGACCTGCTCGCGGCCTCGCGCGGGCTGCGGCCCGGCCAGACGCAGGTGGCGCAGGGCGCCGGCGTGCTCGCCGTGCGCGAGATCGAGCCGCGCATCATCCCCGACCCGCGCAGCAACGCGCTGCTGCTGGCCGGCGAGGACGACGTCGTCGAGCGCATGGAGTCGTGGATCGACATCCTCGACGTCGAGGTCGAGCCGCGCGGCTTCACGCACGTCGTGCGCCTCCAGAACACGGACGCCGGCAGCATCGAGGAGGTCCTCAACGAGGTCCTCCAGCAGGAGCAGTCGAACCAGCAGTCGGCGCGGACGGGCAACAACGCCGCGGCCGTCGGCGGCAGCAGCCTCGAGATCCCGGCGAGCGTCGTGGCCGACACGACGAGCAACTCGCTCATCATCACGGCGTCCGACCGCAAGTACGCGGAGATCCTCGGGACGATCAAGCAGCTCGACGTGCGGCGGCCGCAGGTGCTCGTCGAGGCGGCCATCGTCGAGACGGCGCGCACGCTCAACGAGATCTTCAACGCCGGCATCGGCGCGGCGAGCGAGGACGACGGCGCGTTCATCTCGAACTTCGGCACGCCCGTCGGGCAGTTCACCGAGGACGGGATGTTCGACCTCAACGGCACGGCGCAGAGCGTGCAGGGCCAGGGCGGCACGCTCGCCGTGCTGAGCAGCCAGGAGATCCCGATCCCGGTCTTCCTCCAGTGGCTCGAGGGCAACACGGAGTCGCGCGTGCTGAGCCGGCCGTCGCTGCTCACGAACGACAACCAGGAGGCGGAGCTCGCCGCGGAGACGGAGACCGCCTACCAGGTCACGACCACGGGCCAGAACTCGGTCACGACGAACGCCTTCGAGACGGTGACCGCCGGCATCC
This sequence comes from bacterium, assembly GCA_030428785.1. Classification (GTDB taxonomy): domain Bacteria; phylum Planctomycetota; class B15-G4; order B15-G4; family B15-G4; genus JAUIEF01. The sequence continues at coordinate 62,661 of JAUIEF010000003.1, forward strand.
GGCTGGGCGTCTCGCCGACGATCTCGGCCGGCAACTACCTGCGGCTGCGCGTGAAGATCGAGGTCTCGAGCTTCCAGCCCAGCCAGTCGGGCATCGTGGGCGCGCCGCCGGACATCACGAGCCGCACGGTCGAGACGCCGGTCACCGTGCCGGACGGGCACACCGTGATCCTCGGCGGCCTCGTGTCGCGGTCGTCGCGGGCGAGCGACTCCATGATCCCGTGGCTCGGCGACCTGCCGCTCATCGGCTGGCTGTTCCGCTCGTTCGACGACAGCCAGGAGGACCGCTTCCTGTACGTCTTCATCACCTCGCACATCATCGACACCGACTTCGCGCTGCTCGACGAGATCAGCGCGGCCCGCGCGCAGGACGTCGAGCGCCTCGGCGGCGACGTCGGCGACCTCGTGAGCTCGCTCACGACGGACGACGTGCCGGACGCGCTCCCGCGCCTCACCGGCGTCGAGCAGGTCTTCGAGATGCCCGTCGTGTCCGTGCCGTCCGTCGGCGAACGCGAGGTGGCGTCCGGCGGAGCGGGTGGGAGGCGCTGAGCGCACCGCCATGGACAAGACCCTCTCCGACCTGCTCGTGAGCGACGGGGGCATGGCCCCCGACGACGTCAAGGACTGCACCGCCCTCGCCCGGGACAGCAACCAGAGCATCGACCGCCTGCTCGTCGGCAAGGGCTACATGCAGGAAGCGGAGATGCTCAAGCTCATGGGGCGGTACCTCGCGTACCCGTTCCGGCAGGAGCTCCGGGACGTCGAGGTGCCGCTGCAGTACGTCGACAAGGTGCCCGTGCACTTCGCGCGCTCGTTCAACCTCGTGGGCGTCGAGCAGGTGAACGGCACGGTCCACGTCGCGACCTGCGCGCCCTTCGACCTGCACCCCATGGACGACCTCGCGACCTTCATGGGCTGCGAGGTGGACGTGGTGCTCGCGCCGAAGGCCGAGATCACGAGCCTCATCAACCGCGCCTACAAGACGAAGTCCGACGTCGTCGACGACGCCCTGGGCGACATGGACGACGACGACGACCTCATCCGCCTGGACGAGGCCGTGGAGGAGGGCGAGAACCTCCTCGACGTCAGCAACAAGGCGCCGCTCATCAAGCTGGTGAACATGATCATGTTCCAGGCGCTCAAGATGCGCGCCTCGGACGTGCACATCCAGCCGTTCCCCGACCGGCTCCAGGTGCGGTACCGCATCGACGGCGTGCTCTACGACATGGAGGCGCCGCCGAAGAAGTACCAGGACGCGATCATCAGCCGCATCAAGGTCATGGGCAAGATGGACATCGCGGAGCGCCGCCTGCCGCAGGACGGCCGCGCGACGCTGCGCATCGGCGAGAGCGACGTCGACGTCCGCATCTCGTCCGTGCCGACGACCTACGGCGAGCGCATCGTCATGCGTCTGCTCGACAAGAGCGCGCGCGTGTACCGGCTCTCCGACATCGGCCTCGACGAGTACAACGAGTCGCTGCTGCGCCAGTTCGTGACGTACACGCACGGTGTCATCTTCGTCACCGGACCGACGGGCTCGGGCAAGACGACCACGCTCTACGCGGCGCTCACCGAGCAGAACACCCAGGAGAAGAACATCCTCACCATCGAGGATCCGGTCGAGTACAACCTCGCCGGCATCTCCCAGGTGCAGGTGAACAACAAGAAGGGGCTCACCTTCGCCGCCGGCCTGCGCAGCTTCCTGCGTCAGGACCCCGACATCATGATGATCGGCGAGGTGCGCGACAACGAGACCGCGGACATCGCGATCCGCGCCGCGCTCACCGGTCACCTCGTGTTCTCGACGCTGCACACGAACGACGCGGCGAGCGCCGTGACCCGCATGCTCGACATCGGCGTCGAGCCGTACCTCGTGGCGTCGTCCGTGCTGCTCTGCGTCGCGCAGCGCCTCGTGCGCGTCATCTGCCCCAAGTGCAAGACGTTCGAGGAGCCGGACGCGGAGATGGTCGCGCAGCTCGCGACCGTCGACCTCGTGCCGGACCAGTTCCCCGACGGCAAGGTCGCGCGCGGCGCCGGCTGCGACTACTGCTTCGAGAGCGGCTACGTCGACCGGACGGCGCTCTACGAGATGCTCCCCGTGGACGAGCAGGTCCGGGTGCGCGTCATGGAGCGCGCCGGCGCGAGCGTCATCAAGCGCGAGGCGATCGAGAGCGGCAACCTGCGCACGCTGCGCATGGACGGGCTCAACAAGGTCGTCGCCGGGACGACGACCATCGACGAGGTCCTCCGGGTGACCCAGAAGGACGAGGCCTGACGTGCCCGTCTACTCGTACAAGGCCTACAACGACTCGGGTCAGGTCAAGTCCGGCATCGAGGACGCCGACTCCGCGCGGGACGCGCGCCTGCGGCTGCGGCGGCAGGGGCTCCACGTCACCGACATCGAGGAGCTCGAGGCGGTCGCGGACAAGAGCCAGTCGCGGTTCCGCCAGTGGCGCATGCGCCGCAAGACGAAGCGGCAGCTCCCGCAGGTCACGCGCCAGCTCGCCACGCTGCTGCGCTCCGGCATCCCGCTGAACGACGGCCTCAAGGCGCTCATCGAGCAGGTCGAGAGCCAGAAGCTCGAGGTCGTGCTGCGCGACGTCCGCGAGCGGATCAACGCGGGCTCGTCCTTCGCCGAGGCGCTCGAGCAGCACCCGGGCGTCTTCCCGCGCCTCTACATCAGCATGGTGCGCGCGGGCGAGGCGGCCGGCAACAACGACGTCGTGCTGCACCGGCTGGCCGAGTTCCTCATCCACCAGTCGCGCATGCGCAACCGCGTGACGTCCGCGCTCATGTACCCGATGATCATGCTGGTCGTCGGCGCCGTCGTCGTGACGGTCCTCATGATCAAGGTCGTCCCGCAGCTCATCGAGCTCGTCGAGGCGAAGCAGAAGGAGCTGCCCGGCCCCACCGCCTTCCTCAAGGGGCTCACCGACTTCCTCGGCGCCTACTGGATCCCGCTGGGCGTCGGCGCGATCGTCGCCTTCATGGGCATGAGCGCCGTCCGGCGCACCCCGGGCGGGCGCCTCGCGACGGACCGTTTCCTGCTCGGGCTGCCGGTGCTCGGCGACCTCTTCAAGAAGCAGGCCATCTCGCGCTTCGCCGTGACCCTCGCGACCCTCCTCAAGACCGGCGTGCCGGTGCTGGAGGCCCTGAAGATCGTCCGCGAGGTCGTCGAGAACGCCGTCCTCCAGGTCGTCCTCGACGACCTCCACGCCGCCATCCTCAAGGGCGCCGACATCTCGGGCCCGCTCAAGCGGAGCGGCGTCTTCCCCCCCGCCGTGGGCTACATGATCGCGGTCGGCGAGCAGTCCGGCGAGCTCGAGGAGGTCCTCGACAGCCTCGCGGAGGCGTACGACCTGGAGGTCGAGATCGCCACCGACCGGATGACAAGCGCGCTGGAACCGATCATGATCGTGCTCATGGCGGCCGGTGTGGGATTCATCGTCTTCGCGATCGTCATGCCGATGCTGTCGCTCGGCGCGGTCAACTGAACCGGAGAACACCCATGGAACCGAAGCATCCTCGCGACCGCGCTCGGCAGGGCTTCACCCTGATCGAGATCATGGTCGTCATCGCCATCATCGGCCTCATCGCCACGCTCGTGGTGCCGGGCGTCATGAACCGTCTCGACGAGGCGAACATCTCGGCCACCAAGGTCAAGATGTCGAGCCTCAAGCAGGTCATCTCGTCGTACCGGCTCGCGCACAACAAGATCCCCGACACGCTCCAGGACCTGCTCCAGGAGGACCAGAAGAACTTCGGGGACCCGTGGGCGGAGCTCAACACGATCCGTGACGCGTGGGACAACGAGTTCGTCTACGACCGCTCGGGCACGCGCAAGTTCGAGCTCATCTCGCTGGGGGCCGACGGCCTGGAGGGCGGAGAGGGTCCCGACGCGGACATCTCCTCCAAGGACAACTCCATGCCGGGTCAGTGACCGGCGGCTGAGGTGGTCCGCACCGGCACGAGCACCGCGGGGCGCGCCTCGAGGGGGTTCACCCTCATCGAGATGCTCGTGACCATGATGATCATCGGGCTGGCGATGACGCTGGTCTTCAGCATCGACAACATGGTGCCCAAGGCGCGGCTCCAGTCGTCGGCGTCCGACCTCGCGGCGGACCTCCAGCTCGTGCGCAACCACGCGCTCTTCGCGGGCCGCGAGGTCGTCTTCGCCTACCACCTGGACCGGGAGACCTACGAGGCCTGGTACCCGGTGGAGATGGACGACGACGGGCGCGTGCTCGGCCCGGGGCGCACCGTCGTCCGCGAGCCGACGCGCGTGCAGCAGGACATGGCGCTCGCGATCGTGCGCCTCGCCGACGGCACGATCCGGGACGTCGACACGGTCGAGTTCCGCATCGACCGGCTGGGGCGCATCGCGCCGCACAAGGTGCTCGTGGTGAACGCGGAGTTCCAGGACGTCGAGCGGGCGTGGGTCGTCGTCGACGGGCTCACGAACGACGCGCGCGTCGTCGAGGACGTCCCCGAGGTCGAGGAGGAGATCACCGATGCGCACTTCCGGTGATCCGCGCCGGGGCCGCGGCGCGTCCGCGGGCTTCACGCTCCTCGAGATCATGATGACGGTGTTCCTGCTGGGCGTCGTCATCCTCAGCATCCTCGGCGTCCGCGAGACGGCCACCAACCGGGCGTTCCGCAGCAAGAACCAGATGCTCGCGCTGCACCACGCGCAGGAGCTGCTGGCGGACCACGCGCGCGACCTCGACCAGCTGGACCGCTTCGAGGGGCGGATCGAGGACGCGACGGACTTCCACTACGAGCTCACGCTCGAGGACTGGGACCTCTCCACGGGCCGCGCCGAGGACGACGAGGAGGACGACGCCTTCGACGACCCGTCGGGCGCGCTGGCTCCCGCGGACGCCGGCGCCTACGAGGAGCAGGCCATCGACGACCCCCACCGCGTGCGGCGCTTCCGCGTGAAGGTGTTCTACCCGCACGTCACGGAGGAGGACTCGGAGGAGTTCGTCCTCCTCGAGGGCTTCCTCCCCCGCATGTACGACAAGGACCGCGACCCGCTCGGCACCGGGCAGGCGTCGTCGGCGAACCCGCGATGACCCGTCCCCCCCGCACCGCGCCGGCCCCGCAGGCCGGCTTCACGCTCATCGAGGTCATGCTCGCGCTGCTCATCATGGGCATCGTCATGACGGGCCTCTACCTCACGCTCGACACGACGCTCAAGACGCGCGACCTCCTCGAGCGCGAGGTGCGCGCGGCGCGGCTCGGCCCGCAGATCCTCGACCTCATCGAGAGCGACCTGCGCCGCGTGTGGGCCTTCAACATCGAGGACGACGCCGTCTTCAAGGGCACGCGCCGCAACATGCTCGGCGAGAGCGCCGACTCGCTCGTGTTCCTGACGAGCGTCGACAGCACGGTGACGCACCGCGTGGACGACCGCGAGGTCACCGCCGACGTCTGCGAGACGGGCTACCGCCTGCGGCCGAACCCCTCGCTCCCGGACGTCCTCGAGCTGTGGCGGCGGCAGGACTTCCACGTCGACGAGGAGCCGCTCGAGGACGGCACCTACCAGCTCGTGCACGACCGCGTCGTCTCGCTCCGCTTCCGCTACTTCGAGGACGAGGACGTGGACACCGACCCCGAGGAGGAGTGGGACGCGAGCAAGTCGCACACCCTCCCCTCGATGGTGCAGGTGACGCTCGGCATCGAGGCGGGGCCGCGCCGCGCCGAGGACCTCGAGCGACCGCGCGGCGCGCGGGACTCGGGCACCTACTGGTACGAGCGGCTCGTCCCGCTGCAGCGCGACGTCGGCCTCACGATGCGCGTCCACGCGCTCCCGCCGACCTTCGCGGCCGTCGCGGGCCAGGGCGGCGGTTCGGGCAACACCCCCACCGAGGACGACCGCGACGGCGACGGCGTGCCCAACGACCAGGACCCGGCGCCGGACGACCCGAGCATCCCGGGCTCGCCCGACGACGACGACGGCAGTGGCGGCGGCGGCGAGTTCGACCCCGACGATCCGTTCGGCGGCGGAGGCGGCGGGGGCGGCGACGACCTCGGCGACATCCTCGACGACATCTTCGACACGGGCGGCGGCTGAGCCGCGCGCCCTTCGGGGCTCGCGGCTCCGCCGCGCGGGCCCCCGTCCGGAGCGCCGCGACCCGCTACGCGGGCTCGAGCACCTCGGCGCCCATCATGAACGGGCGCAGCACCTCGGGCACGACGACGCTCCCGTCCTTCTGCTGGTAGAGCTCGAGGATCGGGATGAGGATCCGCGGGCTCGCCACGACGGTGTTGTTGAGCGTGTGGCAGAAGTGCTTCTTCTTGTCCTCGGTGCGGTAGCGCAGGTTGAGGCGCCGCGACTGGAAGTCGTGGAAGCGGCTCGCCGAGTGCGTCTCGCCCCAGCCCTCGCGCGACGGCATCCAGGCCTCGATGTCGAACTTCTGCACGTGCGGTACGCCGAGGTCGCCGCCGCACACGTTCACGACGCGGTAGGGCAGCCCGAGCGCCTGCATGACCTCCTCGGAGTTCTTCAGGATCGCCTGGTGCTCCGCGACCGAGGCCTCCTCGTCGGCCTCCATGACGACGACCTGCTCGACCTTCTCGAACTGGTGGATGCGGTAGAGCCCGCGCGTGTCCTTGCCGGCGGCGCCCGCCTCGCGCCGGAAGCACGGTGAGCGCGCGACCATGCGCAGCGGCAGCTCGGCCTCGTCGAGGATCTCGTCCGAGCGGTACGCCGTGAGCGGCACCTCGGCGGTGCCCACGAGCGAGAGCTGGTCCTTCTCCATGCGGTAGGCCTGCTCCTCGCCGCCCGGGTAGTAGGCGGTGCCGACCATCGCGGGGTCGCGCACGAGGAGCGGGACCTCCGTGGGCACGAAGCCCTTGGAGATCATGTGCCGGTACGCGAACTCGAGCACGGCGCGGTGCAGCAGCGCGCCCGCGCCCTTGAGCACGTAGAAGCGCGCGCCGGAGAGCTTCACGCCGCGCTCGATGTCGAGGATGCCCAGGGCGTTGCCGAGCTCGACGTGGTCCTTGCGCGGGAACTCCGCGGCGGGGATCTCGCCCACCGTGTAGAGCTCGACGTTGTCGGCGTCCGTCTTGCCCTCGGGGACCTCGACGGCGGGGAAGTTCGGCACGCGCAGCATGAGCGCGTCGAACTCCGTCTGCACCGCGGCGAGCGCCTCCTCGTCGCGCTTGATGCCCTCCTTGAGCTCGCCGAGCGCCGCGAGCTCCGTCTCGCGCTCCTCGGGCGACAGCTTGCCGAGCGCCTTGCTGCGCTTGCGTTGGTCGGCGACGGCGTCCTCGACGAGGCGGATGAGGCGGCGACGCTCGTCGTCCACCTCCACGAGACGGTCGAGGTCGACCTCGACGTGCTTCTTGGCCGCGCCCGCGCGGAGCTCGTCCAGCCGGTCGCGGATGACGTTGATGTCGAGCATCTACTGGATCCAGTCGCTCTCGAACGGGCCGCCGAGCAGCGAGTGCTTCTTCTGCTCGAGCTTGAACTCGAAGGTGGAGCCGCGGGGCGTGTCGATCCGGTACTCGTGCGGGAACCAGAGGATCTTGTCGATGTCCGCCCCGCCGTTCTGCCACTGCTCGATGCCGGTGCGCAGCAGCGTGTCGCCCTTCACGACGGACGTGCCCTTCTGGTCGCGCACGGAGACGTCGGGCTGGAGCGGGTCGTCGAAGAACATCGCGTACTCCTCGCCGCCCCGTCCGAACACGCGGATCGAGAGCGGGTTGAGCACGGACTCGTCGCCCTCGCGCGAGGTCTTGAACGTGAGCGTGTAGGGCGCGCCGAACTCGAGCGAGGTCGTCACGCCGGCGAGCACCTTGAACGGCTCCGACTTCCCCGTGTAGATGCGCACGAGGTCCTTGCTCGTCTTCTTGCCGGTGCTCACGGTGCCCAGGCAGATCTGGTACTCGCCGGCCGGGAGCTCCACCGTGCCGCCGCGACGCGACGGCAGGATGTCGAAGATGACGCCCTGGAACTCCTCGTCGACGGCGCGCGCGAGGAGGAAGTCCGGCGCCTTGCCGATGTCGTAGTCGACCTTGACGTGCCCCGTCGCGACGTCCATCTCGCGCACGGAGACGGAGGTGCCGTCGGGCGCGGGGCGGACCCGGAAGAAGCCGTCGTCCAGCTCCATGATCGCCGACAGCGGCGCGGCCTTCTTCGAGCGGCCGACGAGCACGCCGTCCGGCTCCCAGAAGCTCACGTTGCCGTCCTGGTCGTACCAGGTCCGGATGTCGTCGAAGTTCTCGAGCGGGGCGCCGTACGTCCCGTCCATGTTGAGGTCGTAGAGCTTCCAGACGTCGCCGAGGACCTTCCCCTCCATCCACGACGCGATCCAGAAGCGCAGGCGCGTGCCCTCGGCGTTCGGCGCGTAGTTCGTCTCGACGCCGAACATGAGCTCACGGTCCGCGAGCGTGCAGACCATGAGCGGCAGCGTCTGCCCGTCGGGTCCCGGCACCTCGATGCGCGACGGCGTGTTGCTCGTGCTGAACTCCACGTCGACCTCGCCGTCGCTGTCGGAGTCGAGCCCGAACTCGAACATGCCCGGCCGCGTGAGCGTCCACTGCTTGCCCCAGGGCGCGAGGTGGTACGTGCGCCAGATGTCGAACTTGTCCGGGCCCTCGCCGTTGATCCAGGTCATGGGCCACAGCTGGAACTGGTCGTCCGGGTAGACCGTCGGGAGCGCGACGCCGCTGATGCCCTTCTTGGGCGCCTCGCGCTCGAGCGGGAACTCCTGCCACTCGCTGCCCTCGGCGAAGGCCTCGAGCCCGAAGCCGCCGGACACGCCCGCCTCCTCCTCCTCGTCCTTGAGGCTCTCCGGCTTGGGCGCGTCGGGGTCGACGCCCATGGACTTCAGCGCGTCGAGCGCCTGCTGGGCCTCGGACACGAGCGACTCGCGGAAGGGCAGCTTCTCGCCCATCGCGACGACCTGCTTGAGGTACTGCGAGCGCTCCCACGGCCGGTCGCGCGACTTCTCGATCTGCTCGCAGCGGGACAGGCAGAGCATGGCCTGCTCGTAGTCGCCGAGGGACTCGAACTCCTCCTGCACGGCGTTGTACGCGCGCTCGGCCGCGATCCACGACTCGACGGCGCGCCGCTCCTTCGCGTCGTTCTCGAGGTCGATGGCGTCCCAGAGGTTGCGCCGCGCCCGGTAGCGACGCACGCGGTCCTTCATGGGCATCTCGAGCACGAGGCGGACGCGGCTGATGTACCGCTCGTTGCGCGTCACGTCGTCGAGCGTCCAGGCGAGGGTGCGCGCCTCGTGGTGAAGCACCTCGACCTCCTGCTGCGAGAGGTCGTCGAGGATGAGGTCGAGCGCCTCCTCGGCGCCCTCACGGTTCCCGCGGACGATCTCGTTCATCTCGTCCGTGTCGCCGTTCTCCTTGGCGTCCCACCACTTCTTCCAGAAGCCCGTGAGGTGGTCGGGCATGCGGAGGTCGTGCTCCCCGACCATCTGCGCGGAGGCGGTCGACAGCGTCCCGGCGAGGGCCAGGAGCATCACGAGGAGCGGCGTGCGGAGGCGGGCGAGGGATACCATGGCGACTCTCCACGGGGTGGTCGTCGGGCGGTCGTCGGAGGTTCGATCTTCCGGGGCGCGGCCGGAGGGGGCAACACCCGAGCGGGGCGTCGCGTCCCGGACGGGGGCGTCCCGGCGGACGGTCAGCGTCCCGTCTTCTGCCGGAGCTCGCGGCTGCGCTTGTCGAGGAAGCTGCGTTCGGACTTGTCGAGGGAGCCGAGGCCGGACGCCTGGATCTTCGCCAGGATGCGGTCCATCTCCCGGCGCTCGCCCGAGTGGGCCTCGGCGTCCTTCTGGGCCTTCTCGCGGCGCCGCTTCATCTGGACCTGCTGGACGACGTCGCCGCGCTTGAACCAGAGGACGCCCACGAGCGCGCCGCCCAGGTGCGCGAGGTGCGCCGTGTTCGAGCCGGGCTGCATGGCGCCCTGGATGTCGAAGAAGACCTTGAGGCCGATGAGCAGCGCGGCCGGGACGGGCATGGGCGGGATGAGCAGCAGGATCTGCCGCCGCGGCCACTTGCAGGCGTAGAGCGCCATGACGGTGTAGACCGCGCCGGACGCGCCGATCGTCGACCCCGGGCTGCCCTCGACGAGCGCGAGCGCCCACTGGCACAGCCCGCCGAACACGCCGCCCGCGACGTACATCCGCAGGAAGGACGCGCGCCCCATGATCCCCTCGAGCTCCCGCCCGAACATCCAGAGGAAGAACATGTTCCAGAGGATGTGGCTCGTGCCCGCGTGCAGCAGCATGTACGTGACGAGCTGCACGGGGAACAGGTAGTTGAAGGTGACGCCGTCCGCGGTCGCGTACCAGGCGTGCAGGCCGAACCACGCGCTGAGCCCGATGCCCGCCGTCTGGAACACCATCTGCAGGACGAAGACGCCGAGCGTCGCGACCGCGATGAGCTTGAAGGCGGACCAGTCCTGCAGGCTGCGCCCGAAGGACGTGCGCGGTCCGTTCTCGTCGTACCAGTTCGGGCGGAACGCCACGGCGGCTTCGTCCCTCGCGCGGGGAGGCGGTCAGTACGACCGCTCGAGGATGAACGTGCACATGTCCTGGAGGCTCTGGCGCTCCGGGCCGGACGGGAAGCCCTCGAGGTGCTCGAGGCAGCGGCGCAGGTGGTTGTCCGCCTCCTCGTGGCACTCGACGACGGCCTCCTCGAGCGAGAACTCCGAGCGCAGGAGCTCGCGGCGCGAGCCGGCGGTCTCGCCGCAGAGCAGCTTGCGCAGGTCCTCGAGGCGCGCGTCGTCGAGCCCGCGCGCGAGCCGGATGACCGGCAGCGTGACCTTGCCGGTCTCGAGGTCCGTGCCGAGCGACTTGCCGGCGACGGACTCGTCCCCCACGACGTCCAGGCAGTCGTCGATGATCTGGAAGGCCGTGCCCACGTCGATGCCGAACTGCGCCATCGTGCGCGCCTGGCTCTCCGTGCCGCCGCCGTACTTCACGCCGAGCTCGCAGGCGGTCTTGAACATGGCCGCCGTCTTGCCCTGGATGATGCGGAAGTAGCGCGTCTCGTCGGGCTGCGTCCCGTCGAAGCGGAAGAAGCCCTGCTCGATCTCGCCGCGGCACATGGACTGCGTCATGGCCGAGATCTCGAAGGCCGCGTCGAGCGTGGGCAGGCGCAGCGAGAGGTCGAAGGTCCGCGCGTAGATGAGGTCGCCGAGCAGGATCGGGATGTGGTTGCCGTGCTCCGCGTTGAGCGTCGGCACGCGGCGCCGCTTCTCCGCGCCGTCGAGCACGTCGTCGTGCAGCAAGGTCGCCATGTGGAGCGCCTCGAGCATGGCGCCGAGCACGGCGAGCTCGTGGTTGCGCCCCCCCACGAGGCCGCCGCAGAGGTGCACCATGGCCGGCCGCAGGCGCTTGCCCGAGAACTGGCCGATGTGGTCCATGAGCCGCGCCACGTCCTCGGCGTCGTCGACGAAGAGCTCCTCGCGCAGGATCCGGTCGGTCTCGGAGAGACCGGCGCGCACGGGCTCCATGATGTCGTGCTTGAGAAGGCTCATGGGGGCGTCCTCGTCTCCCGGGTGTGCGGTGTCAGGCCGAGCGGCGGCCGCGGCGCAGGCGGGCCAGGTCGGCGGGCGTGTCCACGTCGCGCAGGAAGCGCCCGTCGGCGTCCGCGCCGAGAGCGGCGAGCGGGACCTCGAGCAGGCGCCCGTCCTCGCGGAGCGCCGCGAGGAGCGCGCGCAGCGAGGCGGTGCGGCCGCCCGCGGCGCCGAGTCGCCGCGCGACGTCGCCCGTGTCGCGGTGGTACAGGCCGTGGAAGGGTTGCGGTCGGCCGCCGGTCGACACGACGATCGCGCGAGCGTCCGGCGTCGCGTCGCGCGCGGCGAGGAGCCGCGTGACGACCGCCGCGCTCGGGTCGGGCAGGTCGCACGGGAGGAGCAGGCACCACGGGTGCCGCGCCGCAGAGAGTCCCGCGGCGAGCCCCGCGAGCGGTCCGTCGATCCCCGCGACGTCGTCGACGGGACGCGCGCCGGGCGCCGGCAGGTCGCGCCCCCGGCCGAGCAGCAGGACGTCGTCCGAGATCCCGCGCGCGAGCTCGAGCGCCGGGTCGACGAGCCGTCGGCCGCGCACGCGCCGGTCGGCCTTGCGCCCGCCGAGGCGCCGGGCGTCGCCGCCCGCGAGGACGATCACCGAGAGGTCGGGGCTCACGAACCCTCGCCGCCGGACTTCGCGGAGCCGTCGCCGAGCTTCTCCGGATCGCTCTTCCCGCCGCCGTCCTGGCCCTCGCGCAGGCCGGTCTTGAACTCGTTGATGCCCGAGCCCAGGGACCGCGCCATGCCGGGGATCCGGTTCCCGAAGAAGATGAGGACCACGAGAAGGATGATGATCCACTCCCACCCGCCGGGGATACCGACGGCGAGGGCGCTCGGAAGGGGGGCGTCGGGGATCACGGGTCGTGCTCCGGTCGGGCGATCCGCGCAGTATAGGCTCTGCCGTCGGGCGGCGCACTCGCCGCCGGGGGAAGCGCGGCCGTCGACCGAGGCGTGCCGCGGCGATCGAGACGCGGGGCGCGCGGACGGCCGCGCCCGGGGCCCGGGGGCGCCCCGCCGGGTCACCCCCCGCACGGGGCCCCGCCCGTCCCGTCAGTCCTTCGAGCGGGCCAGGATGCCGGCCTCCTCGAGGGCCTGGGCCATGGCGGCCCCGATGCCGGCCGGCGTCTCCGCCATCGTCACGCCCACCTCGGTGAGCGCGGCGATCTTGTCGGCGGCCGTTCCGGAACCGCCCGAGATGATCGCGCCCGCGTGGCCCATGCGCTTGCCGGGCGGCGCGGTCGACCCCGCGATGAACGCGGCGACGGGCTTCGTCATGTGGTCGCGGATGTACTCGGCGGCCTCCTCCTCGGCCGTGCCGCCGATCTCGCCGATCATGACGACGGCGTCCGTGCCGGGGTCGGCCTGGAACGCGGACAGCACGTCGATGAAGTTCGTGCCGTTCACCGGGTCGCCGCCGATGCCCACGCAGGTGCTCTGCCCGAGGCCGAGCGTCGAGAGCTGCCAGACGGCCTCGTAGGTGAGCGTGCCGCTGCGGCTCAGCACGCCGATGCGACCGGGCCGGTGGATGTAGCCGGGCATGATGCCGATCTTGCACTCGCCGGGCGTGATGACGCCCGGGCAGTTCGGGCCCACGAGGCGGGTGTCGCCGCCGCGCAGCTCGGACTTCACGCGCATCATGTCCGTGACGGGGATGCCCTCGGTGATGCACACGACGAGCGGCACGCCCGCGCCGGCGGCCTCGAGGATCGCGTCGGCCGCGAAGGGCGGCGGCACGTAGATCGCCGCGGCGTCCGCGCCCGTCTCCGCGACGGCCTCGGTGACCGTGTCGAAGATGGGCACGCCGAGCACGGTCGTCCCGCCCTTGCCGGGCGTCACGCCGCCCACGACGCGCGTGCCGTACTCGATCGCCTGCTTCGTGTGGAACATGCCGGTCTTGCCGGTGAGTCCCTGCGTCACGACGCGCGTGTTCTTGTCGACGAGGATGCTCATGCCGCGGCTCCCTGCGTGGCCTCGACGGCCTTCGCCGCCGCGTCGGCCAGGTCGCTGGCCGTGATGATGTCGAGGTCGGAGGTCTCGAGCAGCTCGCGACCGCGCTCGACGTTCGTGCCCTCGAGGCGCACGACGAGCGGCACGGAGAGCTTCGTCTCGCTCGCCGCGGCGAGGATGCCCTCGGCGATGACGTCGCACTTCATGATGCCGCCGAAGATGTTCACGAGGATGGCCTTCACGGCCGGGTCGCTCAGGATGATCTTGAACGCGGCCGACACCTGCTCGGCGGTCGCGCCGCCGCCCACGTCCAGGAAGTTCGCCGGGCTGCCGCCCGCCGCCTGGATCGTGTCCATGGTGCCCATGGCGAGGCCGGCGCCGTTCACGAGGCAGCCGATGTTCCCGTCGAGCGCGATGTACGCGAGCCCGACCTCGGCGGCCTGCGCCTCGCGCGGGTCCTCCTCGTCGATGTCGCGGAGCGCGACGATCTCGGGGTGACGGTAGAGCGCGTTGCTGTCGAAGTTGATCTTGCCGTCGAGCGCGACGACGCCGCCGTCCTTCGTCGTGACGAGCGGGTTCACCTCGACGATGGACGCGTCCTTCGCGAGGAAGAGGTCGACGAGCGCCGTGAAGACCTTCGTCGCCTGCTTGATGCTCTCGGCGGGGAGCCCGAGGCCGTAGGCGATCGTGCGCGCCTGCCACGCCTGCAGCCCGGCGTCCGGGTTGATCGCGACCTTCAGGATCTTCTCGGGCGTCTCGGCGGCGACGGTCTCGATGTCCATGCCGCCCTCGGTGCTCGCCATGAGCACGGGCTTGCCCTTGCTGCGGTCGAGCGTGATGCCCACGTAGTACTCGTGGTCGATGTCCGACCCCGCCTCGACGAGCAACGTCTTCACGGGCTGGCCGTCGGGTCCCGTCTGATGGGTGACCAACGGCTTGGACAGGATGGCGGCGGCGGCCTCGCGGGCCTCGGCGGCGGAGCGCACGAGCTTGACGCCCCCGCCCTTGCCGCGACCGCCCGCGTGGATCTGCGCCTTGACGACCGCGAGCGGGCCTCCCAGCTCGTCGAAGCCCGCGGCGACGCCGTCGGGGTCGGTCGCCACGACGCCCTGCGGGACCGGGATTCCGGCCTCGCGGAAGAGCTGTTTGGCTTGGTATTCGTGGATCTTCATCCGCGACGGTTTACTGGTCGCCCCGCGCAAGGTCAAGGCGGCCGGGGACCTCGCGGCCGCCGCACCGCGCGTCCTCACCGGCTCCTCACCCGGGGGGGCGACGGACGCAAACCCCGCGCCCGCACCGCTCTCCGGCGGCCCCGGCCTCCCCACCGGCGCCCGCCGACCCGCTGCCCGCTCCGCCCGCCCCGCCCCGACGTCCCCGACTCCCCCGCCGACCGCCCGTGACCGACGGCATCCTCACCCACGCGCAGATCGACGGCCTGCTCGCCGAGGGCGCGGTCCGCGCCGTGCGACCGCTCGACCCGGTGCAGCGCCAGCCCACGACGCTCGACCTGCGGCTCGGCACGGAGGCGCTCGCGATCCGGTCGGGCTTCCTGCCCACGGCGGGCACGGTCGAGGAGGAGGTCGCGGACCTCGTCGAGGAGCGCCTGCCGCTCGAGGACGGCGCCGTGCTGCGGCGCGGGCGCGTCTACCTCGTGCGGCTGCTCGAGGAGCTCGCGCTGCCGCGCGGCGTGCGGGCGCGCGCGAACCCACGCTCGTCGACGGGGCGCATCGACGTCTTCACGCGGACCGTCGTCGACCGGCACGACCGCTTCGACGACGTGCCCGACGGCTATGCCGGTCCGCTGTGGCTCGAGGTCGTGCCGCGGTCGTTCGACGTGCGCGTGCGGACGGGGCAGCGGCTCAACCAGTCGCGCTTCGTGCGCGGGCGGCCGCGGCTCACGGACGACGAGCTCGCCGCGCGCGTCGTCGCGGACGACCTCGTGCCGGGCGGCGCGCCGTCGGCGGTGCACGAGGCGTCGCTGCTGCTCGGCCTGAGCCTCGAGGCGGACGCGCCCGGCGCGCCCGTCGGCTGGCGCGCGCGCACGGACGCGCCGGTGCTCGACCTCGAGCGCTCCGGCGCCCACGACCCGCACGCGTTCTTCGAGCCCGTGGACGCCGACGCGCGCGGCGCGCTCACGCTCGAGCCCGAGGCCTTCTACATCCTCGCGTCCGCGCAGCGCGTGCGCGTGCCGCCGGACCTCGCGGCGGAGATGCTCGCGTGGGACGTCGGCATGGGCGAGCTGCGCACGAACTACGCCGGCTTCTTCGACCCGGGCTTCGGCTGGGGCCCGGCGAGCCCCGACGGCGCGCGCGCCGTGCTCGAGGTGCGCCCGCACGACGTCCCCTTCCGCGTGACGCACGGGCAGCCGATCTTCCGGCTCCAGTGGTCGCGCACGGTCGAGCCCTGCGCGGTGCTCTACGGCGGCGAGACCTCGGCGTACCAGGACCAGGGCCTCGCGCTCGCGCGGTACTTCCGCGCGCCCTGACCGTCCCGGCTCAGCGCGTGCGTCGACGCCGGCGCGGCGGAGGCTTCCGCGTCTCGCCGAGCGGCTCCCCCACCGTGTGGATGTGGAGCGAGTTCGTCGCGCCCGTGTGGATGCGCTGGCCGCACACGATGACGAGGCGGTCGCCGCGGTGCACGAGCTTGTCCTCGAGCAGGCTCACCTCGGCCGCGGCGACCATGGCGGACACCGACGACGCCGGGGCGGTCTTGAGCGGCTTGACGCCCCAGAAGAACTTCATGCGGCGGAGCGTCGCGTCCTCGTGGCTGAAGCCGAAGATCGCGCGGCGCGGGCGCTGGCTCGCGATGAGCCGCAGCGTGCGCCCGGAGTTCGAGAAGCCGACGATCGCCCGCGCGCCCACGGCGCGCGCGGCGAGGCGCGCGGCGCGCGTCACCGCCTGCGCCGGGTCCTCGATGAGGAAGTCGTTGCCGAACCACTCGATGAGGTTGCCCGGGTCCTGCTCGGCCTCGACGGCCACGTCGACGAGCGTCCGCACCGCCTCGACGGGGTGCTTCCCCACCGCGGTCTCGCCGGAGAGCATGAGCGCGTCCGTGCCCTCGAGCACGGCGTTCGCCACGTCCGACACCTCGGCGCGCGTCGCCGTCGGCCGGTCGATCATGCTCTCGAGCATCTGCGTCGCCGTGATGACCGGGCGCCGGCGCGCGAGCGCCTCGCGGATGATCCGCTTCTGCGCGAGCGGCACCTTCTCGAGGCCGATCTCCACGCCGAGGTCGCCGCGGGCGACCATGACGCCGCTCGTGACCTCGAGGATGTCGCGCAGGTTGCGCATGGCCGACGCGCGCTCGATCTTCGCGATGACGAACGGCCGCTTGCCGTGCCGGTCGAGGATGCGGCGCAGGCTCAGGATGTCGTCGGCGTCCTGCACGAAGGACAGGGCCACCGCGTCGACGCCCAGCTCGAGGCCGAACGCGAGGTCGGCGCGGTCCTTGCGCGTGAGCGCCTTCACGCCGAGGTCGGCGCCCGGGATGTTCACGCCCTGCCGCGAGCGGAGCACGCCGCCGTGGATGACCTTGGCGAGCACGCCCTTGGCCGTGGGCTCCGTGACGCGCAGCTCGAGCAGGCCGTCCGCGAGGCGGATCGTCTGGCCCTCGCCGAGGCGCTTGATGGCGCCGGCCGCCTCGACCTGCAGCCTGTCGGGCGTGCCGACGACCTTCGCCGAGCGCCCCTCGACGAGCTCGACGGTCCGCCCGCTGCGCAGCGGCACGGCGTCGTCCTGGACGCGGCCGACGCGCATCTTCGGGCCGCACAGGTCCTGGAGGATCGCCACGGGCCGGTCGAGCCGTCGGGACACCTTGCGGACGTCCGTCACGACGCGCCGGAACCACTCCTGCGTCCCGTGCGAGAAGTTGAGCCGGACCACGTCGACGCCCGCGCGGATCAACCGCTCGAGCATGGCCGGCGAGGCGCTCGCCGGACCGATCGTGGCCACGATGCGCGTGCACCGTTCGTAGGTCGTCACACCGCCCTCCACCAACCGGAGTGAGCCGGTCATGGTACCCAGGCGGAGGGCCGGAACCACGCGCGGAACCGGACCGGGGCGCGCCGGTCAGGTGTCGTCGTCGCGGTCGTCCTCGTCCCCCGCCGGCTGGGCCGCGAGCCGGAGCCAGGCCTCCCGCAGCCCCGCGTCGTCGGGGAAGAGCGCGAGGCCCGCGCGGAGGGCGCGCCGCGCCTCCCCGACGTCGCCGATCCCGAGCTGGAGCTCGGCCATGCGGAGGCGCAGCGCGGGGCCGTCGGCCGGGGTGCCGAGGGCCGAGGCGAGCCCCGCGAGGGACTCCTTGACCGCGTACACCGCGCGCTGACGCTCGAAGGCCGCGGTCGCCTCGTCGGTCCGCCCGAGCGCGGTGAGCAGCCGGCCCTGCAGGTAGAGCGCCTCGTCGTGCGAGGGCCAGCGCTCGACGACGTCGGTCACCGTCTCGAGCGCCTCCGGCAGGCGGCCCTCGCGCTCGAGCAGGCGTGCGAGCGCGTACTCGGCCTTGAGGTAGCCGGGCGCGAGGCGCAGCGACTCGGTGAGCGCGGCGCGCGCGGCGGGCAGATCGCCCACGTCGAGGGCGACGAGGCCCAGCCCGTAGTGCGCCTTGTGCTTGGACGGGTCGGCGGCGGTGATGCGCGCGAAGACGTCGCGCGCCGCGTCGAAGTCGCCGAGCCTGCGGTGCGCGAAGCCGAGCGCGCTCGCGTTGGGCAGGTACTTCGGGTCGCGGGCGACGGCGGTCGAGAGGAGCTCGACGGCCTCGCCGTACTCCTGGAGGTCGGAGGCGGCCGAGCCCGCCACGAACGCGACGTCCGCGTGGACGGGCTCGCGCTCGAGGAGCGGACCGAGGAGGTCGTGCACGCGCTCCGGGAGGCCGGCGCGCATCGCGTCGAGCGCGGCGCGCAGGCGGTCGAGGTCCTCGCCGGCGAGCGGGGCGTCGAGCGCGGCGGTCGCCGGAGCGGACGGGGTGCGCGGGCTCGTCGACGCCGGGCCCGGGTCGGGCGCGCCGCCAGGCGTCCCCGTCGGGCTGCCCGACGTCGCCTCGCGGGAGCGCGCCTCCGCCGCGCGCCCGGTCGCGGCTCCCTGCGTGGACGTCGCGACCACGAGCGCGGTCCACGTCCCGGTCGTCGTGTCGAGCGCGAGCGCGCCGGGACCGTCGACGCGGCGCGTGAACGCGCGGCCGTCGGGGAGCGTCACCGCGAGCTCGCCCGGCCCGCGCCACGCGAAGACCGGTCGCGGGTCGCCGCAGGCCTGGAAGCCGGCGCTCACCCGCACGCGGCGCGCGCGCTCGCCCGACCCGTCCGTCCAACGCACGACGGCGCCCAGCGCGTCCGGGTCCCCGGGCGGGCCGTCGAGGCGCACGCGGAGCGTCGCGGTCGCGCGGCCCGCGCCGACGCCGCGCCAGACGATCGGCGGCCCGGAGCGCCGCGTGACGACGAGGTCCGGGAGGCCGTCGTCGTCGAGGTCGCCCGCGGCGAGCGCGCGGCTCACCGCCGGCGCGTCGCCCGGCCAGTCGACGAGGCGGAAGCCGTCGTCCCCGTCGTTGAGCCACAGGCGGTCGGGCTGCGCGTACGAGGTGTCCGTGCCGGGCGCGTCCGCCTGGCGGTACACGTGTCCGTTCGCGGTGACCACGTCGAGGTCGCCGTCGAGGTCCACGTCCACGAAGGCCGCGCCCCAGCCGAGCAGCGTGCGCGACGGCCCGCCGAGCCCCGACGGGTCCGCGTCGTCCTCGAAGCGTCCGTCGCCCGCGTTGCGGTAGAGCGCGTTGGGCTCCATGGAGAAGTTCGTGACGAGAAGGTCCTCGTCGAGGTCGCCGTCGAGGTCGCCCGCGGCGATGCCCATGCCCGCCTGCTCGCGGCCGCGCGACGAGAGCGCCGCGCCCGAGAACAGGCCGGACTCCTCCACCGCCCCCGCGCCGCGGCCGAGGAACAGGAAGTTCGGCGTCGAGTCGTTCGACACGTAGAGGTCCGCGTTGCCGTCGCCGTCGAAGTCGCCGTCGAGCACGCCGAGGCCGAAGCCCGGCTCGACGTCGAAGCCGGCGGACGCCGTCGCGTCCGTGAAGCGCCCGCCGTCGTTGCGGAAGTAGCGGTCGCCCTGGACGGGCAGCCCCTGCGGCCCGCACATGACGGGCATGCCCTTCCAGCGGCAGCGCCGTCCGTCGTGCCCGTCGCGCGGCGGGTCCGCCGGGTCGAAGGCCAGGTAGTTCACGACGTAGAGGTCCGCGTCGCCGTCGCGGTCGACGTCCGTGAAGACGGCGGAGGTGCTCCACTCGTCGGCGCGACCCGCCGCGCCCGCGGCGTCCGGCGCGCGCTCGAAGCGCAGGTCGCCGCGGTTGAGGAGCAGCACGTTCTCGCCGAGGCAGGTGAGGTAGATGTCGCGGCGGCCGTCGGCGTCCACGTCCCCCACCGCGACGCCGTTGCAGTACGCGGCGACGTCCACGCCGCTGCCGGCCGTGACGTCGGTGAACTCCCAGTCGCCGTCGTTGCGGTAGAGCCGGTTCGTGCCGCCCACGACGGCGCCGGGCGCGGGGAAGGCGCCGGGGCTCACGAGGAGCACGTCGAGGTCGCCGTCGTCGTCGCCGTCGAAGAGCGCGACGCCGCCGCCGTTCACCTCGAGGATCGTGTCGGCGTCCTCGCCGCCGCAGACGATCGCGCCGAAGCCCGGGTCGACGCGCTCGAAGAAGCGGCGGCCCTCGCGGATCGTCGCGAACTCCGGCTGCTCGTCGAGGCGCACGCCGGCGCCCGCGGCCCGCGCCTCCACGACGAGCGCGTCGTAGCGGGCGAGCGCCTCGCGCGCGCGGTCCGCGTCGCCGGCGGCCCAGGCGGCGAGCGCGAGGAGCCCGTGGCCGTCGTCGTGGCGGGGTCGGTGGGCGACGAGCCGCTCGGCGGCGCCCAGGGCCTCCTCGGCGCGGCCGGCCCGCAGGAGGGCGAGCGCCGCGTACTGCCGGGCCGAGCGGTCGAGCGGCGTCGCCGCGAGGGCCTCCTGGAAGGCGGCGGCGGCCTCGTCCCAGGCGCCGACGTCGTACGCGAGCATGCCGTGCAGGCGGTGCGCGCCGGCGTGCGCGGGCTGCGCGCGCAGGGCGAGCCGGGCGGCGGTCTCCGCCGACGCGCGCTTCGCCGCGGCCTCCTCCGCGCGTCCCGCGTCCGCCGCCTCGAGCCCCGCGGCGCGGTCGAGCGACCCGAGCGACACGAGCACGTCCGGCGCGACCTTGCCCACGCCGCGCCCGATCCCGAGCGCCCGCTGCAGGTCCTCGTCCGCGGTGTCGATCGCGCCGCGGTCGAGCGCGACGAGCGCGCGGTTGTGGAGGCGCGTGACCCGGTGCGACGCGAGCTCGACCTCCGTGAGCGGCCCGAGCGGCCCCTCGGACGCGCGCGTGAGCAGCAGCCCGGCGAGCACCGCGACCGCCGCGGCGACCCGCGTCGACGTCCGCACCTCCCGCGCCGCGAGCGCCCGGAGCCCGGCGAGGAGCACGCCCGCGGACACGAAGAGCGGCACGACGACGGGCATGCGGAAGCGCGACGAGATGTTGAAGAGCAGGAGCGTCGCCGCGTAGCCGGCGAGCGCGAGCACGAGCGCGGTGCGTCCGGCGCCCGCACCCTCGCGGCGTCGACGCCACGACCACGCGAGGAGCGCGCCGCCCAGCGCGAGCGGCAGGAGCGTGCCGTAGCGCACCGGCGTCCACGCGAGCACGGCCGACGCCTCCTGCCCCAGCTCCCACGACGCGTTGTCCGGCGCCTCGTAGCGCGAGCAGAGCAGCCCGAGCTTGCGGAGCTCCACGAGCAGCCAGCGCCCCGGGTCCGCCGCGATGTCGTCGAGCGCGCGCCCCATCCAGTACGAGCTGATCTCGGCGGGTGTCACCTCGCGCCCGAGCGCCGCCTCGGTGCGCGCCGTCCAGTCCTCGATCTCGTGGAGCGGGACCTGGCGGTTGAGGTGCGTGTGCTCGACGAGGCCCGTCGAGTTGCCCGCGTGGTTGCACAGCCAGAAGGCCGTCCCGCCGGCGGCCGTCGAGAGCACGGGCCGCCCCGCGACGACGGAGTTGCGCGCCACGACGGGCGCGAGCGCGAGGGCGAGGCCGGCGAAGAGCGCGACGCAAGAGAGGAGCGCCGGAACCGGGCGGCGGGCCTTCAGCCCCGCGACGAGCAGCGCGAGCGCCGCGAGCGGCGTGAGCAGGTGGAGGTTGCCGCGGACGAGCCCGCCGAGCCCCAGCGCGAGGCCGCACCAGATCCACGGCGCGGCCCCGCCCCGCCGCGCCGCGCGGACGGCCGCGAGCACGGCCCACGGCAGGAAGACCAGCGAGAGCGTGACCTTGAGGAGGTGACCCTCGTAGAAGATCGACGGACCGTGGAGCGACGCGAGCAGGCCCGCCGCGACCCCCGCCGCCGGTCCGAAGAGCCGCTCGCCCACGCGCCATACGAGCGCGACGACGAGCAGCCCGAGCACGAGGTTGAGCCGCGTCCCCGCGCGCCGCGCCGCGGCGACGACGTCGGGCGGCAGCTCGGACGCGCGCTCGACGTCCCAGGCCGGCAGGTCCGTGCCGACGCCCGCCGCCCGGTACGTGAGCCCGAGCACCCACGGGTAGAGCGGCGCCTGGAAGTACACGCCGTCGACGAGGTCGCGCCCCTGCGCGACGCGCAGCGCCTGGAGCATGTACGCCTCGCTGTCGACGAGCGGCGCGAAGGTGTCGGGCGCGTCCGCGAACTCGCCGTGCGCGACGAGCCGGACCACGAGGGCCACGAGGAGCACGCCGAGGAGGTGCGGCAGCCGCGCGCCGTCCTTCACCCGTGCGCCCTCACTTGAGGGCGAGGTTGCGCAGCAGGGCCCACGCCTCGCGCGCCTGCATCCGCGCCTCCGCGACCGAGCGCAGGTGGCGCAGCCGGCGCCAGAGGTAGCGCGGCCGCAGGTAGAACGAGCGCACGGCGCGGCGGCGCCAGCGGCGGAGGTCGTCGGGAGAGAGCCCGCGCGTGGGCAGCGTCGGCTCGAAGCCCGACTGGTCCATGACGACGAGGTCCTCGTCGACGAGCCCCTCCTCGACCGCGCGCGCGCGGAGCTTCGTGCCGGCGCGCGGCACGGCGACGTTGAAGGACGCGTAGTCCGCGGGCAGGGAGCACGCGAAGTCGATGGTCGCCTGGATGGTCTCCTCGGTCTCCTCGGGGAGGCCCAGGAGGAAGGTCGCGGCCGTGCGCAGGCCCTCCTCCTCGGCGAGCGCGAACGCGCTGCGCACGAGGTCGGGGCCGTAGCCCTTGCGGTGGTTCTCGAGGATCTCGGGCGACACGGACTCCACGCCCATGATGACCGTGTGGCAGCCGGCCGCGCGCATCTTGCGGGCGAGCTCGCGGTCGAGGACGTCGACGCGCGTGAACGTCCACCAGCCGAGGCCGAGGTCCTCCTCGATCATCGCGTCGAGGAGCGCGTCGAAGGGCGCGCGGGGCTGCCCGAAGCACTGGTCCTGGACGAAGAGCTCGCGGACGCCGAGGTCGCGGAGGCGGCGCAGCTCGTCCATGACGTTGGGCGCGGGGCGTACCGACGAGCCGAGCTCGCCCATGATGCAGAAGCTGCAGGTGTACGGGCAGCCGTAGCCGACGTAGATGCCGGCGATCGGGACGGCGCGCGCGAAGGCGTAGCGGTAGTCGTGCCCGAGGAAGAGGTCGTGCGCCGGCACGGGGATCGGCCGCGCGCCGCGCGTGCGCCGGAAGGCGCGGCCGTCGTCGTCGGCCAGCACGAGGGCGTCGCGCTCGACGGCCTCGCCCGCGAGGTGCCGCGCGAGCTCGTCGCTCGTGAAGTCGGTGAGCACGCCCGCGAGGAAGGGCGCGTCGGCGAGCGAGCGCACCGGGTCCTCCATGAAGAGGTCGCCGCTCGCGAACACGGGCGCGCCTGTCTGCGCCGCGACGTCGCGGAGGAACGGGCCGTCGGTGTCCCAGGCGACGGCGCCGGCGAGCGCGACGACGGCGTCGGGCGCGGCCTCGACGGCGCGACGCAGCGCGACGGGCGCGGGCAGGCGGTCGACGGTCGCGTCGAGGAGCACGGGCTCGAGGCCGTGCTCGCGGAGCCAGCCGCCCTGCACCGCGAGGTCGAGCGGCGGGTGGAGGTAGTTCGCCTGGCTCGTCTTGCTGCAGTAGTAGTCGCGGATGACGACGTCCCGCGCCGGCGGCACGAGGAGCAGCACGCGGCGGCGAGCGGCGCCGACGGCGGCCCCCCCGGCGGCGGGCGCGGCTCCCGGGCGACCCCCGCTCACGGCGTCCACTCCGTGACGACGGGCCGCGGGGGAGCGAGCCCCACGCGCTCGCGGCAGAAACGCGCCGAGCGCGCGACGACGTCGTCGAGCTGGATCCTGCGCATGCACTCGTTCTGCCCGTGGCACATCGCGATCTTCGCGTTGTAGACGCTCAGGCAGGGCGAACACCAGTGCCCTTCGTAGAACACGAGGTGATCGTCGCCGCGCGGGCCGTAGAGCGTGGGCGTCTCCGGGCCGAAGAAGCTGACCGTCGGGACGCCGAGGGCCGCGGCGAGGTGCATGGGGCCGCTGTCGTTCGTCACGAGCAGCGCCGAGCGCTCGAGGAGCACCATGAGCTCGAGCAGCGACGTGCGCCCGCTCAGGTCGAGGCAGGTCGGCAGCGCGGCGGGCGCGACGCCGTCGAGCACGGACTGCACGACGGACGTCTCCGACGGCGCGCCGATGAACACGAAGCGGTCGACGGCCGCGACCTCGGCGGGGAAGCGCTCGACGAGGCGGGCGAAGCGCTCGCCGGGCCAGCGGCGCTCGACGCACAGGTCGGAGGCGTTCACGTTCACGACGACGAGCGTGCCCTCCTCGGGCACGCCGAGCGTCACGAGGCGCTGCGCGGCGGCCGCGCGCTCGTCGGGCGTCGCGCGGGGCGGCGACGGGCGCGGCGCCGCGGGCGGCTCGACGCCCAGCGGGCGCAGGAGCGCGAGCACGGCGTCCGCGTACGGCAACGTCGGGTTGAAGTACACGGGGTCCGTGAGCAACGAGCCGCGCCACCGCGCGCGCACGAAGAAGCCGAGGCGCCGGCGCGCGCCGCTGCCCCAGCTCACGAGGTTGCTCAGGCGCGAGTAGAACTCGAGGTCGACGGCCAGGTCGAAGCGCTCGCGGCGCAGCGCGAGCAGCAGGCGCGGCACGGAGGCGAGCAGCCGCAGGATGCCGGACTTCGGCACAACGACGATGTCGTCCACCCAGTCGAGCCGGCGCACGAGCTCGCCGTTCGACTCGAGCGTGAGGAAGGTGATGCGCGCGTCGGGGTGCGCCGCGGCGAGCCGGCGGAGGAGCGGCGTCGCGAGCAGGATGCTCCCCATGCCGAGGAACTTCACGACGAGGATCCGCCGGACGGGGCCGTCCTCGGGGCGGCGCCCGGGGAGCCGTCGCCGCGCGAGGAGCCGCCGCGGCAGGCCCAGGGCGAACGCGACGAGGCACAGCGGCAGCCCCAGGACCGCGTCGAGCCGGATCATCGTGCGCGTCCTCATGGCCGGTCGGACCGGGCGGGGCGCCCTACGAGGTCCGGCACTCCCCCACGGCCGGGCCGTCGCCGGTGCCGGTCCCCGTGCCCTGCACGAGCAGCCGTCCGAGCCCGAACGTCCCGCGGAACAGCGCGCTCGCCTTGCGCGGGACGATGAGGTGCGGCAGGAACGACAGGAGGACCCGCGGCCGCGTGTAGAAGCGCAGCATGATGCGTCGGTACGCGCGCTCGAGGTCCTTCCGCGTGAGGCCGTGCGGGATGTACGCGATGTTGTAGAAGTTCAGCCGCGTCCAGTCCGCGACGATCTCGCCGCCGTCCGTGATGAGGTCGTCGGTGATGTCCGTGTTGGGGAACGGCGTGAAGTAGGTGAGGCGCAGCGTGTCGATGGGCACGTGCTTCAGGAACTCCTCGGTCTCGCGCAGCGTCTCGTGCGTCTCGCCGGGGAACCCGATGATGATGTACGCGTTGCTCTTGATGCCGGCGGCGGCCGTGAGCTCGAGGGCGCGCGCCTGCATGTTCGGCGTCGCGGCCTTCTTGATGCGCTTGAGGATCTCCCAGCTGCCGCTCTCGACGCCGTAGGAGATCTGCCAGCAGCCGGCGCGCTTCATGAGCGCGAGGATCTCCTCGTCGATCTCGCTCGTGCGGGCGTTGATGCTCCACTCGAGGTCGTACCCGCGCTCGATGAGCCCCTCGCAGACCTGCTCGAAGTCGCTCCGCAGCGTCATGAGCGAGTCGTCGGTGAAGAAGAGCGACTTGATGCCGTAGTCCTTCACGAGCCGGTCGATGTTCTCGAGGATGCGCGGCACGGGGAGCGCGCGGATCGAGCGACCGAAGGTCTGGTTGTCGCAGAACGTGCAGCGGTAGCGGCAGCCGCGCGAGACGATGAGGTCGCTGAACGGCGTCTTGTTGAGGTAGGTCGCCGCGGCGTGGTAGCGGTTCGGGAAGTCGTCGAGCAGGTCCCAGGCGAGCGACGGGAGCGTCGTGAGGTCGACCTCCTCGGTCGAGGGCGGGTTGGCCCGCACGCTGCCGTCGTCGAGGCGCACGACGAGGCCGGCGACGTCGCGCGGGTCCTCGCCGCGGTCGAGGTGCCCCAGCGTCGCGACGAGCGCGGCCTCGCCCTCGCCGGCGCACGCGAGGTCGAAGACCGGCAGGCGCTCGAGCGTCTCCGCCGGGAGCGCCGTGAGGTGCGGCCCCCCCGCCATGACGAGCAGGTCCGGCCGGGCCTCCTTGAGGAAGCCGGCGACGCGGGCCGCCTTGGCGATGCTCATGGTCGTCGCGGTGAAGCCCACGACGGACGGGTCCGTCGCGAGCACGGCGTCGGCGCACTCCTTGAGACCCAGCGCGAGCGCCGGTCCGTCGACGATGCTCACCTCCCAGCCGGCCTCGCGCGCGACGGCGCCCAGGTACAGGAAGGCGTGCGGCGGGAGCGAGTTGCCCGCGGACGCCATGGGCCCGTAGCGGTCCTCGGCCGTGACCGGCGGGACGACGAAGGTGATCCGACGTGCCGACGCGGGGACAGCGGGTCGCGGGAAGCTCATGGAGGCGGGACGTCTCGGAGGTGGGCGAGGGCCCGCGGCCGCGTCCCGGAGGAACGCCGCCGACGGCGGGTCGGCCCCGGCCGGAGGGGCGCTTCATTATGACCGCTGATCGTCGCCGGTGCAGGTCCCGCGCCGACGAATCCCCGTCGGCGGGTCGTCGGCGGGAGCCGATCGCGGGGTCCGGAAAGCGGAGCCGCCGCGCGCGTCCCGGTCGGGTCGCGCGCGGCGGCGGGGTGCGGGGCCGGAGCCCCGAGCGGCGAGCGCCCGGATCAGGGCGTCGTGCTGCGCACGGCGTTCGAGATCGTGCCGCCCCAGATCACCGACGCGTCCTGGCAGACGAACTGCCAGGTGGCGTTCACGCCCGACGGCAGGCCGGCGGGCCAGTTCGTCGAGGCGCTGAACGAGCCCTGCGCGTTGGAGAACACGAAGAGCTGCGTGCTGAAGGGCAGCGCGTAGATCGTGCCGTTCCAGACGGGCGTCGGGATCTCGGTGAACGCGAGCCAGAACACGTTGAACGCGCTCGGAGCCGTGTTCGTGAGCTCGAGCGTCGTGAGCGAGCCGGCGGTCTGCGGGCCGGTGAGCTGCAGCGCGGGCGTGCCGGCGATGCCGTTCGTGCCGTCGTCGAGGTACGTCCAGCGGCCGGCCTGCTCGAGGTCGTCGCTCACGTTGAGCGTGTTGCCCGCCGTGTCCGAGACGGCCCAGTCGATCTCGATGGTGTTCAGCCCGGGGACCGTCGGGACCGCCGCGCGGAAGAGGCCGCCGCCCATGTCGACCGCCGTGCCGCTGCCGCTGCCGACGTTCGTGGTGTAGCTGAAGGTCGCCGACATGTTGTTCTGGCCGTCGTCCGAGATCGCGTCCTGGCACCGCACGTGGAACACGGTCTCCGGGATGCCCCAGATGACCGGCGCGTCCTGGCCGAGCAGCGTCGGCGCGGTCGTGTCCGTGCCGCCGTTGTTCTTGTACACGCGGTTCGTGAAGTTGTTCGACTCGCCCTGGCCCGTGACCATGTCGTAGTCGCCGTCGCCGTCGAGGTCGCCGAAGCCCAGGTCGAGCGTCGAGTCGTTGATCGACTGGATCTGGCCCTGCTGGTTCACGAAGACGCCGCCGCCGTCGTTGCGCCAGACGCGCTCCGTGCCGGCGGACAGCGAGCCGGCGAAGACGTCGAGGTCGCCGTC
>JAUIEF010000147.1 GCA_030428785.1 bacterium
GGGCGTCGCCACCGAGATCGACCTCCAGGAGGGGCACCGCACCCTCGCGAGCCTCCGCACGTCGATGCACGTCCTCTTCTGGAGCGTCGTGCTGCTCGCGGGCTGGCTCGTGTTCTCCACCGGCCGCAACCTCGAGCTCCAGGCGCACGTCGACCGCGCGCGCCAGTACGGCGACTACCACGTCGTGAAGGTGCTCGGCGAGGGCGGCATCGGCACGGTGTACCTCGCGGAGCACCGCATGTTCGCGCGGCCGGCCGCCGTCAAGGTGCTGCGCGCGGACCGGGTCACGCCGCAGGCCCGCGCGCGCTTCCAGCAGGAGGTGCAGCTCACGTCGCAGCTCACCAACCCGCACACCGTCGAGATCTACGACTTCGGCCGCACGAGCTCCGGCGAGTTCTACTACGCGATGGAGTACCTGCCCGGGCTCACGCTCAAGGAGCTCGTCGACCGCTACGGCGCCGTGCCGCAGGAGCGCGCGGTCCACCTCGTGCGGCAGATCTGCGAGTCGCTCGCGGAGGCGCACGACCTCGGCATGGCGCACCGCGACATCAAGCCGATGAACGTGCTCGTGTGCGCGCGCGGCGGCGACTGGGACGTCGTCAAGGTGCTCGACTTCGGGCTCGTGAAGGACCTCGAGGCGCCGGCCGAGCTGCAGGTCACGCAGTCCGAGGAGGTGACGGGCTCGCCGCTCTACATGTCGCCGGAGCGCTTCGAGGCGCCGCTCACCGTCGACGCGCGCGCCGACATCTGGGCCGTCGGCTGCGTGCTCTACTACCTGCTCGCGGGGCGCGACCCGTTCCGGGCGCGCACCGTCATGGAGGTCTGGCAGGCGGTCGTGAACGACGACCCGCGCCCGCTCGCCGCGAGCGCGCCCACCGAGGTGCACCCGGAGGTCGAGGCGCTCGTGAACCGCTGCCTCGCCAAGGACCGGGACGCCCGGCCCGGCTCCGTGCACGAGGTGCTCTCCTCGATCGGCGCGCTCGACCTGCGGCCGTGGGGGCGGCGCGAGGCCCGGCGCTGGTGGGGGGAGCGCGCCGACGAGCTGCCGGGGCCGCCCGCCGTCGTGCGGCGCGGCGCGCCCGTGCAGACCTGAGCCCGCGGCGGCGCGGGCGCCGACCCGCGGTCCCGGCGCCTCGGGGTCCGGCGCTCCCGGCGCGACCGCGCACTTCCTATACTCCGCACCCGTCGGTCCGGTGTCGGGCCGCGCCCGTCATCCCCGAAGGAGCAGCACCATGCACTCCCGTCGTGCACGTGCGCTGACCGCGCTCGCCCTGGTCGCGTGCCTGCTCGTGATGCCCGCCTGTCTCGGACCCAACCACGCCGTCGGTCACCTGGCGAAGTGGAACATGGAGTTCGAGAACAAGTGGGCGCGCGAGGGCATCTTCATCCTCGTCTTCCCCGGCTACGTGGTGTGCGGCCTGGGCGACCTCCTCATCTTCAACTCGTGGCAGTGGTGGACCGGGGTGAACCCGATCAGCCGCGCCGGTGTCGGCTCCGGGCCGCAGATCTGAGGAACGGGAGAGAACCATGAACAAGCTCTGGAAGCGCACGGTCCTCTGCGGCCTCCTCGCCGGCCTCATGTGCACGAGCTGCATCGGGCCGTTCAACGCGACGCGTCGGATCCACACGTGGAACCGCGAGTTCGACAACCGCTGGGCGGGCGAGGGCGTGTTCCTCGTCTTCCGCGCGTTGCCGGTCTACGGCGCGGCCTTCGTCGGCGACATCCTCATCTTCAACTCCATCCAGTTCTGGGGTTGGGAGAACCCGATCGATCCCCCGTCCCAGGAGCGCGTCGAGGCGCTCTGGGCGGCGGACGACGCCCGCGCGGCCGAGGCCCGCGGCGAGTCGGACGGCGAGTCCTCCGACTGACCCCCGCGGCGCGGGCGGGTCGGGGAGCGCCCCGGCCCGCCCCGCCGTCCCCGCGGCGCGCCGCGCGGAGGCGTCGCGAGGCGCGGACGCGTCGCGCGTCGTCGGCTCACGGAGCCGGGACACGGCTCCGACGCGTGCCGTGAGCCGCCCCACGCCGTCGGCTCCGGGAGCCGACCTCCGAGCGAGAGGGAGACCGTCGTGACCGAACCCTCCCCGAACGACGCCGGCGCGTCCGGCGCCGCGGCGCACGCCGCCGCGCCCCCGGCCGCCGCGCCCGACGACGGCCCGACCGTCGTCGAGATGGCCGTCCGCGTCGGCATCCTCGTCCTCTGGGCGACGTGGTGCTTCCGCATCCTCCAGCCGTTCTTCGCGCTGCTCCTGTGGAGCGTGATCATCGCGGTCGCGGTCAACCCGATGCACAAGCGCATGGCCCGCGCGCTCGGCGACCGCGCCAAGACCGCCGCCGCCGCGCTCACGCTCCTGCTGCTCGTGGTCGTCGTGGGGCCGGTCGTCGTGTTCGCGTTCGCGCTCGTCGACAACGTGCGGACCCTCGTCGGGTACGTGCAGGCCGAGGACTTCGCGGTGCCCCCGGCGCCCATCGGCATCGAGGAGTGGCCCGTCGTCGGGCCGTCGCTCAAGGAGTTCTGGGACCTCGCGTCCTACAACCTCGGCGCCGCCCTCGAGCGGCTCGGGCCCTCGCTGCAGGCCGCCGGGTCGTGGGCGCTCGAGGCCGTCGCCGGCGTGAGCCTCGACCTGCTCCAGTTCGCCGCGGCGATCGTCGTCGCCGGCGTGCTCGTCGTGCACTCCCGCGCCGGGCACCGGCTGTCGCGCGGCATCGCCCGCCGGCTCGCGCGTGACCGCGGCGACGAGCTCGCGAAGGTCGCGGAGACCACGCTGCGCGGCGTGTCGCGCGGCATCATGGGCGTCGCCCTCATCCAGGCGCTGCTCACCGGGCTCGGGCTCGTCGTCGCGGGCGTGCCGCTCGCCGGCATCTGGACGCTCGTCGCGCTCCTGCTGTGCGTCGTGCAGGTCGGCCCCGCGCTCGTGCTCGTCCCCGCGATCTTCTGGGTCTTCACCCACGACACCGCCGTCGTCGGCTCGCTCTTCCTCGCGTGGAGCGTCTTCATCACGCTCATCGACAACGTGCTGCGCCCGCTGCTCATGGGGCGCGGCGTCGACGTGCCGCTCGCCGTCATCCTGCTCGGATCGCTCGGCGGCATGATGCTCTCCGGGCTCATCGGGCTGTTCATCGGCGCCGTGATCCTCGCGCTGGGACACCGGCTCTTCGTCACGTGGCTCCACATGCACCACGACGAGGCCATGCTCGAGACCTTCGCCTGGCACGAGAAGCTCGGCGACGGGGACGGGGGCTGACGGCAGCGGGGACGGGGCCGAGGCGGCGCGCGGCGGCTGAGGCCGGGACCGGGCGGGGTTCCGGTTCCGGATGCGGGATCCGGAAACCGGACCGGGAATCGGGAAGCCGGACCGGGAATCGGGAAACCGGACCGGGATGCGGGAAGCGGGACCGGGCATCGGGCTCCGGATCGGGGGGCGGACCCGGGATCCCGAAGCCGGCCCGGGAGCCGCGGAACGGGGTGCGGCGATCGCCGCATCGAGTGCGTCGGCCGTGGTCCCGGCGCCGCGGCGGCTCCGTCTCCGGGACGCGTGCCCGGTGCGGGAGCCCGCGGTCGAGCATGTCGACCCGCGCCGCGTGCCCGCTCACGGCTCCCGCTCTCCGACCCGGCCTCCCGCTCCCGGATCCCGAGCCGCCTGCCGGGTCCCGATCCGGACCCCGGCTCCGGCTTCCCGATTCCCGATCCGGTTTCCCGATTCCGGATCCCGGTCCGGCTTCCGGCTCCCGCATCCGGGACCGGTTCCCCCCCGGCCCCGGCGTCAGTCGCCGTCCGCGGCCCCGTCCCCGTCTCCGGACACGTCGCCGTCGCCGTCCGTGCCCCGCGCGACCTGTTGCACGCCGCGGGCGGCGTCGGCGGCGGTGCCCTGCCAACCGCCGCCGAGGGAGCGGTAGAGCTCGATCGTGGCGAGCATCTCGTCGCGGATCGCGCGCACGAGGTCGAGCTCGGCCTCGAAGTGGCTGCGCTCGGTGTCGAGCACCTCGAGGTAGCTCGTGACGCCGCCGCGGTAGCGGTCGCGCGAGAGCTCGAGCTGGTCGGAGAGCGTCGCGCGGATCTCCTCCTGCACCCCGCGCACGTCGCGCGTCCGCTCGTGCGTGACGAGCGCGTCGGCCACCTCGCGGAAGGCGTTCTGCAGCGTCGCGAGGTACTCGAGCGCCGCCTGCCGCTGCTGCGACTCGGTCACGTCGACGTTCGCGCGCAGGCGCCCGGCGTTGAAGATGGGCAGCGTGACGGTCGGCACGATCGACCAGAAGCCGGAGCCCGCGTGGGTCAGCTCGTCGAGGTCCTCGCTCGCGCCGCCGCCCGTCGCGGTGAGCTGCACGCTCGGGTAGAGGAGCGCGCGCGCCTCGCCGATGCGCGCGTTCGCCGCGACGAGGTCCATCTCCGCGGCGAGCACGTCGGGCCGCCGCTCGAGGAGCTGCGACGGCAGGCCGGGCGGGACGTCCACCTCGAGCTCGCGGTTCGCGGCGAGGTCGGTGCGCGGCACGGAGCCGGGGAGGTCGCCCACGAGCAGCCGGATGAAGTTCTCCTGCCGCGTGATCTCGAGCTGGAGGGCCGGGATGATCCGCGCGGTCGTGAGCACGAGGTTCTGCGCCTGGCGCATCTCGACCATGTTCGCGACGCCCTGCTCGAGGCGCAGGCGCACGAGCTCGGCCGACTGCTCCCGCGACTCGAGCGTGCGCCGCGCGATGTCGAGCTCCGCGTCGAGCTCGAGCAGCACGACGTACGCCGCCGCGAGGTCCGTGACGAGCGTCTGGAGGACGACGACGCGCCCGAACTCCGTCGCGAGCAGGTCCGCGCGCGCCGCCTCCGAGGCCCGGTCGAAGCGGCCCCAGAAGTCGAGCTCCCACGTGAGCCGGCCGCCCGCCGAGAAGTCCCGGCTGTCGCGGTCGAGGCCCGCCGGCAGCGGGGTCGATCCGTTGCCGCTCGCCCGCCGCCACGCCGCGTCGGCGACCGCGTCGAACTGCGGGTAGTTGTCCGCGTCGACGATCGTGTAGCGGGCGCGCGCCTCGAGCACGCGCTCCGCGGCGAGCCGCACGTCGTAGTTGTTGCGCAGCGCCGTGCGCACGAGGTCCTGCAGGACCGGGTCGCGGAAGACGTCGTTCCACGGGAGGTCGGCGAAGCTCTCCTCCGTGTTCTCCGCCCCGCGGAAGGTCCCGGGGTCGAGCGGGGTCGGCGGCACGTAGTCGGGGCCCACCGTGCAGGCGGCGAGGAGCGCGGCGGCGAGGACGGCGAGGCGCGCGCTCATGCCTGCTCTCCCTTCTTCTCGGGGAAGAACTTCGACACGAAGCCCTGGAAGATGCGGTAGAGCACCGGCGTGACGAGCAGCGTCATGAGCGTCGCGGCGCACATGCCGCCGAACACCGCGGTGCCCAGCGAACGGCGCGAGCCGGCCGCCGCGCCCGCCGCCGTCACGAGCGGCACGACGCCGAGGATGAAGCTGAACGCCGTCATGAGGATCGGTCGGAAGCGCGAGGTCGCCGCGTCGACGACGGCGTCGAACACCGACAGCCCCTCCTCGTGCCGCTGCTTCGCGAACTCGACGACGAGGATCGCCGTCTTCGCGCCGAGACCGATGAGCAGCACGAGGCCGATCTGCACGTACACGTCGTTGATGTACCCGCGGATGAACGCGCCGAAGAGCGCGCCGAACACCGCGATGGGCAGGCCGAGGAGCACGGCGAGCGGGATGACCCAGCTCTCGTAGTTGGCCGCGAGGAAGAGGAACACGAGCAGGAAGCCGAGCGCGAAGATGACGACCTGCTCGCCGCCCGCCTGCTTCTCCTGGTAGGCCGTGCCGGTCCACTCGTAGCCGTAGGCGTCGCCGAGCACCTCGTCCGCGACCTCCTCCATGGCCTGGATGGCCTGGCCCGAGCTGTACCCGGGCGACGCCGCGCCGCTGATCTCCGACGTGCGGAACATGTTGAAGCGCTGGATGAGGTCGGGGCCGGTCGTCGAGCCGATCGTCGCCATCGTGCGGATGGGCACCATGTCGCCGCCGCCGGTGCGCACGAAGATCGCGTTCAGGTTGTCCGGGTCCACGCGGAACTCCGGCTCCGCCTGCACCATGACCTTGAACGGCCGCCCGAAGAGCGTGAGGTCGTTCACCTGCAGGCCGCCGAGGAAGATCTGCAGCGCCTGGAACACCTGGCTCACCGGCACGCCGAGCGTCTTGGCCTTGCTGCGGTCGAGCTGGAAGTCGATCTGCGGGACGTTCGCGCGGAACGCGCTGAAGAGGCCCGTGAGCTCGGGGCGCTGCCGCGCGGCCTCGACGAAGGAGGCGCCCGCCTCCGCGAGTTCGGCGGAGGTCGCGGTGCCGCTGCGGTCCTGGAGCTCGAACTGGAAGCCGCCCGCGCTGCCGAGGCCCGGGATGGGCGGCGGCGAGAACGCGAGGCCGATCGCCTCCGGGTACGCGCCGAGCTTCCGGCGCGCGGCCGTGAGCACGCCCTCGATCTGCATGTCGGCCGTCGGCCGCTCGGACCAGTCGGAGAGCAGCACGACGAACGAGCAGTTGTTCGAGGTGTATGCGTTCGTGAGCAGGTTGAGACCGCCGAGCGTGAGCACCTGGTCGACGCCCGGGATCGCGGCGAGGTCCTCCTCGGCGCGCTTCGCGATGACGTCCGTGCGCTCCATCGACGCGCCGTCGGGAAGCGTCAGCGTCGCGAAGAAGTAGCCCTGGTCCTCGTCGGGGACGAAGCCCGTCGGCAGCTCGTTCAGCAGCGTCCACGAGCCGGTGCCCATGAGGCCGAGGAACACGAGCCCGGCGATGACCGTCCGGATCATGAAGCGCGTGAGCGCCGAGTAGCCCTTCGTCGTGGCGCCGAGCCCCTTGTTGAACGCCTCGAGCGCCCAGCCGATCGGTCCCCGCATGGGCTTGCGCTTGCGGAGCATGAGCCGGCACAGCGCCGGCGTGAGCGACATGGCGACGACCGTGGACAGGCAGATCGACACCGAGATCGTGAGCGCGAACTGACGGTACAGCTGCCCCGTGATGCCGCCCATGAACGCGACGGGCACGAACACCGCGCAGAGCACGAGCGACGACGCGACGAGCACCGAGGACACGTCCGTCATCGTCTTGCGCGTCGCCTCCTCGGGGGAGAGCCCCTTCTCGAGGTAGGTCTCGACGGACTCCACGACGCAGATCGCGTCGTCCACGACGGTGCCGATGGCGAGGATGATGCCGAAGAGCGTCAGCATGTTGATGCTGAAGCCGAGCACGCCGAAGAGCGCGAAGGTGCCGACGAGCGACACGGGGATCGCGAACATCGGGATGAGCGTCGTGCGGAAGCTCCCGAGGAACACGAAGACCACGATGAGCACGAGCAGCAGCGCCTCGAAGAAGGTCTGCACGACCTCGTCGATGGACGCCGTGATGAACTTCGTGTTGTCGAGCGAGATCTCGTACTCGAGACC
Organism: bacterium; assembly: GCA_030428785.1. Lineage (GTDB taxonomy): Bacteria > Planctomycetota > B15-G4 > B15-G4 > B15-G4 > JAUIEF01. The sequence goes on from JAUIEF010000147.1 coordinate 7,419, forward strand.
GTCGGGCATGCGCTGCTCGAGGTCGGTCAGCAGGGTGCGGATGCCCTGCGCCGTCTCGAGGGCGTTCGCGCCCGGGAGCTGGTACACGATGAGCACCGTCGCCGGCGTGCCGTTGTAGCGGCCGAAGCTCGTGTAGGTCTTCGCGGCGAGCTCCGTCCGCGCGACGTCCTTCACGCGCAGGATCGAGCCGTCCGAGAGCGTCCGGAGGATGATGTCCTCGAACTCGGAGACCTGGTCGAGGCGGCTCTTCGTGTTGACCGCGTACTGGAACTCGACGCCGGGCTGCGCGGGCGGCTGACCCACGGCGCCGACCGGCAGCAGGATGTTCTGCTCCTTGACGGCGTCGGACACGTCGCCCGCCGTGAGCCCGAGCTTCGTGAGCTTGTCGGGCCGCAGCCAGAGCCGCATCGAGTAGTCGCGCTGCCCGACGATCATCGTGCTGCCGACGCCCTTCGTCCGCGCGATCGGGTCGACGAGGTTCAGCGACGTGTAGTTCGAGAGGTAGGTGTCGTCGTAGCGGCCGTCGGGCGCGTAGATGGCGATGGCCATCAGCATGTCCGGCGACTTCTTCTTGATGGAGATGCCGGCCGAGACGGCCTCCGGCGGCAGCTTCGACGTCGCCTTGTTGACGCGGTTGTTGATGTCGACGTTCGCGAGGTCGAGGTCCGTGCCCACCTCGAACGTGCACTGCAGCACGTAGCGCCCGTCGCTCGAGCTCTTGCTCGAGAAGTAGATCATGTTCTCCGCGCCGTTGACCTCGGTCTCGATCGGCGCGGCGACGGACTTCTCGACCGTCTCCGCGTTGGCGCCCGGGTAGTTCACCTCCACCTCGACGGTGGGCGGCGTGATCTGCGGGTAGAGCGTGATCGGCAGCGACTGCAGGGACAGCGCGCCCGCCAGGAGGATCACGATGGACACGACCATCGCGAAGACGGGACGACGGATGAAGAACTGTCCCAAGGGTCAGTTCCCTCCCGGCTCGGCGGACGCGGCCTGGTCCGTGGGCTGCACCTTCATGCCCGGGCGCGCCTTGAGCTGGCCCTCGACGATGACCCGCTCGCCGCCGTCCAGCCCGTCGATCACCACGAAGGCGTCCTCGTGCCGCTCGCTGACCTGCACCGTGCGCAGCGCGACGACGTCGTCGTCACCGACGACGAGCACGATCTTCGTGCCCTGCTGCTCCATGACCGCGCGCTGCGGCACGAGCACGGCGTCCGGCAGCGTCTGCGTGACGGCGCGGATCCGGCCGAACTGCCCGTCGCGCAGCAGCCCCTCCGTGAACGCGCCGTAGGGCGGGTTCGGGAATTCGGCGACGACCTGCAGCGTGCCGGTCTCCAGCGAGACCGCGCGCTCCGCCGTGACGACCTCGCCCTCGTGCGCGTAGATCGTGTCGTCGGCGAGCACGAGCTGAACGGTGCGGTTCTTCTCGCCGTCCTTGTCGAGCCGGCGGAACGCGAGGTACTCCGCCTCGCTCACGGAGAAGGTCGCGCGCATGGGGTCCGTGCTCGAGACCTCGACGAGCTCCGACGAGCCCAGCACGCCCACGAGATTGCCGACGTCGACCTGCGTGCGACCGATGAGCCCGTCGATGGGGCTCGTGATCGTGCAGTACCCGAGGTCGAGCTCCGCGAGCGCGAGCGACGCCTCGGCGCCCTGGACCTCCGCCTTCGCCTGGAGCACGCCGACCTCCTCGCGGATGCGCGAGTTCTCGAGGTCGGCCTCCGCCGCGTCGAGCTCGGCCTTCGCGACGTCGAGCGCGGCGAGCGCCGTGTCGAGGTCCTGCCGCGGCACGGCGTCCTTCTCGGCGAGCGGGCGGAGGCGCGCGACGTCCTGCTCGGCCTTGCCGAGCGACGCCTTCGCGCTCGCGACGGCCGCCTCGGCCGCGCGCACCGACACCTGCTCCTCGGCGAGCTTCAGGTCGGCCCGCGCGCGGGCGAGCCCGGCCTGCGCGGCCGCGAGGTTCGCCTCGTAGGTGTCCGGGTCGAGCCGGTAGAGCACCTGGCCGGCCGAGACGGTCTTGCCCTCCTCGAACTCCATGGACTCGAGGACGGCCTCGACGCGGGCCTCGACGGTCACCGTGTCGCGGGCCTCCGTGCGCGCGACGAACTCGCGCACGACGGGGACCTCGGCGCGCACGACCGACGCGACGACGACGGGCGGCGGGGGCGGGGCGGGGGCCTGGGACTGGGCGGCCGCGCCGTCCTCGGACGAGCAGCCGGCGCCCGCCAGCGCGACGAGGCCCAGGGTCGCGCGGGCGAGGAATCGATGGGGCATGGGGTCTCCTTCGCGGGCGGCATGGTATGCGAGACCCGCCGGACGGGCCACCTCGCGTACGAACCGGGGCGGCGGCCGCTGAGACGCCGTCGCAACCGCCTCCCCGCGCGGCGGAGGCCCGGCGGCGCCGCCGGCTGCTAGGGTGTCCGGCCCCAGGGAACCGGCCGGAGGACGCCCCGCATGCTGCCCCCGCTCCTGCGCCTCCGCAGCGTGCACCTGCTGCTCTCGCTGCTCGCGCTCCTCCTGTTCCACCCGTTCGCGCTCCTGCTCCCGCCCCCGTGGGACGACGGGCTCGGCGCGCTCCTGCTCACGCTCGTCATGCTCTCGGCGCTCTGGTGGACGACGGAGGGCAGCGGCCACCGGCTGCTCGCCGTGCTCCTCTCGACCCCCGGCTTCGCCGCGATCTGGGTCGGCGAGGAGCAGTTCGGGCCGGTCGCCGACCTGGCCTGGGTCCTCTTCATGTTCTACGTCACGGCGCGGCTCTTCGGGACCATCCTGCGCTCGGACGTGCAGATCGCGGACCGCGTGTTCACCGCGATCTCCGTCTACCTGCTCCTCGCGATCACCTTCGCGAACCTCCACGAGCTCGTGTTCAAGCTCGAGCCCGCGGCGTACCGCTTCCCCGAGGAGGCGTCCACGGGAGAGGACCCCGGCACGATGCTCTACTTCAGCCTCGTGACGATGCTCACGCTGGGCTTCGGCGACATCGTGCCCGTGAACCCGTTCGCGCGCATGCTCACGGTGTTCGAGGCGTTCGTCGGCGCGTTCTTCATCGCGATCCTCATCGCGCGGCTCGTCTCGTTGCCGGAGGAGGACGAGCGGCCGCGGGACGTCGGCGCGGGCTGACTCTCAGCCGTCGGCGGGCGGCTCGGCGCTGAGCCGCGACGCGCGCACGACGAGCAGTTCGAGGCGCACGGGGATCCCGGCGATCTCCTCGACCTCCGCGCGGAGCTGCCGCATGACCGCCTCCGTGACGTCCTCCGGGCTGTACGCGCCGGCGGTCACGGTGAAGACGCCGCCGTCCTCGTCGACGACGACGTTGCGCAGGTGCATCGCGCGCGCGTCCGCGACGGAGCGGAACGCCTCCGCGACGGCCGACTCGAGCACCGCCTCGCGCGTCGAGTGGCAGCTCGAGATCCCCAGCGGGACGCTCAGCAACGCGAGCACGAGGAGGTTCAGGCTGATCGCGCCGCGCACCTGCGCGTGCCGCTCCTTCGCGCGCGGGAAGAAGCCGAGCAGCAGGAACACGACGACGCTCACGAACACGATCGCCGAGAGGTTCGTGAGGAAGAGGAGCAGCGCGCCGACGGCGATGTCGAGCCGGTCGGACGCGAGGCCGAAGCCCACGACGCACAGCGGCGGGACGAGCGCGACGCTGATCGCCGTGCCGGGCAGCGCGGCGGAGACCGACTTGCGGCTCACGCCGTAGGCCGCCGCCGCGCCCGCCGCGAGCCCGACCCCGAGGTCGAGCAGCGTGGGCGCCGTGCGCGCGAGGATCTGCCCGGTGGGCGGCATGTCCGGGACGGCGAGCACGAAGGCCGTCGCGACGCCCACCGCGACCGTCGAGCCCTTGGCCGTCGACGACAGGCTCTTCCGGATCATCCGCAGGTTGCCCTGCACGATGCCCTGCGCGATGGCGACGATCGGGCTCATGAGCGGCGCGACGAGCATCGCGCCGATGATCACCGCGGCGCTGTCCTGCACGAGCCCGAAGGTCGCGATGGACGCGGCGATGGTGATGAGCACGAAGAAGTCGACGCCCGCCGCCGCCGAGTGCCGCATCTCGGCGTAGACCTCCGCGCGCTCGCCGACGGTGAGCGTGGGGAGGTGCAGGAAGATCCCGTTCCAGAGCCGGTGCAGCCAGCGCGACGCGATCGCCTCGCGGCGCCGCACGAGCGCGAGCGGACCCTTCCAGCGCGCGAGCGCCTCCGCCCAGAGGCCGCCCGTCGCGAGCGTCGCCGTCGACGCGCGGTCGCGCGTGCAGCCGACGATCAGCATCGACGCGCCGTCGGCCAGCTCGACGAGCCCCTCCATGGGGTCCTCCGCCTCGACGACGTGCGAGTCCGCGTCGACGCCCGAGTCCTCGAGCATCGCGCCGAGCTTCTCGCGCGCCTCCTCCTCGTCCTGCACGCGGCCGTGCACGTGGACGGCCGTGAGCTCCGTGCCCCACGCCGTCGCCCACGACCCGCCGACGTCGAGCACGGTCGGCGTGTCGGGCCCGTCGCCGACGGCCGCGACGACGCGCGCCGGCGCCTCGGCGAGCCCGCCGCGCAGCACGACCGTCGGCTGGGCGACCATCGTGAGCGCGTGCTCGAGGAAGAGGACGTGCTCGGGGTCGCCCGCGCGCGCGCCCTTCGGCAGGTCGAGCAGCACGACGTCCGGCGCGTAGCGGTTCGCCGTCTCCACGAGGCCCGCCTCCACCGTCGGCGCGATGCGCACGAGCGCCCGCGCCTCGACATCGAGCGCCGCGGCCTCGAGACGCCCGTCGAGCGCCTCGCACGCGCGCTCGGCGTGCTCGCGGACCCTCGCGCGGGGCAGCTGCTCGAGCAGCGAGACGACCTGGAGCACGACGAGGTCGCCGCCGCGCGCACGGGCCAGCGCGGCGCCGGCGCGCACGAGCTCCTCCTCGACGCTCGACGGACCGAGGCACACGAGCACGCGTCCCTCCTTCGACTCCTCGAGCGGCGACTCCTCGCCGTCGCTCGAGGTCTCGGTGACGATCTCCGCCGTGCGCCCGAAGAGCGGCCGCACCGCGAACCCGAGCAGCAGCCAGCCGGCCGTCACGGGCACCGCCGGCTGCGGCACGATGAACGAGAAGAACGCCGCCGACGCCAGCGCGAGCAACGGCAGCACGGGGTGGAACGGGAGCCGCACCGCGCCGGCGCGCACGGGACGGTCCGCCTTCACGCCGAAGCCGATCGTGAGCAGCGCGACCCACAGCACCGAGACCGCCGCCACGCCGATGAGCAGCCGGAACTCCGCGAAGGACGCGAGCAACGCGACCGTCGTGGAGAGGACGACGAGGACGGCGCCGGGCAGCCGGCGGCTCGACTCCTGCTGCTCGAAGCGCTCCGGCAGCAGCCGGTCGACGGCCATGGCACCGGCGAGCCGCGTCGCGCGCGTGAGCGCCTTGACGAGCCCGATCGCCGCGATGGCGTACGTGAACACGGACGCGGCGAGGCGGAGCCGGTCGCGCTCCCAGAGCATGTGCCCGACGGACTCGGAGCGGAGGAACAGGTCGGGGTGCTCGAGCGCGAGCGCGGCGGCGAGGACCGACAGCGCGCCGCACGCCAGCCACGACACGAGGAGCACGAGCCCGAGCCGCCGGTCGTCCCGCCGGAACTGGCCGCGGTGGTCGAGGAGCAGCTCGACGACCCAGAGCCCGGCGGCCGCGACGGCGACGCCGCTGAACCAGTGCCGCGCCTCGGTGTGCTCGATGACCACGCTCTCGTCGACGGGCGGCGGGTCGGTCAGGACCCACAACAGGAACCCGGCGACGGAGGCCGCGAGCGCCCAGCGCACGAAGCTGCGCAGCGCGGGCCGCTGGTTCGGCGCGAGGAACTCGATGAGCGCCGCGAGCACCGTGACCGGGCCCACGAGCGACACGAGCGGCACGTCGAAGTCCGCGAAGAGCTGGAGCTGACGCACCGCGCGTCGGCCGATGCTCTCCACCATGATGGACGCGATCGCGACGTAGCCCGCGAGCGACAACCAACCCGTCGCGAAGAGCGCGGCCGCGCTCCCGCTGCGCCGCACGACGGCGTAGGGCGTGTACCCGCCCCGCGCCTCCGACGCCCGCGCGAGCAGGCACAGGATGACCGGCAGGAACACGAGCGCCGCGATGCCCAGGCTCAGCGGCGCGTCGCCGGCCGACGTCATGAGCACGGCGCCGAGGCTGCCGAAGCCCCACACGCCGAGCCCCAGGACGATGCCCAACGAGAGCAGCGACGAGATGCCGAGGTACTCGGAGAAGCCGACGAGCCCGCGTTTCACGGAACTCTCCCCGGGGTGGGCGATGGACGAGGCGCGGGCATCCTACTCCCGCCGCGTGTCGGCGTCATGGGCGCTCCGCTCGGTCGGCCGCGGCGGGACGGACGCGCTGGGGGGGCGGGGGTGGCGCCGACCGTGAGGGCATGTCTGCGGCCCATGCTCAAACAAGTCCTCGGGCCTTCGGCCCTGCGGGAGATAACTGCGCGTGGGCCGCAGACATG
>JAUIEF010000148.1 GCA_030428785.1 bacterium
CCTCCCCGAGACCCGGAGCCCCCGCGTGTCCGACGACAAGATCGAACGCTGGAAGTCGTTCGTCGGGAAGGAACCCGACAACCCGCTCCACAACTTCGCGCTCGCCGGCGCCTACCTCCAGGCCGGCCGCTTCGAGGAGGGCGCCGCCGCGTACGGCCGCTGCCTCGAGCTCGACCCGCAGTGGATGGTCGCGGCCATCAAGCGAGGGCGCTGTCTCGTGGAGCTCGAGCGCTGGGACGACGCGCGCGAGGCCCTCGACCTCGGCGCGCGGCTCGCGGAGGCCCAGGACCACGACGAGCCCTTCGAGGAGATCCGCGAGCTCCGCGACCAGATCCCCGACGCCTGACCGGCGCGGCGGGCGGCCCGTGGGCGCCGCTCGCCGTCGCCCCCGTCTCCGCGCCCCCGCCCCGCGGCCCCGCCCGCCTCCCGCCATGACCGCCGACACCGACGACGCGCAGGCCCACGCCGACGAGGTCGCCGACCTCCTGCGGCCCCACCTGCCGGCCGCCCTCGAGGCCGCCGGCTCGACGACCGACCCCGAGCCGCTCGCCGCCGCCCTCGCCGGCTTCTGCGCCGCCCTCCGCGAGGCGAACCGCGCGATCAACCTCACCGGCATCACGGACGCCGAGGGCATGGCCTACCGGCACGTGCTCGACAGCCTCGTCGCGCTGCCGCACCTCGGGCCGCCCGGCGGGGCACCGCTCGTCGACGTGGGCTCGGGCTGCGGCGTCCCCGGCATCCCCCTCGCGCTCGCCGACCCGTCGCGGGAGGTCCGGCTCGTCGAGTCGCGGGAGCGCAAGTGCGCGGCGATCGCCGGGCTCGTCGACACGCTGGGGCTCGCGCCGCGGGTCGAGGCCGTGCACGCCCGCGCCGAGGCCTGGCTCGCCGAGCACGACGCGGACGCCCTCGTGACGCGCGCCGTGGGCTCGGTGCGCGCGCAGCTCGAGCTCTTCGGCCCGCTGCGCCGCCGCTTCCGCCGCCTCGTCATGCTCAAGGGCCCCGCCGCCGACGAGGAGCTCGAGGACGCCGGACGGGCGCTCACCCGCTTCCGCTTCCCGGAGCCCGAGCGTCACGAGGCGACGCTCCCGGGCGACGCGGGGACGCGCGTCGTGCTCGTGTTCGCGGGGAGCTGACGCGCGGGGGGCTCTCAGACGGTCGGTGCGGGCCGCTCGCCGTCCGACGGTTCGACGAGGCCGTGCGCGGCCGTGCGCAGCTCGTCGGCGTGTTCGCGCACCGCGTCACGGCCGGCCTCGACGAGCGCGTGCCAGGAGCTCGCGAACTGCAGCCCCGAGTGCTCCGCCGTCGCCGGCTCGAGGAGCACGTCGGCGTCCGCAGCGTCGCGCGCGCCGTGCCACCAGCCGAGCAGATCCCACGAGCGGGCGAGCGCGTGCACGAACCCGAACGGGCGGTCCATCCGGGCCTGCAGAGCGTCGGCGCGTCGCGCGGTGTCGTCGGAGGCGTCGGGTGAAGGGATGACATTCACCGCGATGCGCACGCGGCAGCGCGTCCGCGGCAGCAGGTCGACCGGGACGCGCGAGATGAGCGCGCCGTCGACCAGCAGGCGGTCACGGTCCCGCACCGGCGGCAGCACGCCCGGCACGGCGGAGGTGGCGAAGAACGCGTCGGCGACGGGTCCGCGGTCGATGACCACCCGCTCGCCGCGAACGAGGTCGCACGAGACGACGGAGACGGGCACCGCGAGCTCCGACAGGGAGCGCCCCTCGGCGACGGTCTCCCCGCGCCGCCGCAGCGCGCGCTCGGAGAGGATCGCGCCGCGCGGCAGCAGGCGGATGCGTCGCGCGCCCGGGCGGCCCAGCGTCCACGCGCACTTCTCGACGGCCGCCTCGCCCTCGCCCGCGAGGCCGTACATGAGCCCGGCGACGCCCCCCATGCTCGTCCCGGCGATGACGTCGATGGGGAGCCCCAGTCGCTCGAGCTCGGAGAGCACGCCGAGGTGCGCGAAGCCCAGCGCGGCACCGGCGCTCAGCGCGAGTCCGACCTGACGTCCGGTGAGCCAGCGCGCGAGCCGGTCGACGCCGGGCGCGCGTCGGCGCGTCGGCGGCGACCCGTCGGTGCAGCGCGCGACCTCCTCCGGGTCCAGCGGGTGCGCCCAGCGCTGCAGCGGGCCGGGGCGCGGGCCGTCCGAGGGACGCACCGTCGCCACCTCGGCCAACCCCCACGACGCGAGCGCGAGCGTGGCGTCCGGCAGGCCCTGCTCGTCGTGCTTGACGACGACGTCGCCGCGCTCGACGTGCGACGCGAGCCGGTCGACGACGTCGCCGGGCACGGCGATGAGGCGCGACTCGCCGGCACCGCCGCCGTCGCGCCAGCGCCGGATCTCCTGCACGGCGTCGCCGTGCGAACCGGGCGTGACGACGTCCGTCGGGTCGTGCTGGGCGCGCACCGCGCGCGTCAGCACGTCGAGCCACGCCGTGCCGAGCCGCGCGTCGCGCGGGAGCCCGACGATCATGACCCGCCCCGGGTCGATGCCGCCCGCCGTGCCCTCGCGATCGTGGAAGCGGCGAACGAGCAGGTCGGCGACGCGCTGCCGCAGCGCGACCTGGCTCTCGAAGAGCGTGAGGAACACGTCGGCCGGGATCGCCCACAACTCGCTGTCGCGCGCCGCCACGACCGTCGCCGTGACGGGCAGCCCCGACGCGAGCGAGACCTCGCCCACGACCTCGCCGGGCGGCACCGGGATGGGCGGCGTCCCGCCGCCGAGGTCCACCGTCAGCCCGCCGCTCGCGACGACGAGCAGCTCACGGCCGCGCGCGCCGCGCCGCAACACGACGGCGCCCTTGCGCACGACACGCCGCTCGGCGCGATCCATGACGAGCCGACGACCCGCGTCGTCGACGCCGTCGAAGAACGGGACCGATGCGGGGGAGATCACGTGCACACCATCGCCGGAAGGACGGCGGCGCAGCGTACCAATCGGCGACACGCGCCTCGCCCACGGCCGACGACGGGGACGGCGCGGCCATCGTGTCACCTCGCGGCGCCGCCCGCGTACACCCCGTGCCCGGTGCCCGGGGGCAACCGCAGCAGCCCAACCCCCGGCGCCGGGCGCTCGCGATCTTGGCGGGAGTGCTTTCGCGGGCGGGACCGGGGTTGCGGGGCGTCCGGGTGGGGAAGACGACGAGGCCCCGTCCTCAAACAGTCCTCGCGGCCGCGCGCGGGGCGCGAGGACTGTTTGAGGACGGGGCCTTGCCCTCCCCCGCACCCGCCACCGACGCCCCCGCGCGACTCAGTCGAGCGTGACAGGCGTCTCGAAGTCGTCCGGCTTCACCGCGAGCACCGAGCACTCCACGCTCGCGAGCACGCGCTCGGCCGTGTTGCCGATGAGCCGGCCGGGGAGTCCCGTGCGACCGATCGTGCCGAGCACGAGGAGGTCGGCGCCGAGCTCGCGTACGGCGAGACCGATCTGCTCGCTCGGCAGGCCCTCCGCCATCCAGAGCTTCGGCTTGACGCCGGTCTCCTTCTCGAGCGGATCGCAGAGCTCGTGGAGCGCGTCCCAGGCCTTCTTGCGCTCGCCCGCCTCGTACTCCTCCGTCTCCGCGACGGAGGCGCCGCGCAGACGCATGCCGCCCTCGAGCGGGTACTCGGGGCAGTGGAAGACGTGCCAACGGCCGCCGCGGAGCTTCACGACGGAGGCCGAGAGCTCGAGCACGCGCGGCGTGAGCGTGTGCAGCGCGACGGCGGAGAGCACGACGCGCGGGCCGTCCTCGGCGCGGCGCGGCGCGACCCACACGGGGCACGGGCACTTGCGGAGGACGTGGACCGAGACGCTGCCGACGAGCGTGCGGTGCACGAGGCTCGACTTGCGCGCGCCGACGACGACGAGGTCGTGCGACCCGCGCAGCACCTGACGGATGATCTCGACGTACGCGACGCCCTGCGCCACGACGACCTCGACGTCGCCGTCGAGCCGCGACGCGACGGCCTCCCGCAGGCGGTGACGCGCGAACTCGAGCGTCTCCTCGTCGACCTCCTCCTCCTCGACGACGGCCATCACGGTGAGCTTCGCGCCGGACTGCTGGCGCACCCAGTTCGCGCCGGACACGGCCGACAGCACCTCGAGGGGCGGGCCGTCCTCGCCGTCGAAGCCCTTCGCGGCGACGTTCACGCAGAGCAGGATCGAGTCGAAGCGTTCCACGCTCATCGGGTGGGGCTCATCGGGCGGGGCTCATGGCGACGGGGCTCCCGAGGGTGGACGGCGGAGGGTCCGCCGCGTCGATCGCCGGGCGACCGCGCGGCCGGGCGGGGCCGCTCGGCTCGGGACGGATCGGTGGAGCCGGGGATGGGAATCGAACCCACGACCTCATCTTTACGAAAGACGTGCTCTACCGCTGAGCTACCCCGGCGCGATCCGCCGCGAGGGCGGTCCGCTCGAATCGGGGAACCTACCACAGCGGAGCCGGGCGCCACCACACCTCGGCGCGGCCCGGACGGCGCGCGCCGACGGGGTCGGCGGCGCGCCCGCGCGCGCGGCGGTCGCCGGCCCGCGCGGCCCCGCGGGAAACCCGGCGGAGGCCTCGCCGCGCCCCGCTATCATCCGCCCCCGTGCTCTACCTCGTGGACGGCTACAACCTCGCCCACTGGCTGGCCGGCGACGAGGACCTGGGCCCCCAGGAGCTCCGCGAGCGGCTCCACGCGGCGCTCGCCGGGCGCCTCCCGCCGGACGCCGAGGAGCTCCACGTCTACTGGGACGTGAACAGCCGCGACCCGGCGATCCCGGCGCACGAGTACCACGGCTGGTGCACGGGCCACAACGTGCCCGACGCGGACGCGGCCATCGTCGACGCGGTCTACGCCGCGCCGGACCCCGCGCGCTGCGTCGTCGTGAGCCGTGACCGCGAGGTCGTCGGCAAGAGCCGGCAGCTCGGCGCGCGCGTCCTCGAACCGCGCGACCTGCTGGGCGACGTGCCCGGCGCGGGCGGCGGGCCGCGGCGACCGCGCGGCGGCAAGCCGGGCGCGCGGCGCGGCCGCAAGGGACGCCGACGGTGAGGAGCACCGCGATCCTCTTCATCGTCCTGGCGAACGTCCTGGGCGGGCTCACCTACACCGCGCAGGACCTCGCGCTCGAGGGGCTGCCCTTCGCGACGATCACCTTCGGTCGCAACCTCGTCGCCATGCTCATGATGGCCGTGTGGATGCAGCGGTCGGGCGGCATCACCTGGCGCTACCCGCGGCCGCACTTCACGCGCCTGTTGATCCTCGGCGTCGTCGCCTACGCGGCGCCGCTCCTGCTCGGCACCATCGGCACCGACTGGTCCACCGCGGCGAACGGCTCGATCCTCATCCTCTTCGAGCCGTGCGCCATCCTGCTCTTCGCGCGCATCCTGCTCGGCGAGCACATCCGCCGGCTCCAGTTCCTCGGCATCGCGCTCGGCCTCGCGGGCGGCCTCTTCATCGTGCTGCGCGACGCGCCCGTCGACGGCCTCTTCGTCGAGCAGCATCTCGCGGGCAACCTCCTGCTCCTGCTCCACGCGGTGCTCTGGGGGCTCTACTCCCCCATCATGAAGCCGCTCGCCGTGCAGTACCGCGCCATGGACGTCACGTTCATGAGCATGGTGCTCAGCCAGGTCGTCATGGTGCCGGCCATGCTCCTCGAGGCCCCGACCTGGTCCGCCGGCCCCGCGCTCGCCCCCGCGCTCTGGTGGACGCTCGCGCTCGGCGTCCTCGGCAGCTTCGCGGGCACCGTGCTCTGGACCGCGTCGCTCAAGCACCTCAAGGCGTCGACGGTCGCGCCCTTCGTCTTCCTCCAGCCGGTGGCGGGCGTGCTCGCGGACGCGCTGGGCCGCGACAAGCCGGTGACGGCCGACGCGATCGTCGGCGGGATGCTCATCGGCGTCGGGGTCGTGTGCGTCATCTGGCGGCCGAAGCGTTCGGCGTGACGTCGGTGGCGCTCCGCTCGGTCGGGCGCGGCGGGACGGACGCGCTGGGGTGGGGGTTGTGGCGCCGACCGTGAGGGCATGTCTGCGGCCCATGCTCAGACAGGTCCTCGGGCCTTCGGCCCTGCGGGAGATAACTGCGCGTGGGCCGCAGACATGCCCTCACGTCGCATCCGGAACGCGGGTCACGGCGCGTCCGTCCCGACGCGACCTCCCTCGCTGCACTCACATCGTCACGTGAGTGGAACGCGTCGATGGGTGGGCGCAGGAACGGCACCGATCCGTGCGAGCGGGTCGGCGGCATGGTGCGGGTCACGGACCGGGAACCGACGCCGAGACGGTGACGCGCGTGAGAACAGCTCGTCACGTTCCACGTGTTGTCGGATCGCTTCGCTCCCGACGGGACGGCTGACCGCCGGCGGCACGCTCGCCCGTCGCGACGCCGACGGACTCCGATCACTCAGCGAGCCGTCGGAAGTCCACCGACGAGTGCGAGCGCGGAACGCGCGATGCACGGTCGGGACGCGGGGGCGTCTCCCCGTCCCTCACCCCGTCGCCCAGATCGGCGGCGCGATGCCGCTCACCACGGACGTCGGAGCTCGGCCCTTCCCCCGCGAGCCCCCGCGCTCCCACGGCCCGGTGTGAGCGCAGCGAGGGAGGTCGCAGCGGGACGGACGCGCCGTGGAGATCGTTCCGGATGCGACGTGAGGGCATACCTGCGGCCCGCGCGCAGTTATCTCCCGCAGGGCCGAAGGCCCGAGGACCTGTTTGAGCACGGGCCGCAGGTATGCCCTCACGGTCGGCGCCACAACCCCCACCCCCGCGCGTCCGTCCCGAGGCGCCCGACCGAACGGAGCGCCCCCGCCGTCAGGAGCCCGAAGTCACCGCGCGCGTGCGCGGCCGAGCGATCAGCGCCCCGCGACGAGCGGCATCGCGCCGCCGAGCTGGCCGAGGGCCTCCGCCGCCGCGTGTGCCATGTCGCCCCCACCCGAGAGCGCGCCCTCGAGCGCGGCCGCGAGCGCGTCGCGGTCGCCGGCGGGCGCGGTGATGGCCCAGAGGCGCGCGCACGCGTGGAGCGCGGCCATCGTGAGCTCGTCCGAGCCGCCGTTCAGGACGACGTCCTCGGCAGCGCCGAGGCAGGGCGTGAGGCCGGCCGCGCCGGCGAGCTCGAGGACGGCGGCCTTCGTCGCGTCGTCGGCGCCGGAGGCGAGGGCCTGCGCGGCGCTGTCGCCGGCGGACTGCACGCGGCTCGGCGGCATGCCGGCGAGGACGTGCGCGGCCGTGCGCGCGGTCTCCATGGCGCGGGCGACGGCGTCGCTCGCGGGGCCCGCCGCCGCGGCGACGGTGTCCCAGCTCGCGGCCTCGACGACGGCCGCGGCCTGGTCGCCGTAGAGCGCCTCGACGCCGCCGACGTCGGCGGTGACGATGACGAGCGGCACGTCCGCGGTGCGCGGGTCGTTCTTGAGGCCGAAGACGAGCGTGTCGAGCGTGACGCCCTGGAGGCCGTCCTGCACGACGAGGACGTCCTTGGGCGGGAAGGCCTTCGCGCGGGCGAGGCCGCCGACCACGTCGCGCGCGGTCGAGAGCGTCCAGCCGCCGGTGCTGCCGGAGAGGCCCGTCTCGCCGAGCGCCATGACGAGGCGGTCGGGCACGGTGGAGAGCGCGGCGCCGAGGCGCGCGACGACGGTCGCGTCCGTGTCGCCCATGGAGCCGAGCGTGATCGCGGCGGCGGTCGCGACGGACGGGTCGCGGTGTCCGACGGCGCGGCGCATGGCCTGCACCTCGGCGCGGCTGCGGCCCATGGCGCCGAGCAGGGCGACGGCGGAGGCCGGCTGGCGCGAGGAGAGCAGGAGGTCGAGGCCCGCGGCGCGGTGCTGACCGGCGAGCGCGAGGTTGAGGTCGAGGGTGTCGAGGTCGCCGGCGACGGCCTGCACGGCGTCCTCGTCGGCGAGGGCCGGGTGCGCGAGGGCCGCCTCGATCTCCGCCTTCATGGAGGCGTGGATCGCGGCGAGGTGACCGCGCACGCCGTCGCCGGCGCCCGCGGCGAGCGCGATGCGGATGGCGGACTCGGCGAGCGCGAGGTCGGCGATGCCGGCGGGCACGGTGCGGCCCTGGAGCGCGCCGTCGACCCAGGCCCAGGCGACGGAGCCGTCGGCGTAGGGCCGCTCGAGCTCGGCGGCGCCCGCGAGCCAGCGCTCGGCGAGGCCGAGGGTCAGCGCGGTCGGGTCGATGGCGGTGAAGCCCATGGCCTGCAGGTCGGGGGCGAGCTTGGCGAGCGCGCCGGACGCGGTGGCGCGCGCGGTCTCGGAGTCGTCGCCCTTGGCCATCCAGGCGAGGGCGGCGGCGGCGCGCGCGTCACCGATGGAGCCGAGCGTCGACGCGGCGTTCGTGCGCGTGAGCTCGTCCTCGCTCTGCAGCACGGCCATGAGCGGCGGGACGGCGGTGTCGCCGAGGCGCAGGAGCGCCTGGATGGCGACGACGCGGTTGTCGGGGTTGGCCCGGTCGCCGAGCGGACCGACGAGGGCGGGCACGGCCCACGCGCCGTACGTCGCCTGGAGCTCGAGGAGCGCCTCGCGGCTCTCGCGCGTGCCGCCGGTGAGCAGCGCGTTCACGACGTCGCGCGCGCCGCCCGGGTCCGTCGCGACCTCGCGCCGTCCGACCTTCGCGAGCGAGAGGAAGCGCTCGGTGAGCGTGCCCAGCTCGCCCTGCTCGACGAGCATCTCGAGGAGCACCTCCTGCTCGGCGCGCTGCCAGAGCGCGAACGCGGCCTCGTTGCCGGGGTTCGTCGCGAGCGACCGCTTGAGGGCTTCGATGGCGGCGGCGTTGTCACCGCGGCGGTAGGCGTCGATGCCGTCCTCGAAGAGCTGCTCGGCGTCCTGGGCCGCGGAACCGGCGGCGAAGAGCAGGGTGAGGGCGAAGGCGGGCGCGAAGCCGCGCGGCGCGAACCGGAGCATGGGCGGTCTCGGAACGGGGTGGAAGGGTCCGAACCCTCTGTCAGACGGCGATTTGCCGCTTGAATCGGGGGCGTGCAGTGTAGGCAGGTCCCGGGATTTATCAAGACCGCCCGGGGGTGTGACGCGAGAGGAGGCCCGGTTGTGTCAGGAGGCCCGCGAGGCCGGCCGCGCCGACGGCCAGCCAGAGGCCCGCGTGGGCGCCGCGCTCGAGGAGCAGGTCGCCCGGGAGGAGGATGCAGGCGACGACGAAGGCCGTGGCGCCGATCCAGGCCGTGACGATGCGCAGGCCGTCGAGGCGGCCGGGCGGGCGGCCCTCGCGGAGCGGGCCCCAGGCGCCGAACGGGCGCACCCGGTCGTGGAACTCGCGGAGCACCTCGCGCTCGACGGGCGGCGTGAGCAGGGTCACGAGGATGGTCGTCGGCAGGGCCAGGGCGACGACGAGCAGCAGGGTGCCCGGGAAGATGGGGTCGCCCCCGGCGCTCACGAGCGGGGCCGGGAGGCAGGCGGCGGCCCACTCGGGGCGGGCCTCCATGACGAGTGTGGCGGCGCCGCCCACGGCGAGGGCCGTGATCTCGGACCAGGCGTTGATGCGCCACCAGAGCCAGCGCAGGAGGTAGACGACGCCGACGCCGCTGAAGAGCGTCGAGAAGGTGTTGAACATGCCGCGCACGCTGTCGGCGGAGAGGCCGAAGGCGAGGGCGACGAGGAGCACGGTCGGCCCGGTGAAGCGCGCGGCGCGGACGTAGTGGGCGGCGGGCGCGTCCGGCACGACGAAGCGCTTGTAGACGTCGTTGACGAGGTACGACGACGCGAGGTTCACGTGCGTGTCGATGGTCGACATGAAGGCCGCGAGGAAGCTCGCGATCATGAGGCCGAGCAGCCCCGCCGGCAGGTAGCGGCGCATCATGACCGGGTAGGCCAGCTCGTCGTCGGTGGAGGCGAGGACCTGCCCGGCGAGGACGGGCTCGTCGACGGCGACGCGCGGCGCGGCCTCCCAGTCCTCGACGCCGGTCTCGGGGACCGGCACGCGGACGACGTCGCCGGCGGCGGCCTCCACGACGATCGCGTCGGCCTCGACGGCCCGCACCGTGCCCCGGACCGGGCTCGTCGCGGAGGTCGGCGGCAGCACGAGCAGCGACGCGAGCGCCACGAGGATCCACGGCCACGGCCGGACCGCGTTGTGCGCGACGGCGTACCAGAGCGTGGCGCCCGTCGCGTGCTTCTCGTTCCGGCTCGCGAGGATGCGCTGCACCATGACGCCGCTGCCGTCGGCGTTCTTGGTCGCGAACCAGATGACGCCGATGAAGACCGCGAACTCCCAGAAGGCCGTGTTCCAGGTGGACGGGTCGGTGACGACGACGCCCGTCGTGTCGGGCGCGCCGGAGAGGCGCGGCGCGGCGACGGGCGAGGCGCGCAGCGCGTCGACGAGGGGCGAGAGCCCGCCGAAGTCGTCGACGACGACCCACGCGAGCACGACGGCGCCGAGCAGCGCGAGCAGGAACTGGATGAAGTCCGTGAGCACGACGCCCCAGAGGCCGGTGACCTCCGAGTAGACGAGCGCGAGCACGCAGCAGCCCATCATGACGAGGTGCGCGGCGGTGAGCTCGAGCCCGCCGAGCGCGAGCGCCGGTTCGCCGTCGAGCTGGAACACGACCTCCATGACCTTCGTCATGCCGAGCATCACCCAGCCCATGACGAAGCAGTGCATGAAGAGCACCTGGTACACGCTCTTGAAGCCGCGGAGCGCGCGCGCCGGGCGGCCGCTGTAGCGCAGCTCCATGAACTCGACGTCGGTGAGCACGCCGGAGCGCTTCCAGAGGCGCGCGAAGAGCACGACGATGAGCAGCGTGCTCACGACGTAGCCCCACCACCGCCAGTTGCCGGCGACGCCGCTCGCGCGCGTCCAGCCCGTGATGACGAGCGGCGTGTCGCTCGCGAACGAGGTCGCCACCATCGAGGTGCCGGCCAGCCACCACGGCAGGTTGCGGCCCGAGAGGAAGAAGTTCTCCATCGAGCCGCGGCTGCGCTTGCGGAGCAGGAGACCGGCGCCGATGGCGAGCGCGAGGTACGCGCCGATGACGAGCCAGTCGAGGCCCGCGAGGTTCGCGGCGGCGAGCGCGGACGGCGCGGCGGGCGCCGACACCGGAGCCGCCGTCACGGGGAGCGCGGCCGACGCGAGGAGCGCCGCGAGGCCGCCGCTCACGTGCCGAGCGGGTTGATGAGGGTCTCGCTCGGGATCTTGATGATCGGCGTGACCATCAAGAGGATCTCGGTGTTCTGCTTGCGCGTGCTCCGGCTCTTGAAGAGCCAGCCGAGGATCGGGATGTCGCCGAGCAGCGGCACCTTCGTGATGTTCTCGATCTGCGTCGAGGACTTGAGGCCGCCCACCGCGAACACCTGGCCGCTGTAGACGTGCACCGTCGTGCCGGCCGCGCGCTGGCTGATGATGGGCGAGCTGACCTCGGTGCCGCTGATGTTGAACGGCACGGCGCCGGTCTGCGAGGAGACGTCGATGGACACGTCGATGCGCACGAGGTCCTCGCTCACGATGAACGGCACCATCTCGATGGTGACGCCCGTCGGCTCGAACTTCGTCGTGACGTTCGGGTTGTTGACGTTGCCGCTCGCCTCGAAGATCGGGATCTTGTTGCCCGTCGTGAGCTGCGCGCGGTGCCCGTTGAGCACGGTGACCGTCGGCGAGCTGATGAGCTCGGCCGAGCCCACCGTCTGCAGCAGGCTGATGACGCCGTCGACGCGGATGTCGTCGTGCACGCCCTGGAGGCTGAGCAGGAAGCCGGAGAGGCTCGGCGGGTTCGCGAAGCTGTTGAAGCCCGCGCCGATGCCGGTCTCCTCGCCCCCGTCGAGGATCGGGACGCCCGAGCCGAAGTTGCCCTGCGGCGGGTTGGTCACCGGGTCGAACGGCAGGTCCGGGTCGGTGAGCTCCTTGAAGGTCACCTTGCTGTCCCAGTCGACGAGGTCGTCGAGGTTCACCTCGACGACGCGCACCTGGAGCTCGATCTGCGGCAGGTCCGCGAGCACCTTGTGCAGCAGCTCGGTGACGAAGAGCAGGATCTCCGGCGGCGCCGTGACGTGGAGCACGTCCGAGATCGTCGTCTTCTTGATGGGCGCGCGGAGGCCGAAGGCCTCGTTCATCTCGTCCTGGTGGAAGCCCTCGTGGAGCACCCAGCGGATGGTCTGCGTGGGCGGCAGGGCCGGATCGTTGGGCACGCCCGCCTCGGCCGGGAAGTCCGGCACGTAGGCCTTGAGCAGCTCGACGACCTGCTTCCCGCGGCCGGCGTGCAGCGTGAACATCTTGGTCCAGCTGCCGTCGATGCCGCGGATGACGTTCGGACCGAGCCGGTGGTAGGGCGACGGCGGCTGGTCGGCCAGGAAGTCCGGGTCGAGGTCGTCCGCGGTGGCGGGCACCGTGAGCAGGTTGAGCAGGTCCTCGGGGTCTCCCGGCGTCGCGTCCTGGACGGGCGCGGCGGTCGCGGCGACCCCGGGCGGCGCGCCGAAGGTCACCGGCGTCGGGTCGCCGAGGAGCTCCCAGCGGTCGGGCTCCGGCTTGACCTCCGTCGTCACGCAGCCGGCGAGCAGCGCCGACGCGAGCAGGAGGCGGCCGACGCCGACGGAGCGCGGGGACGCGCGGCCGACGGGTGCGCGGCTCATCCGGCGAGCGCCTCGACCACGGCGCGCGTCACGTCGGGCACGGGCCCCAGCCGGGAGGTCACGTCGCCCTTCTCCGCGATGCCGTCGAGACCCTGGTCGCGCGCGACCTTCTTGACGGCCTTGGTGAACTGGTCGAGGTAGCTCTTCTTGAGCAGGTGGTACTGCGCGTCGTTCTCGGTGAGCGCCTTCCACTCGAGGTAGGCGGGGATCGACTCGAGGACGGTCTGGCTGTCGAGCTCGCCGACGCTCTGCATCGTGCGCGGGTTGGCGCCGTGGAGCAGCTGGCCCTCGACCGCGTAGATGGGGAGCTGGTCGATGACCTCGCGCGTGAGGTCGGCGACGCCGCCGTCGCTCGTCACGCCGTCGGGGACGGTGATGACGTCGACGCCGTGTCGGCGCGCCACCGCGGCGAGCGCCTTGTTCGCGGCGTTGCGCGCCTCGTCGAAGAGCGTCTTGCCGCGGCCCTCGGTCTCCGAGAGCCCGAAGCCCTTGAGACGCATGTACGCGGCGTTGTTGGCGTAGACCTCGACGATGTCGACGGTCGCCGCGGTCTGCGCGCCGTCCGCCGCGCCGTAGAGCACCTGTCCGGTGACCTGCACGTCGGCCGCGACGGCGGGCGACGCGGGGTCGGGCATCGGCGACTGCGGCGCCGGCGCCGCCTCGGCGCGGACGAGGAGCAACCCCGTCCACACGAGCGCGTGGATGACGTGACGGTGTGCCTGTGCCCTGGACCTGATCCTTCTCATCGATCCTCCTCGGATACGGCTGGCTCCGACCGGGGAGATGCTGCGCCGGGCGAGGATACACACCTCATCGCCGCGATCGCACCAATTCCTGAGGACGAGTTGTCATCAGGAACCGCGCCCCGCGAGGGGGGGCGCGGCCTCGCCCGGCCGACCGTCGGGGCACGCGACGGTCCGGCGGAGCGGGCTCCGGACACCCCGCGCGTCGCCGCGACGGGGTGTCCGGATTCGGGGCGCGGTCAGCTGCCGACCGTCTCCGCGCCCTCCTCCTTCGCGGCCCGCATGGAGAGCTTGATGCGGCCCTGGTCGTCGATCTGGAGGACCTTGACCGTGACCTTGTCGCCCATGTTCCAGGCCTCGAAGGGCTCCTTGATGTCCGTGGGGAGCATCTCGGAGATGTGGCAGAGGCCGTCGCGGCCGGGCTGGACCTCGACGAACACGCCGTAGGACTTCATGCCCGTGATGTTGCCCTCGTAGACCGCGCCGACGTCGACGGGCGCCGCGGGCTTCTTCTCGCGCCGGCCGCCGCGGTCACCGCCGCGTCCGCCGCGATCGCCGCCCCGGCCGCCGCGGTCGCC
>JAUIEF010000320.1 GCA_030428785.1 bacterium
GGGCGCCGCGGGCGCGGGCGGCGCGGCGGGCGCGGCGGGCTGCTGCGGGACGACGGGCCGATCGGTGATGCCGTCGGTGTAGCGCGGGTCGTGGTTCGTCACGGGACGGATCTCCGATGGGACCGTGCGGGTCGGTCCTCTTCGGCACCGGGTCCCCCGGACTTGGGGCCGAGTCGGGCGCCGGGAGCGGCCGACCCCGCGCCCCTCCCCGCCCGGTCCCATCGGTTTCCTATGATCTCCGCCCCTCGCCCCGCCCGGACGCCGCCATGGAACGCTGGTCCATCCACCTGCAGAAGGAGGCCTTCAAGTTCTCCGCGGCCCACTTCCTCATCTTCCCGGACGGGTCGGCCGAGCGGCTGCACGGCCACAACTACCGCGTCTTCGTGGACATCGACGCGGCCCTCGACCGCTTCGGGCTCGTCATCGACTTCAAGACCGTGAAGCCCGTCATCCGCGAGCTCGTCGACGAGCTCGACGAGCACTGGCTGCTCCCCGGCGAGCACCCGGTCCTCACCGTGGACCGGCGCGACGACGGCGTCGTCGAGGTGCGCTACCGCGAGCGGTACTACGCCGCGCCGGAGGAGGACGTCATCGTCCTCCCGATGAACAACCTGAGCGCGGAGAACCTCGCGACCTGGCTGGGGCGCGAGCTGCGCAGCCGCCTCGAGCAGCGCTTCCCGGAGCTCGTCGTGAGCCGCCTCGCGCTGGCCGTCGAGGAGACCTCCGGGCAGCGCGGCGTCTACCACTACGCGCGGGACGCCGAGGCGTGACGCGTCCGCTGCGCGTGCTGCTCACGGGCTTCGAGCCGTTCGGCGGCGAGCCCGTGAACCCGGCGCAGCTCCTCGTCGAGTCATTCGCCGCGGGCGACGTGCCCGGCGTCGAGCTGCGCACCGCGCTCCTGCCGGTGGACGCGGGGCGCGTGACCGACGTGCTCGAGGCGGCGATCGCGGCCGCGCGCCCCGACGCCATCGTGCTCCTCGGTCAGGCGGCGAAGCGCGACGCCGTCTGCCTCGAGACGACGGCTTGCAACCGGGTCGCGTACGGCGACGAGGTCGACAACGCGGGGCGCCGCGTCGAGGACGCGCCCGTCGTGGACGGGGGACCCGCGCGGCTCGCGTCGACGCTGCCGCTCGAGGCGCTCGAGCGCGAGCTCGCGGACGGCGGGCTCCCGGTGCGCCGCTCGGACGACGCCGGCCGCTACCTGTGCAACCACGCGCTCTACACGACGCTCCACGGACACCCGACGACGCCGGCCGCGTTCGTCCACGTGCCGCTGCTCCCGGAGCAGGCCGAGCGTCGCGCGCGCGGCGAGCCCGGCATGCCGCTCGACGTCATGGCGCGCTGTCTGCGCGCGCTCCTGGAGCGTCTCCCGTCGCACCTCCGTCCGGGCGACGGCGCCGCCTGAACGCCTCGAGGCGCTCACGGAGGTGCGCCTCGAAGCCGAGCTCGCCCGGGCGGTACCAGCGGGCGTCGACGAGCGCGTCCGGAAGGTGCACCTGGTCGGTCACGCGACCGTCGACGCCGTGCGGGTTGCGGTACGGGCGCTTGCCCGGTCGCTTGGACCCCGCGAGCTCGGGCGGCACGTCGAGCGCGCCGTGCCGGCGCACGGCCTCGCGCGCCTCGTTCGCCGCGGCGTAGACGGCGTCGGACTTGGGCGCGAGCGCGAGGTAGATCGCCGCCTGGCACAGGGCCGCGTCGCCCTCGGGCATGCCGAGGAAGCGCACGGCCTCGAGCGCGTCGAGCGCCATGCGCAGCGCGCGCGGGTCGGCGAGCCCGACGTCCTCGCTCGCCATGCGGACGAGGCGGCGCGCGACGGCCGTCGGGTCCTCGCCCGCCTCGAGCATGCGCTGGATCCAGTAGACCGCGGCGTCCGGGTCGCTGCCGCGGAGCGACTTGTGCAACGCGCTCAGCAGGTCGTAGTGCTTGTCGCCGGCGCGGTCGTGCGCGAGCGGGCGCTCCCCCATCGAGCGCGCGACGTGCTCCGCGAGGACCGACGCGGCGCCCTCGAGCCGCGCGAGGTGCGCGGCGCGCTCGAGGTGGTTGAGCAGCCGGCGCGCGTCGCCCTCCGCGACGGACACGAGCTCCGCGACCGCCTCCTCCGCGAGCGGCGGCACCTCGTGCAGGCCGCGCTCGTCCTCGAGGGCGCGTGCGAGCAGCGCGCGCGCCGCCTCGTCGGACAGCGCCGACAGCCGCACGAGCCGGCAGCGCGAGAGGAGCGCGCCGTTCAGGTGGAAGCTCGGGTTCTCCGTCGTCGCGCCGACGAGCACGACGCGGCCGTCCTCGACCTCGTGGAGCAGCGCGTCCTGCTGGCCCTTGTGGAAGCGGTGGATCTCGTCCACGAACAGCAGCGTGCGCCGCCCCGTCATGCCGAGGCGCTCGGCCGCCCGGGC
>JAUIEF010000149.1 GCA_030428785.1 bacterium
CTCGTCGGCGACCAGCTTGGGGTCGCGGGCGACCCACTTGGTGGTCCACATGTTCGACGAGCTGCAGTAGGTGCAGCGGTACGGGCAGCCGCGGGTGGCGAAGAGCGGGACGGTGACGCCGCGGCGGATGCCGGTGATCCAGCGGTTGTCGTCGTAGGTGAGGACGTCGAAGAGGTCCCAGGCCGGGGGCGGGATCGTGTCGACGTCGCGCACGCGGGCGCGGCGCTCCTCGTGGACGGGCTCGCCGTCCTTCCCGCGGTAGACGGTGCCGGGGCAGCCGGCGAGCCAGTCGGGGACGGAGGCGCGCACGTCGCCGGGGTCGCCGTCGCGGGCCTCGAGGTGCGCGCCGTAGCGGCGGAGCAGGTCGAGGAAGGTCTCCTCGCCCTCGCCGACGACGCACAGGTCGGCCTCGGACTCGCGCAGGGCGTAGTCGGGCAGGCCGGTGAAGTGCTCGCCGCCGGCGACCATGAGGACGTCGGGGCGGCGCGCCTTGACGGCCGCCATGATCTGCTGCACGACGCGCCACTGGTAGGTGAAGGTCTCGCCGATGCCGACGACCTGGGTCTCGGCGTCGATGCGGTCGACGATCTCGTCGACGGAGAGGCCCAGGACGGCGACGGGCCCGTCGCGGACGAGCCGGTGGGGCGCCTCGCCGACGGCGTCGATGATGCTCACGTCGTGGCCGCCCTCGCGCGCGGAGGAGGCGATGTAGGCCAGCCCGAGCGGGAGGGTGGGCGCCAGCGCCGTCAACGCCGTGGGGTTGACGAAGGCCGGCGGGTGGATGAGCTGGACGCGCATGGGTGCTGGTCGGGCGGTGGACGGCGGGCGGCGAGGCTGCGGGGAGCGCGGAATTCCCAGTCTATCCCGGGGCTCTCCATCCCGCTATCGGACCGTCGCGCGCCGGACCCGTGGGTCGTTTCGGGCGGCGCCGACGGGGGGCGGTCCGTGGACGATCGGTGGACGGTCGGTGGGCCGTCGGGGGACGGCCCGGGAGTCCCGGGGAAAGTGCCCCGGCCTCCTTGTCTCCGCGCGGCGCACGATGTTTAGTCAGGGCTGGCGTGTCTTCTCCGCCCCGGGTCTTTTTCCCCACGACGCACCCTCGAAGCACCATCCCGAGCCTCATCATGTCCTCCTCCACGGCCGCTCCCGAGACCCCCACCCGCACCTTCGTGGTGCTCGTCGCCGACAAGCTGGATCCGGACGGCGTGAAGATCCTCGAGGCCGCGGGCCTGCAGGTCCGCGTCCAGCCGGGCCTCTCGCCCGAGGAGCTCGTCGAGGCCGCGAAGGACGTCGACGGCATCCTCGTGCGCTCGGCGGCGAAGGTCACCGAGGCGGTCATCGACGCGGCGCCGCGGCTGCGCGCCGTGGGCCGCGCGGGCATCGGCGTCGACAACATCGACCTCCGCGCGGCGAGCCGTCACGGCGTGCTCGTGATGAACACGCCGCTCGCGAACGCGACGACGACGGCGGAGCTGGCGATCGCGCACATGATGAGCCTCGCACGGCACCTGCCGGCGGCGGACGCGAGCATGAAGGCCGGCCGCTGGGACAAGTCGAAGCTCGTGGGCCGCGAGATCACGGGCAAGACGCTCGTCGTCGTGGGCCTCGGCAAGATCGGGCGCATCGTCGCGGAGCGCGGGTTGGGCCTGAAGATGGAGGTCCTCGCGTACGACCCCTTCCTCACGGGGGACTCGCCGGTGCCGGGCGTGGCGCTCGTCGACCTCGACGAGGCGCTCGCACGCGCGGACTTCCTGAGCCTGCACGTGCCGAAGAGCCCCGAGACCGCGGGCCTCCTCGACGCGGAGGCGCTCGCCAAGATGAAGCCGTCCGCGTGCATCATCAACTGCGCGCGGGGCGGGATCGTCGTCGAGAAGGACCTCGTCGCGGCGCTCGAGGGCGGCGCGCTGGCCGGCGCGGCGCTCGACGTCTTCGAGACGGAGCCGCTGCCCGAGGACAGCCCGCTGCGCGGCGTGCCGAACCTCGAGCTCACGCCCCACCTCGGCGCGAGCAGCAGCGAGGCGCAGAAGCGCGTGTCGACCGAGATCGCGAAGCAGATGGTGGACTACCTGCTGCGCGACGAGGCGCGCTGCGCGGTGAACGCGCCGAGCGTGTCCGCCGAGGACCTCGCGACGCTGCGTCCGTACATGGCGCTCGCGCGGCGCTCGGGCCTCATGCTCGCGCAGGTCGCGGAGGACCCCATCGTGCGCGTCGAGGTGAGCTACCGCGGCGACCTCGCGAAGCGCGACACGAACGCCGTGAAGCTCGCGGTGCTTTCCGGCATCCTGAGCCCGGCGCTCGAGACGCCCGTCAACGCGGTGAACGCGGAGATGGTCGCGACGGAGCGCGGCCTCAAGCTGCTCGAGGAGAACAGCAAGGAGCCGACGGACTTCACGTCGCTGCTCGAGCTGCGCGTCGTCACGAAGCGCGGCACGGAGCACAGCCTCGCCGGCACCGTGTACCGCGGTCGCCCGCGCCTCGTGCGCTTCGAGGGCTTCGGCGTGGACTTCGTGCCGGAGGGCCACCTGCTCCTCACGCGCCACCACGACCAGCCGGGCGTGCTCGGCACGGTCGCGACCTGGCTCGGCACGAAGGGCGTGAACATCGGCGGCCTGCAGATGGCCTCCGCGCCCGAGGGCCAGGCGGCGCTCGCCCTCTACGGCATCAACCGACCGCTCGAGCCCGACGAGCTGCGCGAGCTCTCCTCGCTGCCGCCCATCATCGGCTCCCGCACGATCACCCTCTGACGCACGACCCCGAGACGCACCTCCCCCGAGTCCTCCCGTCCACGAGATCCGGCACCGCGAGGGCGGCGTGCCCCGGCACACGCCCTCGCAACGCGCCGGCCCGCGGACCGGGGACCGCGACGGGGAGGCCGCACGCACCAGGACCCCGCACCCGCACGAGCCGGCGCCCCCGCCGCCGTCGTCCGCCATGCCGCTGCAACCGCCGTTCGACCGCGTCGTCTTCGACTGCGACTCCACGCTCTCCTGCGTCGAGGGCGTCGAGGAGCTCGCCACCTCCGACGAGCTGCGCGCCGGCATCGAGGAGCTCACCTCGCAGGCCATGACCGGGCGCATCCCGCTCGACGAGGTCTACGGCAAGCGCCTCGAGCTCATGTCGCCGCGGCAGATCGACGTCCAGCGCGTCGGTCAGCGCTACATCGAGACGGCGGTGAAGGGCGCGCGCGACGTCGTGTCGGCGCTCCACGCGCTCGACAAGGAGGTGCGCATCGTGTCGGGCGGGCTGCGGCTGCCGGTCGTGGCGTTCGGGCTGTGGCTGGGCATCCGCGACGAGCTCGTCGACGCGGTGCAGGTCTTCTTCGACCACCACGGCAAGTACCGCGACTACGACCGGGAGAGCCCGCTCGCGCGCAACGGCGGCAAGGTCGAGGTGCTCTCGCGGCTCGAGGCGAAGCGCACGGTCTTCATCGGCGACGGCATCACGGACGCCGAGACCAAGGAGGTCGTCGACGGCTTCGTGTGCTTCGGCGGCGTGGCCCTCCGCGAGGAGGTCGCCGCCCGGGCCGACGCCGTGGTCGACGCCGCCGACCTCCGGGCGCTGCTGCCCGTCGTGCTCTCGGCCGAGGAGCTCGAGCACCTCTCGCGCCACCCCAAGCACGCCCGCGTGCTGCGCGGCCTGCCCCGCACGTGAACCGCGCGCCGTCGCGAGCGATGATGTCCTCCCGCGCCGGGCGCGGCGCGCCCCGCGCCGCCCGCCGCCGGCCGATCCCCCGCACTCCCGCCCCCACCTCCACGACCTGACCCAGGAGCCCCCCGTGTCCGACCCCACCGACCTCAAGCTCTTCATCCCCGGCCCGACCCACGTGCGCCGCAAGCTGCTCGAGGCGCAGGCGAAGCCGATGATCGGTCACCGCAGCGAGTTCATGAAGGAGCTGCTCGCCGACGTGCTCCCGGGCGTCCGCGAGTGCTTCGGCACGCGGGGCGACGTCGTCGTGCTGACGTGCAGCTCGACGGCGGCCATGGAGGGCGTGAGCCGCAGCATCACGCGGCCGGGCAAGAAGCTGCTGCACCTCGTGAACGGCAACTTCTCGAACCTGTGGTTCAAGCTGTCGACGGCCTGCGGGCTCGACGCGGTCAAGGTGGACAAGGAGTGGGGTGACGCGTGGGACGAGGCGTCCGTCGCCGAGGCGCTCGACGCGCACGGCCCGGTGGACGCGGTCTTCGTCGCGCACTGCGAGACGAGCACGGCGACGCTCTCCGACATCGCGGGCGTGGCGCGCGCGGTGCGAGCGAAGTGCCCCGACGCGCTCGTGTGCGTCGACGTGACGTCGAGCGCGTGCGGCGCGGAGATCGACTTCGACGCGATCGACATCGACATCGCGGTGGGCGGCGTGCAGAAGGCGTGGGCGCTGCCGCCGGCGCTCGCGCTCGGCGCGCTCTCGGCGCGCGCGAAGGCGCGCATGGACGAGGTGCCGGGCCGCGGGTACACGAACGACTTCCGCTCGGCGCTCCAGTACCAGGACGACAAGGGCATGACGTCGACGACGCCGGCCATCCCGGTCATCCAGGCGCTGCGCGTCCAGCTCGGCGACATCGCGGCGGCGGGCGGCATGAAGGCGCGCTTCGCGAAGCACCTCGAGATGCAGAAGATGGTGCTCGACTGGGCCGCGGGCCACGGCTTCAGCATCCTCGCGAAGGAGGGCCACCGCAGCCCGACCGTGACCGCCGTCGGCTGCGACGGGCGCTTCACGATGTCCGAGCTCGTCAAGGGCTACCGCGAGGCCGGCTACTTCATCACCGGCGGCTACGGCAAGACCAAGGAGACCCACTGGCGCATCGGCCACATGGGCGACCACACGCCGGACTGCGTGCGCGAGCTGCTCTCCGTGACGGACGGCATCCTCGACACGATCGGCCTGAAGGCGGCGGCCGGGGCGTAGCGGACGCCGGCCGGAGCGCGCGTCACGGGAACTCCGACACGATCCCGTGCCGAGGCATGGACAGCCCCTCGAACGGGTCCCACACCTGCACGACGAAGGCCGCGCCCGTGAGGCGCACGTCGCGCGGCAGGGTGAAGTCCGCGAGCAGCAGGCCGCCGCCGCCCGGCGCGAAGACCACCGCGAGCGACGACGGGTCGGCGTAGAGCTCGCCGGCGGGCACGACGACGGGCAGCGTCGGCGCGAGCGACGCGACGACGCCGTACACCGACGGCGAACCGACCGTCGAGTTGTAGGCGACGCCCAGCGCACTGCCCGCCGAGGGCGTCGTCGGCACGGTGACCAGGAACGACGTCTCGACCTCGACGTCCGGCGCCACGACGGCCGGACCGTCCGCGAAGGCGCAGGTCACGCCACCGTCGATGCAGGTGAGCTGCGTCCCGGCGCCGCCCTCGAGCGAGGACCCGCCGTCCCGGACGCTCGCGGCGACCACCGCGACGCCGCCGACCCCCGCCTCCGGCGGGAACAGCTCGCAGACGGTGACCTTCAACGAGCAGAGGACGCCGTCCGAGAAGGACTCGTCGTAGCCCGCGCCGCCCGCGACCACGCTGTTGTTCACCACCACGCGCCCGGTGCAACGGATGCCGTCGCCCGGCGCGGGCAGGATGGCGATGAACAGACCGCTCAGCGCGGACGTGCCGCGGCCGCCCGTCACGAGCGAGGTCTCGACGGCGAGCAGCGGCAGGTCCACGTCGATCGCGTGCGCGCCGTCCAGCGGCAGGGTCGTCGAGACCCACTCCCCGGCCTCGATCACGCAGTCGGTCACGACGAGCTCGTCGAACCCGCCGCCGACGATCGCGGGGTGCGCCGTGTCGAAGAACGCGCCGTCCACCTCGCCGCCGATCTCCAGGTTGCCGAGCACCACGAGGCCCGCGCCCGGTCCGGCGAGCGTGACGGCCGCCGCGCCGGGGTCGCCGGGCTCGGGCACGCGCAGGAACGGCTTCGGCCCGCCGAGCGCGCCGACGATGCGGATCGGCTGCTCGATGCGGATGGGCGCCCACGAGCCGCCCGTCACGACGACGATGTCGCCCGGCGCCGCGCCGTCGATCGCCTGCTGGAGGTCGTGGACCTCCGCGGGCACGTGGATCACGTCGGCGGCGACGGCGGCCGGCGCGGCGAGGGCGAGCGCCGCGAGCGCGACGGCCGGGAGCGCGGGGCCCGTCCGGGGGGAGGGCCGCCGACGGGTGCTCGAGCGCATGGACATGAAGCCTCCTCCGGGGACGGCGCCGCGGCCGCGCCGGGACCCCGGACGGGTCCGGCCGTCGCGCGGGCGCCGGGCGAGCGTCGAGGCTGGGCGAGGTGCGCGGATCCGTCAAGGGTCGCCGGTCGGGCCGGTCCCTACGGCCCGAGGTCCGAGAACACCCCGTGCCGCGGCGCGGACAGGCCGGACGCCGGATCCCAGACCTGGAGCACGTAGGCCGTGCCGGCGAGGCGCGGGTCCGTCGGCGCCGCGAGGTCCGCGAGCACGACGCCCGTGCTGCCGGGCAGGTACTTCACGACGACGGACGCGGGGTCCATGTAGAGCTCGCCCGCGCCGACCGCGAGCGGCAGCGACGGCTCGAGCGACGCCGCGAGCGCGATGACCGGCGACGTCCCGCCGGGCGTGCTGTAGACGAGCGCGATCGAGGCGCCGGGCCAGGGCGTGTCCGGCAGCGTGAGCAGGAGCGACGGCAGGGACTCGACGTCCGGCGAGTCGACGAGCGCGCCGTCGGCGAAGCTGCACACGTCGCCGGTGACCGTGCAGGTGAGCGCCGTGCCGTCGCCGCCCTCCCAGATCGAGCCGCTCTCGAGCACGCTCCCCGCGACGACCGCCGTGCCGCCGTCGCCCTCGCCCGTCGGGAAGAGCTCGCACAGCGACACGGTCGCCGTGCAGAGCACGGGGTCGTCGACGGTCTGGTCGAAGCCCGCGCCGCCGCGGATCCAGCAGCTCGTCATGACGACGCGCCCCGTGCAGCGCAGGCCGTCGCCGGACGCGGGGAGCGAGCCGGTGAAGAGCCCCGACAGGTCGTCGGTGCCGGCACCGCCCGTCACCGTGCACGACTCGAGCACGAGCAGCGGGACGTCGACGTCGATGCCGTGCGCGCCGTCGCCGAGCCCCGTGGGCATGACCCACGCGCCGGCCTCCACGGTGCTGCCGACGACGAGGAGCTCGTCGAACCCGCCGCCCGCGATGCCCGCGTGCGCGCTCCCGAAGAAGGTGCCGTCGACCTCGCCGCCGATCTCGACGTTCCCCAGCACGACGAGCCCGACGCCCGGCCCCGCGAGCGTCACGGCCGCCGCGCCGGTCTCGCCCGGCACGGGTCCGCGGATCGTCGGGCGGTTGCCCACGACGCCGACGATGCGCACCGGCTCGTCGATCACGATCGGCCCCCACGTCCCGCCGTCGACGACGATGCGGTCGCCGGCCGACGCGAGGTCGATCGCCTGCTGGAGGTGCGGCACCTGCGAGGGCACGCGGTAGAGGTCGGAGGCGCGCGCGGCGGGCGCGACGAGCGCGGCGGCGAGCGCGACGCACGCGGCGAGGCGGCGCGCGGGGTGCGGACGGGTGCGGAGCATGGTGTCCTCCTCGGTGCGTATCGACGGGGTGCGGGGCGACGGGGTGCGTGTCGACGGGCCGCGCGTCGACGGGATGAGCACACGCCGCGGACGTCCCGGCGGCGCGTCGGGGCCCGGCGCGCCGGACCGGCCGCCGCTCCGAGGGTCGGCGGCCCCCCGGGATCCGTCAAGCCGCGCCGCGGCGAGGCGGGAGACGGAGGATTCCCGCGGCCCCGGTCGCTAGGCTGATCCCCATGAGCCAGACGACGGGCAGCACCTCCGGCGGCGCGGCGGGCGGATCGTCCGCGGGCGCCGCGTCCTCCGCGGGGCTCACCGGGCTGCAGAAGGTCGTCGCCGGGCTGTTCCTCGTCGTGCTCGGCGGGTCCGTCGCGGCGCGCGCGGCGCTCGGCCCGCCCGACGCCGCCCCCGCCGCGAGCTCGGCGCCGGCCGGCGCGCACGCGCTCTCGCTCGTGCCGACGACCTCCGAGCCGTCCGCGGCGCCCGCCGAGGCGCAGGGCCTCGAGCAGTACCTGCCCTACCTCACGGAGGCGAGCCTCTTCGGGCTCATCGGCTTCGCGCTCGGCTACACGACGCGCAAGATCTTCAAGGTCGCGCTCATCCTCATCGCGCTCGCGTTCATCGGCGCGCAGGTCGGCGTGCACCAGGGCTGGTTCGAGGTCGACTGGGGCGGCCTGCTCCAGCGGCTCAACGACTGGGTCTTCAACCTCAAGGCCGACGCGCCGATCACGGACTTCCTCACGGACCGCGTCCCCGCGGCGGCCGCGCTGCTCATCGGCTGGGTCGTGGGCTTCCGGCGCGGCTGAGCGCGCGGCGCGACGCGCACCCGTCCGCCGCACACCGCGACGCGTCGTCGCGACGCGCGACCCACGCCGTCAGCCGTCGAGCCCGTCCTCGGTCTTCTGCACGAAGTCCGCGGCGAGCGCCTCGATCGCGAGGGCGAGCACGGGCGCGCCCGGACCGGCGTAGGGCACGCCCTGCTTCTCCGCCTTCTGGAGCGCCTTGCCCACCTGCTTCGCGAGCACGAACCGCGCCTTGTCGAGCTTCTTGGCGAGCTTCAGGCCGGACGGGTTCGCCGCGTCCACGGCCTCCGCCTTCAGCACGAGCCCGCCGAACTTCGCCGCCGCGCGCAGCAGCTTCGCGCGGAGCGCGCGGTCCTTCGGGTCGCCGTCGTCGTGCCCGGCGACGAGGTCCGCCGCCGTGTCCGCCGCGTCCTGCGCGAGCCCGGCCTGCACCTCGTCGACGACGCCCGCCGACAGCGGCGCCGTGCCGCCCTTCTTCGTCGCCTTCTGGACGGCCTTGAGGAACTGCGCCTCGAAGCGGTCGGCCGCCTTCTCGTCGAGCGCGTCCTGCTGGCTGCCGGACGCGTCGACCTGCGGCGGGGCCTTCGTGAAGCGCGCCTCCGTGAGCAGCAGCTTCTTCACGTACTTCGACGCGGCGAGGATCTGGCCCTTGCGCGCGAGGTCGACGGGGTCCTTCTTGCCGCCGCCGCCTCCACCGCCCCCACCGCCCCCACCTCCGCCGCCGCCCCCGTCGAACTGCACGCTGCCGAGGTCGAACTGGAACGCGATGACGCCCTGCGAGCCGGACACGACGCCCGTGCCCGCGTTGAACGGTCCGTCGAAGCGGCCGACGTCCTGGACGACCCCGTCGTTCTCCAGCGAGTCACCGTCGCCGTCGCCGAACACGAACGTGAAGCCGATGGTCTCGCCCGGGAAGGTCCCCACGAGGATGTCGCCGCTGTCGGAGCCGGCGCCCGTGAGCAGGTAGCTGTCGGTCACGATGCCGGGGACGGACTGGACGTCGTCGCCGACCTGCACGAAGTTGATCGAGAAGAGGCTCGCGTCCGGCGAGAAGGTCGCGTCGTAGGTGCCGATGCTCACGCTCGCGCTCACCGCGGGCGAGTACACGCGGAACTCGGGCGAGGGACTCGTGACGACGGGCGCGTTCGAGTCGACGACCCACTCGACGAGGACCTCCGCGCCGACCTGGACGCCCCGCGCGGCGAGCGCGTCCGCGACCGCCTGCGTGCCGGCCTGCACGGT
Organism: bacterium; assembly: GCA_030428785.1. Lineage (GTDB taxonomy): Bacteria > Planctomycetota > B15-G4 > B15-G4 > B15-G4 > JAUIEF01. Next base: position 9,556 of record JAUIEF010000149.1, read on the forward strand.
CGAGACCGTGCCCCGGAGGCGCGTCATGACGTCGTCCGCGCGACCGGTCGGCGCGACGGCCGCGAGCGCCGCGACGACGAGGGGGAGGAGACGGGCCGGGGCGGAGGACCTGCGGGGGGTGCGCGACATGGCGGGTGACCGGGTGGTGGAGGCCGCACAGCATACCGCCGGTCGGGCGGCGCGGCTCCGGGGTCGATCCGCGCCCGGAGCGGGACTCCAGCCTTCCAACGGGACTGCCGACGAGCCATGGTGGACGGCCGGCGGTCACGAGAGCCCGGGAGGGGCTCGCCCGACGTCGCGAGAACGGACGAGAGCTGGAACCCCCAACATGAAGACGCACCTCCGCGCCGGCCTGACCGGCGTGCTCCTGTCGTTGTCGGTCGCGGCCTGCTCGGCCCCGCGCACCGGTCCCGAGGTGGACGTGCTCCTGCAGTACGCCCTCCGGTCCTCCACCGAGCGCATGGCGCAGGGCCAGGCGATGGAGTCGTACCAGCTCGCCCGCGCCGTGGCCGAGATCGACCCGCGCTACCCCGGCGTCCAGGAGGCGCTGGCCGGCATGCCCGCCGATCTCCAGGGCCTCTTCGAGCCGACCGCGCTCGGCAGCAACGTCGCGCTGCGCCAGCCCGTCGACGCGCGCTGGTACGAGCACGTCCTCTGGTACCTGCCCGACCGCGTGCTCGACATCTTCGACATCGTCTCCTTCGACGTGCACCTCGGCTTCGGCATCTGGGTCGACGCGCACGCGACGCGCGCGCTGCAGGTCACGGCGGGCTTCCGCACGGTCGGCGGCTTCGGCTGGCACGACCACCGCTCGCTGGGCATCCAGACGCAGAGCCAGGCGGCGCTCAACCTCCTGCCGTTCGGCGCGGAGGGCTACAGCGCGATGCAGGCCGGCACGTCCGGCGTGCGCGCGGGCACCTGGAGCGAGGCCGGGCTGCACAACCCGTCGTCGCGCCTCTACCAGGACTACAAGGACTACTGGGCCATCGGCGGCGGCGCGACGGCGGTCGTGGCGGGCGCCGAGGTCGACGTCCACCCGATCGAGATCTTCGACTTCCTCGTCGGGTGGTTCCTCTTCGACCCGAGCAACGACGGCTTCGCGACGACGACGGGCCTCGCGCTCTCGACGCGCGAGCGGCAGCTGCTGCGCTCGCTCGGCGAGATCGCCGCGGACAAGAGCGAGATCGAGGCGTACTACATCTGGCGCGGCCTCCAGGAGAAGGAGGCCGAGGCGGCGGCCGCGAACGCGGCGGGCGGCGGGCTCGAGGAGGTCCTCGAGGCCGACCCCGACGCGCTCGAGGGCGGCGCGCAGCCGGGCGGGACGCCGGAGGACGCCGCGGGTGACGCGCCGGGCGACGCTCCGCCGGAGGGCGACCCGCCGCCGGGCGCGGGCGACGACCCGCCCGCCGACGACGGCGAAGAGGGCGAGGGCGGCACCGACGACGAGGGCGACGACCCCGCGGACAACGGGGGCGACGCGGACGGCGACGGCGGGAGCCCGGACGACCCGGCCGACGACGACGGCACGGACGACCCGCCGGCGGACGACGGCGACGACCCCGACGGCGACGGTCGCTCCGTGGAGCGCTCGCCGGCCGCGTAGGCCTACCGCGCGAACGCCTCGTCCGCGACGACCCCGCCCGCGAAGGCCACCGTGTAGCGGCGGCCTGCCTCGAGCGGACCGAGCGTGCTCACGGCGCCGCCCGGCCAGCGGACGGTGACCGTGTCGACGCGCGTCGCGTCGCCGAGCCCGACGAGCAGCTCGGTGTCCGACGCGCTCTCGTAGCTGCCGCCGCTCGTGAGCTCGCGCACCCAGGTGCGCGGCGTGCCGTCGGCGGCCGTCGCGGTGAGCGTGACCTTCGCGCCCTCGGCGTCGGCGCGGCCGCCCGGGCCGCGCAGCCGGAAGGCGATCGCGTGCCCCGCGCCGAGGTCGTTGCGCAGCAGCCACGGCGCGCCGTTGCTGTTGGACACGACGAGGTCGTGGTCACCGTCGCCGTCGAGGTCGGCGCGCGCGAGGCCGCGACCGACGCGCGGCTCGGACAGCGACGTGCCGAGCGCGGCGTCCGCGAGCGTGAACCGCCCGCGCCCGTCGTTGAGCAGGAGCTGGTCCGCCTGCGCGTAGGTCGTCGTGCCGTCGCCGACGATCTCGATGTTGTCCATGATGTGGCCGTTGGCCACGTAGATGTCGAGGTCGCCGTCGTTCTCGACGTCGACGAACACCGTGCCGAAGCCGAGCTGCTCGAGCGACGGCGGGCCGGCGCCGGTCGCGCTCGACACGTCGGTGAAGAAGCCGCCGCCGTCGTTGCGGTAGAGCGTGTTCGTCTCGGCCTCGAAGTTCACGACGTAGAGGTCCGGGTCGCCGTCGCCGTCGAGGTCGCCCATGTCCGAGCCCATGCAGGCCTCGGTCTTGCCGAGCTCGTTGAGGTCCGCTCCGGACATGCCGCTGATGTCCGTGAACGTGCCGTCGCCCTCGTTGCGCCAGACGAGGTTCGGCTGGCTGTCGTTCGCGACGAAGAGGTCCGTGTCGCCGTCGTCGTCCCAGTCGCTGCCGATGATCGCGAGCCCGCGGCGGTCCTTGCCGGCGAGGCCCGCGGCGGCCGTGCCGTCCGTGAACGCACCCGCGCCGTCGTTGACCCAGAGCGTGTCGTCGAGGCCCGGCCAGCCGTCGACGTGGCAGTACTGCTGGTGCTCGAGCGGGCCGCAGAAGCGGTGGTCCTTGAGCCCCATGTCGAGGAAGGCGAGCGTGTAGAGGTCGAGGTCGCCGTCGAGGTCGTGGTCGAGGAACGCGCCGCCGATGGTCCAGCGCCGGTCGCGCAGGCCGAGGTCGTGCGCCGACTCGGTGAAGCGCGCGGCGCCGTCGTTCACATAGAACCGGTCGAAGCCGAAGGCGGCGACGTAGACGTCGCGGTCGCCGTCGGCGTCCGTGTCGCCGACCGCGAGGCCCATGCCGTAGAAGGGCTCCTCGAGACCGCTGCCGTCCGTCGCGTCGCGGAAGCGCCAGGCGCCCTCGTTGAGGTAGAGCTCGCAGCGCGTGCCCGTCTCGTGACCGGCGCGGCGGCGCGGGTTCTCCGCGAACTCGTCCGCGGGAAGCGTGCCGCTCTGCACGAAGAGCAGGTCGGGCCGGCCGTCGCCGTCGAGGTCGGAGGCCGCGACGCCGGAGCCCATGGTCTCGAAGAGGTACTTCTTGCCCGTTCCGCCGTGGGTGTGGTGGAAGGTGATGCCGGAGGAAGCGGCGACGTCGAGGAGCAACGGACCGGAGCCGCTGCCGCTGCCGCTTCCGGAGCCGGGGCCGGAGCCGGAGCCGGAGCCGGGGCCGGAGCCGGGGCCGGAGCCGGGGCCGGAGCCGGAGCCGGAGCCGATACCGGAGCCGGTGCCGGAGCCGGTGCCGGAACCGGGACCATCCCCACACGCCGCGACGACCACGCACCACACCGCCACCGCGGCCACGCCCACCCACGCGCGCACTCGTCGTCCGCCTCCGCTCACCGGCAGTACCGCCCCGTCATCGCGCGCACCGCGTCGTCCCCCGCCGCCGCGCCGTGGCGCGCCGCCCACGCGCGGATCGTCGCGCAGGCCGCGGCGGCGTCGCCGTCCTCCGCCTGCCGCTCGGCGAGGCGCAGGAAGGCCTCGCCCCAGCCGGGGTGGATCACCACGAGGCGCTCGAGCCGGTCGCGGTGCTTCTCGTACTCGGCGCGGATCCAGTCGCTGCGCTCGAGCGCCTCGGCCTGGCTCACGGCGGAGGCCGCGTCGTCCTGCTCGCGCGTGAAGACGTTGTCGCGGAGGCCGAGCACGAGCTCGACGACCTCCTGCCAGCGGGCCGCCTCGTCCTCGAGGCCCAGCCGCCAGCACGCGGCGGAGAGCGTCTTGATCGCGCCCGTGTCGTCGGGCGCGCGGGCGACGGCGTCGAGCAGCACGTCGCGCGCGGCCTCGTGGAGCCCGAGCACGTGGAGCCGGCGGCCGAGCGTGCCGAGCGCCTCGGCGGCGGCCGGCCCGTCGAGCGCGCGGGCGCGGTCGGCGCGCGCGAGCTCGCGCGCGCCGGGAGCCGCCCCCGCATCACCGGACGCCCCGCCGACCGTCGACGACCCG
>JAUIEF010000150.1 GCA_030428785.1 bacterium
CTCGTTGAGTGACCTGATGGCGGCGGGAGTGTGCGCCGCGCCACCTCAGTCGATCATGACCATCCCGCAGCGAGGTGCCCAGTGGTTGAGCGAGCAGACGAAACTGTCGCGTTGATCGCCATCCATCCGCAGCACGCGGAGGCGATCCTGGCAGGTCGGAAGTCCGTGGAGTTCCGCAAGCGGATGTTCCGACAGCCTGTCAGCCACGTCCTCCTGTACGCGACCGCTCCCGTCAAGGGAGTTGTGGGGTGGTTCGTGCTGGATGGGATGGACGAAGACTCGCCGACCGCGATATGGCGCCGCCATGGTGAACGGGGCGCGATCACACGGAGCCACTACCGCAACTACTACCGCGGTTCCCGGAGCGCAGTCGCGCTCAAGGTGAAACGCCCGGTGGCGCTCGACGAGCCGCTGCCCCTGGACGCTGTCGTTCCAGGTGGTCGACCGCCCCAGAGCTTCGCCTACGTCAGGCTGTCCGGGCGCCTTGGCGACGACGACCTGCGGTTGAGCTGACCTCCCGGGGCAGGTGCTCACGCCACTGAGCGGGGCGTCGTCACGCTGGCTCGCTCTTTGCGCACATGGACCCCGCGCTCCGACTCCGCGATCAGGCATGCTGGGCGCGAGCTGACGTCGAAGCTGACCGCTCGTGCGTCCCGTTGCCCGGCGCCCGTGCGACACTACCTCCGACGGACCCGTGAGGCGCACCTCCGCGCCTCGACCCCGGAAGGAGGGCGCATGTCGCCGTCGAACACCACACGCCTGCTCGTCGTGCTCGCCGCATCGCTGATCGTCGCGAGCGCGCGCGCCCACGCGCAGACCGTCGCGTTGCTCACGAGCGACATCGACTTCGCCGGCCGCCCTTCGGCCGTCGTGACGGATGCCGCCGGCTCGGTGTTCGTCGCGGACCCGGTCGCCGACACCGTGCAACGCGTCTCGCCGACGGGCGTCGTCGACCTCGTGCTCGACGCGACCGGCGACGGCCAGGGCAACGTCCTGGCCGGCCCGGTGGGGCTCGTCGTCGACGATGTCGGCGACCTGTTCGTCGCCGGCGGGGCGTCCGCCAACGTGTTCCGCGTGACACCGTCCTTCCAGGTCTCGCTGGTACTCGACGGGGACGACGCGGGACCGGGCCTGGAGTTCTCGGTGATCGAGGACATGCACGTCGACGCGACGGGCGCGCTCCTCGTGGGCACCGGTCCCACGACGTCGACCGGCGGCCTCGTGCTGCGCAAGGCGCCGGGTGCGCCCGTGCAGGTGCTCCACGCCGCGAGCGACCCCGCGTTCCACGTGCTGGACGTCGAGGGCGACCCCGTCGGCGGCGCCTTCGCGGTGGCGAGATCGCTCGCGTCCGGCGCACCGCTCTTCCTCGAGATCTCCGCGACGGGCGCGGTCTCGACGTGTTCGGGGCCCTCGAGCTTCGCGCCCTGGTGGTCGGACGCGGCCATCGACGCCGCGGGCAAGGTGTGGCTCGTCACGAGCTACGCGACGATCCCCGCCGACCTCGGGCTGTACAGCCTCTCCAGCTCCGGTTGTCCGCTTCTGAGCAGCGGTCCGCACAACGGCTCCGTCGGCATCCTCGACGACGGCGCGACCGGCAAGGTGATGATCGCGCAGACCTTCAACGTCTTCCTCGGACTCGAGTCCGCGCTCCTCTTCGGTTCGACGCCCGTGATCGACGCCGCCGGCGTCGACGGCGTGCCGCTCTTCTCCCCGGGCCCCGTCCACGGCGACGATCGCGGCCGCATGATCGTCGTGCAGGACGAGCCGGACGCGATCTTCGTCTACGACCGCCACGGGTGGACCGACCTCGGCGGCGGCTCGCCCGGCGCGAACGGCACGCCGCGCCTCTCCGTCTCCGGTCCGCTCGCTCCGGGGACGCCGATGGAGCGGCACCTCGTCAATGCGCCGCCCGGCGCGCTGACGCTCGCCTGGCTGTCGTTCACTTCGGCGCCGTTCCCGGCGCTCGGCGGCGTCCTGCACGCCTTCCCGTGGTCGTTCCAGTGGTTCTTCGTGGCGGACGCGCTCGGGACGTCGTCGCTCACGGTCACCTGGCCGTCGGGCATCCCGGCCGGCCAGCCGCTCTACCTCCAGTTCCTCGTCCAGGACGCGAGCGTCCCGGACGGGATCACGCTGTCGAACGCGGTGACGGCGGTCACGAACTGACGCGCGCTCCCGCGACCGTGTACGCTCCGGGACCCCGCGGACCCCGCGGACCTCGCGTCCGGTCTTGGCCGGTGCGAGGCCGTGCCCTCTCGAGGAGTTCCACCATGTCGCGACCCGGACTCGCCGTGCTCCTGCTCCTGCTCTCGACGGCGTGCGGCGGCGATGCCGGAGCGTCGGCCTCGACCGATGTCCCCGTGCCCGCCGACGCGGACCAGGTCATGGCGCTCTACGACAGCTCCGTCGAGCTGAACCTGAGCCTGAACGACGTCGAGGACATCCTCGTCGAGATGGGGAGTGACGGCGTCGCCGCTCTCGAGGAGGCGGAGAAGCGCGCCGCGAGGCGGGTCGCCGATCTCCGCCGCGCCGAGCAGACGTACGCCAACCAGGACGACTACGACCGCGCGCGCACCATGGGCGAGAAGGCCCGGATCGCCGAGCTGCGCGTCTCGTCGATCGCGCGCGCCCTCGAGCGCATCCAGGGCTGACACGCGTCGTCGTCGCCCGCGGTCCGGCCCGCGGATACGCACTTCGGCCCTCGCGCCGGGGGCCCGTGATCCGGCATGCTGGAGGCCGTGTGCGCCTCGCGCGCCCCAGAACACCGGACCCCACACCAGGAGCCGTCATGAGCCACAAGATCGCGGTCGTCGGAGGTGACGGCATCGGTCCCGAGGTCACCGCCGCCGCGCTGAAGGTGCTCGAGGCCATCGCGCCCAAGCACGGCATCGCCTACGAGACGATCGAGTACCCGTTCGGGACCGATCACTGGCTCGAGACCGGCGGCACGGACGGCGGCGAGACGCTCCCGGACAGCGCGTTCGCGGAGATCCAGCAGATGGACGCCGTGCTGCTCGGCGCCATCGGCGACCCGCGCGCGCCCGTCGGCCTCGTCGAGCACGGCGTCATCATGCGCATGCGCGTCGGCCTCGACCTCTTCGTGAACCTGCGCCCGGTCAAGCTCTACGACGCGCGCCTCTGCCCGCTCAAGGACAAGACGCCCGACGACGTGGACATGGTCATCGTCCGCGAGAACACCGAGGACGCGTACACCGCGCAGCCCGAGTTCACCGACAAGGGCACGCCCGACGAGGTCGCCGTGCAACCCATGCGCTACACGCGCAAGGGCACCGAGCGCGTCATCCGCTACGCGTACGAGCTCGCGCGCAAGCGCAACAAGACGAACAAGCTGCTCATGATCGACAAGGCGAACGCCGTGCGCGCGCAGGACCTGTGGACGCGCACGATGGCCGAGGTCGGCGAGGAGTTTCCGGACATCGAGCAGGACCATGCGTACATCGACGCCGCCTGCATGTGGATGGTGAAGAACCCCGAGTGGTTCGACGTCGCCGTGACGACGAACCTCTTCGGCGACATCATCACGGACGTCGGCGCGATGATCCAAGGCGGCCTCGGCGTCGCGGCGAGCGGCAACATCCACCCGGGGCAGGTCTCGCTCTTCGAGCCCATCCACGGCAGCGCGCCCAAGTACGCGGGCAAGAACGTCGCGAACCCCGTCGCCACCGTGATGGCCGTCGGCATGATGCTCGACCACCTGGGCCACGACGCCGCCGCCCGCGAGATCGAGGCGACCGTCGCGAAGCTCATCCAGGAGAACGTCATCAAGTCGCTCTCCGCGGGCGTGCAGTCCACGAGCGAGATCGGCGACCTGCTGGCGTCCGCCGTCGCGGGCTGACGTGACCACGCGACGCCGCGACGAACGGCCGTGCCCTCGCACCTTCCCGGGGTGCGTCGCGCCTTGACGACCCACGCGCTGGAGGTCCTCTCCGCGCACGCGGGCCGCGAGGTCGCGGCCGGCAGCGCCGTCGACGTCGCGCCCGACCGCGTCGTGGTCGACGGCGCCGCGGGCGAGGAGCTCGTCGCCGCGCACGACCGCTCGTCCGCCGGGCGCCCGCGCCACGTCGAGCGCTTCCTCTTCGTGCCCGACCCCGACGGCCCCGCGCCGCGCCGCCGCGCCGTGCAGCGCTTCGCCGAGAAGCACAACGCGGACCTCACGTTCGATCCCGCGCACATGGGCTGGCCCGGCGTCGTCGCCGCGGAGGAGGGGCTCGTCGGCAGCGGGGACGTCGTCGTCGGCACCTCGCCCGACGTCGGCGGCCTCGGCGGGCTCGGCGCGCTCGTGCTCCGCGGCCGCCCCGACGAGCTGCTCGGCCTGCTGCGCTCCGACACGCTGCGCCTCCAGGCGCCCGACGGCCTGCGCGTCGCCGTCGACGGCCGGCTCCCGCGCTGGGTCTCGCCGCAGGACGTCGCGCTCCAGCTCGCCGCGCACCTGGCCGAGTCCGACGTCGACGCGCGGGGCCGCGTGCTCGAGCTCTCCGGTCGCGGCGTCACGGACTTCACGGTCGAGGAGCGCATGACGCTCTGCGCGGCGCTCGCCCGCGAGGGCCTCGCCGCGCTGGTCCCGCCGGACGACACGACCCGCGTCTGGCTCGCCGCCCGCCGGACCGGCGGGGCGGGCGGAGCCGCGGAAGAGAAAGGTGGGGGGGATGCGGCCCCCGACGTGACCCTCCGCGGCCCCAAGCTCGCCCTCGTCGCCCGGCTCGACGGCTCCCTGGTGAAGGTCGCCCGCGCGCCGGAGACGCCCGTCCACGAGGTCGTCGTCGCCGGCGACATCGCCGTCCTGCGCGCCGCGACGGAGTCCGTCCAGGAGCGCGGCCTCCAGCCCGGCCTGCGCGCGTACCTCCTGCCCGCCTCGCGCCGCACGCTCCTGCACGCCGTCGAGGAGGGCCTGCTCGCCGTCTGGCTGCGCGCGGGCGCGATCCTCCTCTCGCCCGGCGCGACCCCGCCGCCGCCCGCCCGCGGCGAGCGCCGCGCGACGACCGTCGCCTCGACGCCCGAGGAGGTCCTCGCGGGCCCGGCCGTCGTCGCGTCGAGCGCCGTGTGCGGCCGCCTCGCCGACCCCGAGACGATGCGCCGCGAGCACCGGCGCACCGCCGCCATCCGCTGAACGCACATCCCTCCACCGCCGCCGCGCCCGCGCGGTGGACCGACGGTGGACGGACCGTGGAGTGGCCGGCGACCGCGACCCGCCGACGCGCGCCGTCGACCGGCGTCGACCCGGGCGTCGACGGGGAGTCGAACGCGCATCGACCGGACGTCGGCCAGGCGTCGACGGGGGCGACCTCACCGCCGTGCGTCGCGCCGCCGCCTCCGCGCACGCGCGTCTCGCGTCGTCATCACGACCGCACGACGCGCGCGAGCGACGCGACGCGAACCCATGTCGTCTCGATCGCGGGATGGAACCGCCGTTTCCGTTCGGTATGTTCCGGTTGCACGTCCCGCGGTTGGGACGATGGGAGACGGCCGATGGCCACGAACGTCACCGCTTGCTCGCACTGCGGCCGGACCTTCAAGGTCGCGGACGCCTTCCGGGGGCGTCGCGCCCGCTGCCGCTCCTGCGGCGGTTCGTTCGTGATCCTGTTCGACGACGAGCAGGCGACCTCCGGGGAGGAGGCCCCGGAGCCCGTCTCCCGCGCGACCGGCGGCCACGAGAAGAAGGAAGTCGTCGCGGCCGGGACCGCGTCGGCGTCCGGTGGAGCTGATGGCGGATCCACCGGCGCCGGCGCGGCGACGGCGACGACCTCGCGCAAGGCCCGCCGCAAGGCGAAGCGCAAGTCCGGGCGCGGCAAGGCGGCCGCAGCGAAGGGCGCCGCCGCGAGCGCCGCGGCGAAGTCGACGGACGCGCCGACCGCGCGCGCGGGCGCTGCCGACGCGTCGACCGCGGGCACCGGGACGGGCGCCGACGCCGACACCGACGCCGGCGGGCGGGACGCCGCCGCGGCCGCGCCGACGCGCGCGAACGGCGACACGACGTCGTCGTCCGACGCCGCGCCGAAGTCCGCCGACACGCCGCGCTCCGGGTACCGGCGCGCCGAGGGCGTCGAGCGCGCGACCCCCGCCGCCGACGAGGCGTCCGACGCCGGTCGTCGCCTCTCCGAGGCCGAGGACCGCCTGCGCTCCCGCGAGGAGCTCCTCGCCGACCGCGAGCAGGCGCTCGCCGAGGCCGGCCGCGCCGTCGACGAGGTCGAGGGCCGCCGCGCCGCGCTCCTCGAACGCGTCGAGGAGGAGGAGCGCCGCGCCGAGTCGCTGCGCGCCGACGTCACGCAGGCGGAGCGTCGCCTCGAGGCGCTGCGCGAGGCCGCGGGCAGCGAGCAGGCGCGCCTCGAGGAGCTGCGCGCGACGGCCGACGCCGAGTCGCGCCGCGCCGAGACCTCGCGCGGCACCGTCGGCGAGCTCGAGACGCGCGCCGCCGAGCTCGAGCAGGCCGCGCTGCAAGAGGAAGCGCGCGTCGCCGAGCTGCGCGCCGCCGCCGACGCGGAGGAGACGCGCCGCGACGAGGCGCTCGCCCAGCTCGAGGACATCGACACGACGGTGACCGAGGGTCGCGCGCGCCTCGACGAGCTCGCGCGCGAGACCGCCGACGCCGAGGCGAAGCGCGCGGCGCTTCACGAGGAGCTCGACGCGCGCGAGGCGCGGCTGCGCGAGGCCGGCGAGGAGCTGCAGCGCGTCGTCGACGAGACGCTGCGTCGTCGTCAGGAGTCCGAGACCGCCGTCGAGGCGGACACGCGCCGGCTCGCCGAGCTCGCGCAGCAGACGGAGGCCGCGGAGGCCCGCGCGACCGCCGCCGAGGAGCGCGCCGCCGCGCAGGAGACGCGCGCCGCGGAGCTCGAGCGCGCGGCCGCTGACCTCGAGGATCGGGTCGCCGCGCTCGAGACGCGTCGCGCCGAGGTCGACGCGGAGATCGACACCCGCCGCGCCGACGCGCAGCGCGAGCTCGACGAGCAGCGCGCGCGCCTGCAGGCGGAGCTCGAGGAGCGTCGCCGCACGCTCCACGAGGAGCTCGACGGCAAGCAGCGCGAGACGGAGGCCGACCTCGAGGCCCGCCGCGCCGCGCTCGAGCAGGAGGAGACGGAGCGTCGCGAGGCCCTCGACCGCGAGGAGGCCGAGCGCCGCGCCGCGCTGGAGACCGACGAGACGGAGCGTCGCGCCGCCCTCGCCCGCGAGGAGAGCGAGCGCCGCGAGGCCCTCGAGCGCGACGAGACGGAACGGCGCGCCGCCCTCGAGGCCGAGGAGACGGAGCGCCGCGCCGCCCTCGAGCAGGACGAGACCGAGCGCCGCGCCGCGCTCGACACGCTCGTCGCCGAGCGGGAGCGCGCCCTCGACGAGCAGGAGACGACCCGCCGCGCCGAGCTCGACGAGCAGCTCGCCGCCCGGCGCGCAGTTACGGACGAGGAGCTCGCCGCGCTCCGCGAGGAGGTCGAGGAGGAGCTCGCCGCGCGCCGCGCCGCGATCGAGACGCGCCTCGAGGAGGCCCGCGCCGAGCTCGACGGCGTCGACGAGCGCCGCGCAGAGTCCGAGCGCACCTTCGTCTCGCAACTCGCCCGCACGCGCGAGGCCGAGGAGTCCTGCGCCGAGGCCGAGACGCGCCTCGCCGCGCTGCGCGAGGAGCTCGCCGCCGCCGAGACGACGCTCGAGGCGACGCGCGAGGAGCACCACAAGATCCTCGCGCGCGTGCAGGCCGAGAACGACCGCCTCGTCCGCGAGAACGCCGAGCTCGAGCTGAGGCTCGAGACGCTCGGCGAGCGGGAGGAGACGCTGCGCGCCGCGCACGCGTCCGTCGAGGCGGACCGCGCGCGACTGCAGGGCGCCGTCGACGAGCTCCGCGAGAGCGAGGCCGCGCTCCGCGAGCAGGCCGCCGAGACGGAGCGCGCCGCCGCCGCCGCGCGCGCCGACCACGAGCGCGAGTCGTCGGCGCTCGAGGACGTGCTCGCCGACGTCGCGTTCCACACGGAGAAGCTCGACGAGCTGCGCACCGCCGTCGACCGCGCGCGGTCCGTGCACGACGAGCTCGTCAAGGGCACCGAGGAGCGCACGCGTCGCTTCGACGCGGAGCGCGAGGAGCTCGAGTCGAAGCTCGCGGAGGTGCGGCACGAGCTCGACAGCGCGGAGGAGCAGGCCGTCGAACGGCGCGCGCACCTGGCGGACCGCGAGGGCGCGCTCGCCGAGCGCGTCGAGGCGCTCGAGACGGAGATCGCGGCGCTCCAGGAGGAGCGCGAGCGCGCGGCCGCCGGCAAGGAGGAGGCGGAGGCCGGCCTCGCGTCCGCGCGCGAGACCGTCGAGCGTAACCTCATCGCCGCGAAGGAGGCCCGCGCGTCGCGCGACGCCGCCGAGCAGGAGCTCGCCGAGCTCGAGCGCTCGCGCGGGGAGCGCATCCAGGCGCTCGACGCGGAGGAGGCCGAGCGTCGCCGCCGCATCGAGGGCGTCGTCGAGGAGGAGGCGCGGCTCGTCGTCCGCCGCGACGAGGCGCAGATCAAGCTCGACGGCGTGCTCGCCCGGCTCGAGGCCGCGCGCGACGACCACGCCCGCATGGTCGAGAAGGTCCGCCGCACCCGCGAGGACGCGCGCCACCAGTTCCAGCGGGCGGGCGACATGCTCGCCGCGATCCTCGAGGCGCAGCGCCAGGCCGGCGACCTCGTCCAGGCCGAGGCCGATCAGCTCGAGACCGAGCTCGAGCAGGCCGTGGGGCGCATCGAGGGCCTCGCCGCGCCGGCCGCCGACGAGCCGGACGTCCTCGACGACGACGACCTCGAGCTCGACGAGGCGCCCCGGGACTGAGCGGGACGACCGCGCGGTGCCGTCCCGCGCGCCGCGGCAGGGCGCCCGGACGGCGGCTCCGGGACGGGGGTCCGCCGGCGGTCGCCCCGGTCCGGACGACCCGTCGGCCCCACCCCCCTTGATCGCCGCGAGGCCTTCCACCACACTGCCCGCTCGCTCGATCGCAGCGACGCGTGGGCAGATAGCTCAGTTGGTAGAGCACGGCACTGAAAATGCCGGTGTCCCCGGTTCGAATCCGGGTCTGCCCACCAACGCGTTGCGCCAGCAACGCGCCCGTCCATGACGGTGCACGACGACGCGGCTTCCTACCAACAGTCGCGCCACGAAGCACGCCGATGAAGCCGCGAAGCGGCGCGCTCGCGTTGCCCCGCAACGCGGATCCGGCCCCGCCGCGAAGCGGCGAGCCGCGGCCGCAGCAACGGCCTCGGTCACGGTCTCGGCCACGGCTGCGGTCACGGTCACGGCCCCGCCCCGGCCACGCCGAGCACCACCCCTCGCCTACTCCGTCGCCCCGATCCCCGCGCGCGCGAGCACCTCCCGCGCCGCGGCGATGTCCGCGGTGATCTGGCGCTTGAGGTCGTCCGGTCCGTCGAAGCGTCGTTCGCGCCGCAGGTAGCTGTGGAGCGAGACCTCCATGCGCTCGTCGTAGAGGTCGAGGTCCGTGCGGTCGAGCACGTGGACCTCGAAGACGGCGCGTTCGGCGGCCTGTCGGAAGGTCGGGCGCATGCCGAAGTTCATGACGCCGGGGAGCACACCGAGCGAGCACTCCGCGGTGACGGCGTAGACGCCGAGCGGCGGGAATGCCTCGCTCGTGACCTCGAGGTTCGCGGTGGGGAAGCCGAGCGTCGCGCCGCGGCCGTCGCCGTGCACGATGCGTCCGAGCAGCGAGACGGGGCGGCCGAGCAGGCGTCGCGCGCGCACGAGCTCGCCGCTCGCGATGGCGCGGCGCACGGCGGTCGACGAGACGAGCTCTCCGTCGACGACGACCTGTCCCATCGCGACGACCTCGAAGCCGTAGCGCAGTCCGAGCTCGGCGAGCTTCGTCGAGTCGCCGCGACGCGCGCGCCCGATGGTCGTGTCGTGTCCCACGACGAGCTCCGCGACGCCGAGCCGGCGCACGAGGAGCTCCTCGACGAAGGTCTCGGCCTCGACCTGCGCGAACGCCTCGTCGAATCGGATGACGACCGCGTGGTCGACGCCGCGCGCCTCGAGCAGGTCGAGTCGGTGCTCGAGGCTCAGGATCTGCTGCGGCGCCTCGCCGCCGAGCACGGCGCGCGGGTGCACGGAGAAGGTCACGCACACGCTCGGCGCCTTGCGGCGCGCGGCGGCGGAGAGCAGCCGGTCGAGGATGCTCTGGTGCCCGAGGTGCATGCCGTCGAAGACGCCGACGGTCGCGACGCTCCCACGGAGCCGCAGGTCCAGCTCGTCGAGGGTGCGGATGGCGTGCCGCTTCATCGGGGGAGTCCGGCGCGGGCGCGCCGCGCGGGGGAGGCCGCTCGCCGCGGCGCGGTCGCGTGCGCGCCGCTGCTCACCGCGCCGCCTACTCGGCCTTGGCGGCCAGCGTCGCCTTGAGCTCCTCGAGCTCGTGGCGGTAGCGGATGCGGTCCACCGGGCTCATCCGGTGCACGAGCAGCACGCCCTCGAGGTGGTCCATCTCGTGCTGGACGATGCGCGCGGGGAACTCGTTGACGTCCTCCTCGTGCGTCTCGCCGTGCTCGTCCTGCCAGCGGAGGCGCACGCCCGCCTTGCGGGTGACGTCGACGAGGATGTCCGGGAAGGAGAGGCAGCCTTCCTGGTCCTTCGCCTTGCCCCAGCTCTTGACGACCTGCGGGTTGATGACGACGCGCTCGCCGCTGCGGTCGTCCTTCGAGCCGGTCGGGTTCATGAGGAGGAGCTGCACGGACCAGCCGACCTGCGGCGCCGCGAGGCCCACGCCGCCCTCCTCGTACATGACCTCCCACATCTCGGCGATCCGCTCGCGGAGCGCGTCGTCGAAGGCCTCGACGGGCGCGGACTTCTTGAGCAGGACGGGGTCGGGGTACGTGCGGAGCGTGAGCGTCATGGGACGGGAGATTATGTCACAGGCCCGGGCCCGTCGCACGGGGCGCCGCGTCACCGGGCCCGCGTGCGCGTGATAACGTCCCGCCATGGACGTCTCCCGCTTCCTCGCGAAGGCCGAGCAGGCGCTGCGCAAGCGGCAGCCCGAGCAGGCCGCGGCGCTCTACCGGCAGGTGCTCGTCGCCGCGCCGGGGCACGGGCCCGCGCGCGCCGGGCTGCTCGCGGCCTTCCGACGGCGGGCGGAGCTCAAGGGCGGCGCGTCGCTGCTCGACCGCGCGGCGGCGAAGTCGTTGCGCGCGGCGGCGGCCGGGCTCGCCGGCGCGAACAAGCCGGCGGCGCTCGTGAAGGCCTGCGAGGCGGCGCTCGAGAAGGACCCGTCGGACGCGTGGCTCGCGGCGCGGCTCGCGGACGGGCTCGAGGCGCTGGGCCGTCCCGCGGAGGCGCTCGCCGTGTGGGAGCACCGGCTCGCGCTCGACGAGCGCGACGTCGAGGCGCTGAAAGCCGCCGGCAAGCTGCACCACGCGCTGCGCCAGGTGGAGGAGGCGGCCGACTGCCTCGACCGCGCGCACGCGCTCGCGCCGCGCGATCCGGAGGTCGACAAGCTGCGCAAGCGCCTCGCCGCCGAGCAGACGCTCGCGCGGACGGGCTTCGACACGGCGGGCAGCTCGCGCGAGCTCGTGCGCGACGCGGACGCGTTGCGCGAGGCGGGGCGCGCGCGGCGGCTGCACCGCACCGAGGCCGAGCGCGCCGAGGACGTCGAGGCGTTGCGGGCCGCGCTCACGGCCGACCCCGGCGACGTCGACGGCTGGCGCTCGCTGGTCCGTACGCTGCTCCGCGCGGGGGACATCGAGGCCGCGGAGGCCGCGGCCGCCGACGGGCTCTCGCACCACGCGTCGGACGAGGCGTTGCGGGACCTCGCGGGCGACGCGCGGCTCGCCCGTCTGGCGGCCGCCCTGCGCGTCGCCGAGGGCCCGGCCGCGGGAGCGCCCGGCGACGCGCCGCGGGCCGCGCCCGGCCATGAGCCGGCGGACTCGCCGGGCGAGACGCCGGGGGACGCGGACGCCGCCCGGGCCGCCCTGCGCGCCGCCCGCGTCGAGGAGCTCGGTCGTCGCCACCGCCGGGACCCCGGCGACGCCGCCCTCCGGCTGCGGCTCGCCCGGGCCTGCAAGGCGGCGGGGCGCGTCGACGAGGCCCTCGAGCACTTCCAGGCGCTCGTGGGGGACCCCCGGCACGAGGTCGAGGCGCGTCGCGGCCTGGGCGCCTGCTTCGCGGCGAAGGGCCTCCTGCCGCTGGCCCGGCGCCAGCTCGAGACGGCCCTCGAGCGGGTCGGCGGGGTGGCCGGCGGGGCGGGGTCCGCGGCGGGTCCGGGGGCCGGCCCCGGGGGTGGCGACCTCGCGAAGGAGATCTGCTACAGTCTGGGGCTCGTCTGCGAGCGGCAGGGGGACTCCCAGGGAGCCCTCGCCCGCTTCCTGGAGGTCTACGAGGTCGACATCCACTTCCGTGACGTCGCCTCGCGCATCGCCTCCCCGGACGCACCGCACGACAGCTCTCACTGATCCACGAACCGACCCGCTGAACGGACGGGGCCCCGCCCCGAACCCCCGCGATGCCCAACAGCTCATCCGCCAAGAAGCGCATGCGCCAGGACGCCAAGCGTCGTCTGGCCAACCGCAGCAAGGCCTCGGCCATGAGGACCGCCATCCGGCGCGTCCAGCAGGCCGCCACCGAGGGTGACGACGGCAAGCTCCAGGCCGCCGTGAACCTCGCCTACAAGCGCATCGACAAGGCCGCGAAGACGAACGTCATCCACGCGAACACCGCGGCGCGTCGCAAGGCGCTCGTCGCGCGTCACGCGGCGAAGAAGGGGGCCTGACGCTCCCGAGCGCGGCGCGCGCGTCGCCGACGCGTCCGCCGTGGACGGGGAGACGTGACCCGGGTCTCGCGGTCCGGAGCGTCGTCGCCCCCCGGCCCGCGTGCCGCGCGGCGCCGTCCCGGGGACCCGGCGGAGTCGGCCGGTGATCCTGCTCCTCGACAACTACGACTCCTTCACCTGGAACCTGTTCCAGGCGCTGGCGATGCTCGGCCCGCACGTCGAGGTCGAGGTGCACCGGAACGACGCGCTGACCGTCGACGAGGTGCTCGCGCGCGCGCCCGACGCGATCGTGCTGAGCCCCGGGCCGGGTCATCCGCGGGCGAGCGGCATCTGCCCCGAGCTGCTGCGCCGCCTGCCCGACGCGCTGCCGGTGCTCGGCGTGTGCCTCGGGCACCAGGCGCTCGTGGAGAGCTGCGGCGGCGCGCTCGAGCACGACCCCGTGCCGGCGCACGGCAAGGCGTCGCCGGTGTTCCACGACGATCCGTCCTTCGACGGTGTCCCGAACCCCTTCGCGGCGGCGCGCTACCACTCGCTGCGCGCCCGGCGCGACGCGCTGCCGGACTGCCTGCGGCTCACGGCCTGGACGGAGGAGGGCCTCGTCATGGGGGTGCGCCACCGGGAGCTGCCGCGCTTCGGGCTGCAGTTCCACCCGGAGAGCGTGCTCACGGAGGCGGGCGGCGCGGTGCTCGGGGGCTTCCTGCGCGAGGTCGGGCTGGGGGCGCCGGCGGGCTGAGCCGCCGGCCGCTCCGGGGCGTGCCGAGGTCGGGGCGGGCCGGCGACCGATGGGCGGCCGCGCATCCCGCGCCGCGAGGCGGCCGCGGCGCCGCCGGGTCC
>JAUIEF010000151.1 GCA_030428785.1 bacterium
CGCGGGCATCCTCCTGCTCACGTCGCGGGAGGAGCTCCGGTGCTGCGGCGGGCGACCCGCGCTCTACGCGCTGCTCACGGCGGCTGCCATCGCGTGCTACGGCTCCCTCGACGGCCTCGGCGCGCGCCGCTCCGGCGATGTCGCGGGCTACGTCGTGCTGCACGCCGTGCTCCAGGGCGTGCCGGTGTCGGCCGTCGTGGCGTGGCGGCGGCGGCGCACGTTGCGCACCGACCTCGCGCGGCACGGTCGCGGCGGCCTGCTGGCGGGCGTGCTCGCCGCGTCGGCCTACGGCCTCGCCGTCTGGGCCATGAGCCGGGCGCCGCTGGGCTTCGTCGCGGCGCTGCGCGAGGTGGGCGTCGTCGTCGCGGCGATCGTCGGCGCGCGCTGGCTCGGGGAGGCGGCCGGCCCCCGGCGGCTGGCGGCCGCCGCGCTCGTGGCCGCGGGGATCGTGCTGCTCCAGTTCGCCCGCGTGGGATAGTGGGGGCGGCTCGCGCCCGGTCCTCAGGGCGCGGGTGACGACGCGCGTCGGGAGACCGTGCGGATCGGGGCGCGACCCGGCGCCGGGTCCGGCGGTTGCAGGGCCGTCGACGCGGGAGGCACGCAGGAGGAGATCGCATGGACCGCAGGCTCGTCGCCGTGCTGGGGATCGCCGCCGTGCTCGTCGCGGTGGTCGTCGCCGTGCAGCTGCTCGAGGACGACGCCGCGCGCGAGGCGGCCTCCGTGCCGGCTCCGGCCGCGCGCGACGTCGCGCCCATGACGCCGCCCGCGGGGTCGGACGACGCGCTCCCCGACGCGCCCGCCGCCGACGTCGAGTCCCTCGCGGCGGCGCCCGCGGAGGTCGAGCCGCCGCCCGAGCCCGCGCTCGTCCTGGAGGGCACCGTCGTCGATCCGACGGGCGCGCCCATCGAGGGCGCGACGGTCGCGTGGATCCCGTCGGCGGCCGAGGGCGAGCGGCCGCCGGAGCGCGAGCTCGTCACGCCCGCCGACGGGTCGTTCCGGCTCGAGTTCGACGCGCTGCCAACGGAGGGGCGCAGCCTCTCGGCGGACGCGCCGGGCCACGTGTGGATCGCGTTCGGCGGCGGCACGAACTGGGAGACGACGACGGGCTGGACCATCGAGCTCGGCTGGGCCGTCCCCGTGTCGGGCGTCGTGCGCGACGCGGAGACCGGCGCGCCCGTCGCGGGCGCCGAGGTGTGGGTCTCGGAGGAACGCCGGACCGTCACGGCCGCCGACGGCTCGTACCGGCTCGAGGAGATCCCCGTCGACTGGGAGGTCGCGCTCCGCGCGGCGCACCCGGACTACGTCGAGCGGACGGTGGAGTTCCTGCTGGGCGAGAACGCCCCCGCGCGACAGGACGTCGAGCTCGTGCGCGGCGTGCCCGTCGAGCTCGTCGCGGTGGACCGGTCGACCGGCGTGCCGCTGCCGGGCGCGGCCTTCCGTCGCTGGCGACGCAGCGAGCCGTTCGCGGTGGCGGACGGCGCGGGCCGCGTCGTCGTCCGCTTCGACCCGGGCGCGTCGCGGCGCATGACGGTCACGGAGGAGGACCACCTCCCGCTCGACTGGTCGTGGGACGCGCACGAGGTGACGCCGGGGACGTCGGTGCGGCTGCCGATGAGCGGGCTCGCGTGGGTCGAGGCGCGCGTCGTCGACGAGAGCGGCGCCCCGATCGACGACGCGCGGGTGTGGGTCGAGACGCTCGAGCACACGTTCGGGCGGCGCGCCGTCCCCGAGGACGCGGTGGCGGCGCACGGCACGCCGGGCAGCCTCCGGGACGACGAACGCGACGACGCCCTCGAACGCCTCGCGCCCGGCGAGTTCCGCGTCGCGACGCGCCCGACGGACGAGCCGCTCCGCGTGCGCGCGAGCGCCTCGGGCCACGTGGGCGAGGAGGTCTCCCCGCTCGAGCTCCGCGAGCCGGGCGACCGCGTGCGCGTCGAGCTGCGCCTGCGTCGCGCGGGCGGCCTCGCGGGCCGCGTGACGCTCAACGGCGCGCCGCCCGGCACGCTCATGGCCTGGCTGCGCGACGCCGACGGAGCGGTCGTCGCGACGCGTCTCGTCCACGGCGACGGCGACTACGAGCTCACGAGCCTCCCCGCCGGGACGTTCACCTTCTCGCTCGCGGCGATGGGGAGCGACGAGGAGCGGTACACCGCCCCGGTCGACGTCGTCGCGGGCGAGGTCACGCGCCACGACGTCGACCTCGAGGAGGAGCGCGGGTCGATCGCGGGCCGCGTGGAGTTCACCGACGGGACCGCCGCGGCCGACCGCCTCGTGTTCGCGCGCGACGCCGACCGACGGACCCGCCGGGGCGACTCGACGCGCACGGACGACGACGGACGGTTCGTCCTCGAGGTGGCGCCCGACGCGCTCTACGACGTGACCGTCGACCACCCGGTCCCGGAGACGGTCGCCGGCGTGAGCGTCGGCACGGAGGACCTGCTCGTCGTCCTCGCGCGGACGCACGAGATGCGGCTCGCGCTCGTCGACGCGGCGACCGGCGAGCCCCTCCGCGTCGAGGACCCGCACGACTGGCAGCCGTGGCTCCACTGGCGGCCGGCGGGGGACGCGAGCTGGCGCGCGGCGCAGGCGCCCATCGACGTCAAGGGACGCGCGCGACTCACGGTGCCCGTCGGCCGCGTCGACCTCGAGGTCGACCTCCGGGACGAGGGGTGGCAGCCGTCGCGACGCCTCGGCGTGGTGGTCGCCGAGGGCGACGAGCGCCCGGTGCGCGTGCCGCTCGAGCGCGGGAGCGAGCTGGAGCTCCGGCTCGTCGAGGCCGCGACGGGGGAGGGCGCCCGCCCCGACGGGCACCAGCTCTTCGTGGTCCCGGAGGCGCTGCGGACGTCGGTCCGCGGGCCCGCGCCGGGCGAGTCGGCCGGCACGCTCAACGGCGTGCGGGTGGTCCTCGACGACCCGGCCGTGCGGGGCGGCTGGGTGCGCCCGGACGAGCGGGGGGCCGTGACCGTCCGGGGCCTCGCGCCCGGACGCCACGCGGCCGTGCTCCTGCCGGCCGACCTCGAGCTGTCGCCCGCCGTCTTCACGGTCCCGGCGCCGGACGGGGAGCCCGTCGTCCTCCGCTGGGGGCCCCCGCCGGGCGGCTGAGCCCCGGCGCCGGCCGCCCCCTCGCCCCCGGATTCCCGGCGGAATCGGATTTGACGGCCGGGCCGTTCCGGGATAGTTTGTTGCTACTGCGTCTCAATAAAGGCGCGGGGCGCTCCTGCCGATCAAGGCTCTCATGGTCAACAGGCTCTCCATGGACATCGGACTCGTCTACGGCTCCTCCACCGGTCGCACGCGGCTCGCCGCGGAGCGCATCCGTGAAGAGCTCGGCCCGGAGTTCGTGCGCAGCTGCAGCGACATCCGGTGCTGCGGACGCAGGGCCTTCGAGGCCGAGGACCTGCTCATCGTGGGCGCCAGCACCTGGAGCGTCGGCGAGCTCCAGACCGACTGGGAGCGCGCCGTCCCGCACCTCGACGGGCTCGACCTGCGCGGCACGCGCATCGCGCTCTTCGGCCTCGGCGACCAGCACAACTACCGCGACACCTTCGTCGACGGCATGGGGCTGCTCCACGACAAGCTCGCGTCCCTGGGCGCGCGGCTCGACCTCGGCGCCTGGTCCGTCGACGGCTACGGCTTCCGCGAGTCGCTCGCCGTGCGCGACGGCCGCTTCGTGGGCCTCGCCCTCGACGACGAGAACCAGCCCGAGCTCACCGCGCCGCGCATCCGCGCCTGGTGCAGCCAGCTCCGCGCCGAGCTGGGCCTGGCGCCCCGCGGCGTCGTCCGCGCCGCCTAGGGGCCCGCGCCGGGCGCGCCGCGCAGGGACCTCCGCCCGCCGCGTCCGCGCCACCGGCCGGCGCTGCGCCCGCAGGCCCCGATCGTCTATCCTGCGCGGACTCGCGACGTCGCGTCGCCCACCCCGTTCCCGGACCGGACCCGTCATGCTCACCGCGCTCGCCTCCACCCTGCTGCTCACCACGCTCCTCCAGGACACCGCCGCCGCGGCGCCCGAGAGCGCGCCCGCCGAGAACGATCCCAAGGCCGTCGCGCTGCTCGAGGAGTTCGACGCCCAGCTCTACGTGCCCGAGGACCACGGCCTCGAGAGCCTCGCCTTCGACCTGGAGCTCCCGGGCCCGATGGGCGGCAAGGCCGGCATCCTGAGCGTCACCTGGAGCAAGGCCGGCGGCGCGTCCGGCACCTTCGCCATGTCCGAGAGCATGAAGGCCATGGTCCCCGAGGCCATGCGCGGCCAGATCATGGCCGAGATGGACAAGCAGATGGGCACGATGGCGAAGCAGATCGCGTCCATCCAGACGAACCGCGTCGTGCGCGACCTGCTCGACGACGCGACGGTCTCCTTCGTCGGCGTGCAGGACGGCTACGTCACCGTCGTCGCCACGCCGCGCGAGGACGGTCCCGTGCGCACGCTGTCCTTCGAGGACGGCGTCCTCGTGCAGACCCGCCAGACGATGGAGGGTCAGATGGGCATGGAGGTCGAGAGCACCGGCGTCATGAACTGGGGCACCGTGGGCGACACCGGGCTGCTCGTGCTCGAGTCCTCCACCGACTCGATGGAAGGCGCGGGCGGCATGGGCGCCATGGAGCAGTCCTCCGTCTACCACCGCGGCGACGTGGCCGGCTTCACGCTCGTGACCTCGATCGAGGGCAAGACCATGGGGCAGTCGAGCACGCTCGCGTTCAGCAACTTCGTCGTGAACGGCGAGGCGGTCGCGACGGGCGGCGCCGGCGACTCCGAGGGCGCGACGGACGGCGAAGGCTGATCCCCCGGGAGACCGGCGCGTGGTCTCCCTGCCGCCGCGCACGTTCGACCGCATCCTCCACGAGGTCATCGACGAGCTGCCCTCGCCCTTCCGCGAGCTGCTCGACGTGGTGCCGGTGGTCGTCGACCCGGAGCCCGCCGAGGACATGCTCGAGGAGTTCCCCGACGACGAGCTGACGGGGCTCTACGTCGGGCCTCCCATGCACCTGTGGAACGCGTCGGACGCGCCGCCGGAGACGGCCGTCATCTACATCTTCCAGCACCCGCTCGAGCGGACGTGCGACTCGCGGGCCGAGCTCGCGGAGCAGATCCGCATCACGCTGCTCCACGAGCTGGGCCACTGCGTCGGCTTCGACGACGACGGCCTCGACCGGATCGGGCTCGGATGAGACGCGACGAGGACCGCGCGCCGCGCGCCACCTGCTGGCGCTGCCTCAAGCCGGCGGCGGCGTGCATCTGCGCGCGCGTGCCGGAGGTCGCGAACCGCACGCCGGTGTTCGTGCTGCAGCATCGGCACGAGCGCGGGCACCCAGTCGGCACGGCGCGGCTCGCGCGGCTCGGCCTGGCCGACGTCGAGGTGCGCGACGCGGCGGGCGCCGTGCCGCGGCCCGCGCTCGCGCCGGGCGCGGCGCTCCTCTACCCGGGGCCCCGCGCGCGCGACCTCGCGACGCTCGACGTGCGTGAGCGGCCGTCGCAGCTCGTCGTGCTCGACGGGACGTGGCGCCAGGCGCGGCAGCTCTTCCGCGAGAACCCGTGGCTCGACGAGCTGCCGCACGTGCGCCTCGCGCCCGACGCGCCGAGCCGCTACCGCATCCGCCGGCAGCCCGCCGAGCACTGCGTCTCGACGGTCGAGTCGGTCGTCGCGGCGCTGCGGATGCTCGAGCCGGACACGCGGGGGCTCGACGGGCTGCTCGACGCCTTCGACGCGCTCGTCGACGCGCAGAAGGCGTACATGGACGACCCGGCTGCGACACCGCGGCACCAACGCCGCGCGCCGCGCCCGTCGCGTGCGCTCCCGGCCGTGCTCCGCGAGGGGCGCGCGCGCGTCGTCGTGGTCTACGGGGAGACGGCGCCGGCGGACCCGGCCGTCGACCCGCGGCGACGTCGGCTCGTGCGCTGGAGCGCGGTGCGGCCGGAGGACGGCGCGGTCTTCGACCGGCTCGTGCGTCCGGAGGGCGCGCCGCCCGTGCCCGAGCACCTCGCGCACATGGGGCTCCGGCCCGACGACCTCGCGGGCGCCACGCCGCTCGACGCGGTCGCCGCCGGCTGGCGCGCGTTCCGCCGCCCGGACGACGTGCTCGTCGCGTGGCACCCCGCCGTGCTGCGCATGCTGCGTCGCGTCGACCCGCGCCCCGGGCGCCTGGAGCTGCTCCGCGCGCTCTGGTCGAACCTCACGCACGCGAAGCCCGGCGGGCTCGACGCGCTCGTCGCCGCGGAGGGGCTCGACGCGCCGCCCGTCGCGGTGCGGGGGCGCTCCGGCGAGCGGCTGGGCCGCGCGGTCGCCGTGCTCGACGCGCTCGTCGCGCGCGCGCCGCGGCTCGCCCGCGTGCGGGAGGTCGCGTCGTGCTGATCGCGCGCCCCCGCAGCTGGTTCTCGCGCAGCTTCGACGTGCACGACGCGGACGGCGCGATCGTCGCCGAGCTGGACATCGCGCTCCTCAAGGAGGGCGCCGTGCTGCGGCACGACGGGCACACGTACCGCATCGAGCGCGAGGGCTTCCTCAGCGGACCGTGGCGCATGGAGGAGGACGGGACCGTGCTCTTCGAGGCGCACAAGCCGTCGCTCATCCGGAACCGGTTCACGGTCGTCGTGAAGAACGCGTCGCTCGAGCTCGCGCCGAAGAGCTGGCTCATGCGGCGCTTCGTGCTCGTCGGGCCCGACTGGCGCGACCTCGGCGAGATCCGACGGCCGTCCTGGTGGTGGCGCCGCGTCGAGGTCGACCTCTCGGAGCTCGTGCCCGTCGAGGCGCGGCTCTTCTTCCTGTTCCTCGCGATCGTGCTCTGGCACCGCGCGGACTCGACGGCCGCGGCCAGCGGCTGACCGCGCGCGCTCAGGTGAACGAGAGGCTCTTCCCGTTGTCGGCGGGGCCGAGCGCGAGCAGCCGCGACGTGTTGCGCGCGGCCCAGGCCTCGGGGCCGTCGCAGGCGCTCGCCGTGTCGGGCAGGCACTTGCGCAGCATGTCCGTGTCGACGACGCCCGGGCTCAGGCACACGCACGCGAGCCCGCGCGGCAGCTCCTGCGCGAGGCTGCCGCTGAAGCCCTCGACGGCGTGCTTCGTCGTGCAGTAGGGGCCGACCTCGGGCGAGGTCGAGCGGCCCCAGCCCGAGCTGAGCGTGACGACCGTGCCGCGGCCGGCCGCGATCATGCGCGGGACGAACGCGCGCACGAGGTTCGCGACGCCGCCGACGTTCACCGCGAGCACGCGGTCGAACTCGTCGGCGGGCACCTCCCAGAGCGGCGCGAGGTCGTTCATGAGCGCGGCGTTCGCGACGAGCAGGTCGGGCACGAAGCCGTCGTCGGCGAGCGCGGCGGCCCAGTCGGCGACGGCGCGCGCGTCCGAGACGTCGACGGCGCGGAAGGCGTGCGGCGCCGGGTGACGCGCGGCGAGGGCGTCGACGAGTTCCGTCGAGCGCCCGCAGCCGGCGACGACGTGGCCGCCCTCCGCGAGCGTGTCGACGAGCGCGCGGCCGATGCCGCGCGTGGCGCCGGTGACGAGCACGCGGCGGGCCCCGTCGGACGCGGGGCGGGCGGGGCGGCGGGCGGCGATGGCGGGGCTCCGGGGAGCGACGTGCGTCGGCCGCCGCGACGGGCGTCGCGGCTCAGCGCGTCTCGGGATCCTCGTCGAAGTAGTCGAGCTTGTCCACGGGCATGAAGATGCTCGACACGATGTTCATCGCGTGCGCCGTGACGCGCTTCACGTAGCGGTACATGAGCGCCGACGTGACGGGGTGTGTCGAGTCCGATGCGCCGTCGACGAGCGCGTCGACCCGCTCGTCGCAGAGACGGAGCACCGCTTCTCCCTGCTCGCAGAACGCCCGGGCCTGGTCCTCGTCCTGGCTCTCGTGGAGGTTGCGCATCTTCGCGAGCAGGCGGCTCACGCGGTCCTTGAGCTGCACGAGGTCGGCGCGTGCCGGGTCGGTGTGGAAGTCGCGGACGCGGACGCCGAGGTCGAAGATGTTCTTCGCGTAGTCGCCGATGCGCTCGGCGTCCTTCACGAGGCTCATGAGCTTGAGGCACACGGGGAACTCGGCGCGGTCGCTCACCGCGACGTGCACCACGAGCTCGCGGCGGATCTTCTGCTCCACGGCGTTGATGCGGCGGTCCGTGGCGTAGAGGTCGTCACGGACCGCGTCCGGGTCGGTGCCGCCGACGAGCGTGTTGCACGCTGCGTCGAAGGTGTGCCGGCCGTCCTCGAGCATCTGCCCGAAGTGCTGGAAGATGCGGGCGAGGCCCTGCTTGTCACCGAGGAGCCAGTGGAACATGGTCGCACCTCATTCGAAGAGGAGGATGCCGAGGCCGGGTAGCAGGACGAACGCCACCACGACGTAGACGAGCAGCCAGAGCTTGTTGTTCGAGGCGAGCAGCGCGAGGCGGCGCGCGCCGCGGATGGGGATGTTGCGGAGCGTCGGCACAGGATAGAAGACGAGCGTCCCCGCCAGGTTGAACAACAGGTGGACGAGCGCGACGGTCAGGCCCAGCGGGCTGTCCGCCGCCATGGAGGCGAGGAGCGCCGTGATCGTGGTGCCGATGTTCGCGCCCAACGTGATGGGGAACGCGTTCTGGAGGGTCAGGATGCCGGAGGCGCAGAGCGGGACGAGCAGCGAGGTCGTGATGGACGACGACTGCACCGACACCGTGATGGCCATGCCGACGACCATCCCGAGGACTCCGGATCGGCCCAGCACGCTGTTGAGCGAGGCCTCGATGCGGTCCACGAGCAGCACCCGCATGTTGCGCGTGATGTACTTGAGGCAGAGGAAGATGAGCCCCAGCGAGACGACGAGCAGCGCGATCGACAGCGCGCCTCCCGTGAGCCCCGTCTCCTCGATGACCCCCTGGACGGACCGGGTGCCCACCTTGACCGCCGCCTTCACGGGGCTCTTGAAGGTCACGCCGCCGCCGAAGGAGACGAGGTCCGTGAGGGTGCGGGCCGCGCCGTGGAGGAAGCCGGTCATGAGCTCGAGCGGGAGCAGCACCGCGACCGAGCAGAAGTTGAAGATGTCGTGGACCGTCGCGCAGGCGAACGCGCGGCGGAACTCCGCCGACCGTCGGACGCTCCCGATGCTCACGAGCGTGTTCGTGACGGTCGTCCCGATGTTGGCGCCCATGACCATGGGCACCGCCGTCTCCAGGGCGAGCTGGCCCGAGCCGCAGAGCGCCACGATGGTGGACGTCGTCACGGACGACGACTGCACGAGCACGGTGGCGAGGATGCCCACGGCGAGCGCCGCGAAGGGGTTCGTCACGCCCGCGAAGAGGCCGCCCGCGTGGCCCTCGCCCAGGATCTTGAACGCCGAGGACATGAGCCCGATGGCGACGAGGAAGCCGTAGAGCAGGGCGAGGAGCAGCGCGGCGCGCAGCCAGGCCGGGACCTCCCGGCGCACGGGGATCGAGGGGTGCGAGGGCACGCGGTCTCCGGCCGTCGGAGGATCGAGGCTCACGGGGCCTTCACGCCGTCTTCACGACGCGCCCGCACTCTCCGGCTCCGGGACGGGCGGATCAACCCGGCCGGCGAGTCGTTGCGCCGCCGCCCGCGCGCCCGCCCCGCGCGCCCGACCGGCGGGGTCTTCGCCCGCCTGCGCACTCCGGCCCATGGGCGGCGGCGGCCCCGAGGCCGATGCTCGGGTCCATGCGCGACCTCCTGCCCCCGCTCGCCCGTGAGCTCACCCTCCGCCGGCTCGCCGCCCTCGACGACCTCATCGGCGACACGCCGCTCCTCGCGATCGAGCTGCTCTTCGACGAGGAGCCGCTCACGCTCTACGCGAAGCTGGAGAGCAAGAACTTCACCGGCAGCATCAAGGACCGGATGGCGTTCCACATCCTCGAGGCGGCGTACGAGCGCGGGGACATCGCGCCCGGCGCGATCATCGTCGAGGCGACGAGCGGCAACACGGGCATCTCCTTCGCCGCGGTGGGGCGCGCGATGGGCCACCCCGTGCGCATCTACATGCCCGACTGGATGTCCGCCGAGCGCACGGCGGTCATCCGCAGCCTGGGCGCGGAGATCGTGCCGGTGTCCGCGGAGCAGGGCGGCTTCCGCGGGGCCGTGCGTCTCGCCGAGGAGTACGCGGGCGAGCGGCCGGACGGCGTGCGCGAGGTGTTCCACCCGCGGCAGTTCGAGAGCGCCGCGAACGTCGAGGCGCACGAGCTCACGACGGGGCCCGAGCTGCTCGCGCAGCTCCGCGGCCTGGGGCTCGAGCCGACGGCCTTCGTGGCGGGCGTCGGGACGGGCGGCACGGTCATGGGCGTCGGGCGCTTCCTGCGCGACGAGGTCCCCGGCGTGACGATCCACCCGCTGGAGCCCGCGGACTCGCCGACGCTGCGCACGGGCCGCAAGGTCGGCAAGCACCGGATCCAGGGCATCAGCGACGAGTTCATCCCGCCCATCGTGGATCTGGGGCACCTCGACGACATCGTCGACGTGCGCGACGGGGACGCGATCCTCATGGCGCAGAAGCTCGCGGAGGAGCTCGGCCTCGCGGTCGGCATCTCCTCCGGCGCGAACTTCCTGGGCGCGCTGCAGGTCGCGCGGGCGCAGGGCGCGGGCGCCGTCGTCGCGACCGTCTTCGCCGACAGCAACAAGAAGTACCTCACGACGGACCTGTGCCGGGAGGAGCCGGTGCTCGACGGCGACCTCGCGCCGCGCGTGCAGCTGCTCACCTTCTGCGTCGTGAAGGACGGGTGAGGGTCGGGCGGGTCGCGCGTCGACCCGTCGCCCGCGTCGCGCATGACCTGTCCGTGTCGCCACGGACCCGTCACCACGGTCGGGGTACTGTTCCTACGATGGAACGTCCGAGGTCGCCGCCCGCGGCCCCCGGACCCGCCGACACCAGGGACGACACGATGGACCGACACGTCAGGACGCGACCGCAGGGCGACGCCGGGGGGATCTCGCTGCACGAGCTGCGGATCGACCACCCGCGTGCCGGGACCCCGTTCCGCGACCCCCGCCTCCGGCGCCGGCCCGCGACGGCCGCCGAGCGCGTGGCCGCCTGGCGCTCGATGCGCCGCCGGCACCGCTGGGACTGGCTCGCCTCGCTCTTCGGGCTGCGCGACGCGGCCTGAGCGACCGATGGGCCGCGTCCGGCGGACGTGCGCCCGCCGCTTGCCGGATTCCGGAATCGCCTTTAAAGTCGGGTCCGACCGCCGGGGGGCCTCGGCGGCACCACGCGATTCCATGCGGAGGATCCGCCTCGTCGTTCCCGGAGGGCATCCGGGGAAGCGGGGGTCGGACGACCGCGCCGCCCGGCACCGGCGGCGGGGACCCGGACGGCGCCCACGAATGCCCGCGCCGGCCCGGGCAGCCGCCGCGGGGACCGTCGTCCGCCGACGGACACGCGATCTCCCGTGGGGCGGGGCCGAGGGCCCCGGAGAAGGGAGCCGCGGTCCGGCGGAGTCGTCGACGGTCGGGCCTCAGGACAGCACGCACGCCGCCTCGCGGCGCCTCGCCGAGTCGTCGGGGCGCCGGGCGACGGGGCGGCCCCCGGGCACGCCGCGGGGGGCCTCCGTCGGAGGAGACCCTCGCCCATGTTGTCCCGTCGCGCCCTCGTGAAGTCCGGCCTCGTCGCCGGCGGCTACGCCTTCGCCACCGCCCCCAACCTCCTGGCGAGCATCCCGTCGTCCTTCTGGGACGACCCGAAGAGCCCGTCGCTCACGCCCTTCGTGAGCCCGCTGCCGCTGCCGCCGCCGCCCAAGGACGTGCGCGCGTTCGAGGACCTGGACCCCGAGTGCGTCAAGGAGCTCGGCACGCTGCCGACAGGCGTCTCGCGCCGCACGCGCTTCAACTTCGTCGTCGCCGAGGAGGCGGTCGTCTCGATGCACCCCGAGCTGCCGCCGACGCGCGTCTGGCGCTACCGCGACGTCATGGCGCCGCGCGACAACCCGTACTTGGCGGGGCCGACCTTCGTGTCGCGCATGGGCGAGCCGCGCGTCGTGCGCATGATCAACCGGCTGCCGCAGAGCCACACGGGATTCGGGCGGACGACGCTCACGACGCACCTGCACGGCGGGCACGTGCCCGCGTTCTCGGACGGCTTCCCCGACGAGATCTCGGACCCGCACTTCGACCCGGTCTTCGCGCCGCCCGGCCACCCGATCCACAAGGACCGCTTCGACTACTGCTGGCTCTTCCAGGACGTCGGCTGGCGGCACGGGGAGCCGTGCCCCGAGGAGCGGCCGTCGACGCTCTGGTACCACGACCACTTCCTCGACTTCACGGGGCCGAACGTCTACCGCGGGCTGGCCGGCTTCAACCTCGTCTACGACGACCTCGACACGGGTGACGAGCAGGACCCGTCGCCCAAGGCGCTGCGCCTGCCGAGCGGGCCGTACGACATCCCGCTCGTGCTCCAGGACAAGCTCGTCGCCCCCGACGGGCAGCTCCTCTACCTGCCCGGCAACTTCGACGGCTTCCTGGGCGACACGCACCTCGTGAACGGGGCCGTGCAGCCGTACCTCGCGGTGGACGCCCGCAAGTACCGCTTCCGCGTGCTCAACGGCGCGAACGCGCGCATGTACCAGCTCTTCCTCACGGACGCGAGCGGCGACCTGCACCCGTTCGACATCGTCGCGACGGGCGGCGGCCTGCTCTCGCGCACGGTGCGCGACCAGACGACGACCTTCCTCTCGAACGCGACGCGTCGCGAGATCATCGTCGACTTCTCGGAGTACCCGCCGGGGACCGAGCTCTACCTCGAGGACCGCATCGTGCAGGACGACGGTCGCGGCCCGGACGGCAAGTTCATGGACCTCGACCTCCAGCCGAACGGCATCAAGCTCATGAAGTTCATCGTCGGGCAGAAGGTGCCCGACCCGAGCCAGGTGCCGGACGAGCTCCGCGAGCTGCCGCCCATCCCGGCGTCGGTCATCGCCTCGGCGCAGCGGCGCACGTTCGAGTTCGAGCGGCGCAACGGCTCGTGGGTCATCAACGACGAGCAGGTGGACCTCGAGCGCGCGGTGGCGCAGGTGCCGTTGGACACGCCGCAGGTCTGGCGGCTCGTGAACAAGTCGGGCGGCTGGTGGCACCCGGTGCACGTGCACCTCGAGATGATGCGCATCCTGAGTCGGGAGGACGAGCCCATGGGGCCGCTCGAGGGCGACGGCCTCGCCAAGACGGACACCGCGGTGCTCGGCCCGAACAGCGAGGTGGAGGTCTTCTTCAACTTCCGCGACTATCCGGGGCCGTGGGTCTTCCACTGCCACATCATCGAGCACGAGGATCACTTCATGATGGCGAGGTTCGACGTCGGGTGAGGACACGACCCTTCAAGCTGCTCGCGCTCTCCGCGGTGCTCCTCGTCGGCTGCGGCGCCCCCGCGCCCGCCGACGAGGACCCGGCGGTGGGGCGCCTCGTCGACGGCCTGCTCGAGACGCCCTACGGCCGCGAGGTCGCGCCGCCCGCGCCCGAGCCGCCGCCGGCCACGGGCTACGCGCGCTACGAGGGCTACTTCCCGAACACCGAGCTCGTGACGCACGAGGG
>JAUIEF010000152.1 GCA_030428785.1 bacterium
CACGGAGCCGACGTCGCACGGTCCCGGCAGGCTCGCGCAGGCCGCGCGCTCGCCGGGCGCCGGCAGCTCGCACTGCGCGGCGGGCGACGCCATGACGACGTCCTCCGCGACGGCGAGCCCACCGAGCCCCCACGGGCCGCGCAGCGCCTTGTGCGACGTGAACGCGAGGAGGTCCGCGCCGAGCGCGTCGAGGGACGCCGGCTCCCAGCCCGCGAGCTGCGCGGCGTCCGCGAGGCAGAGCGCGCCGTGCTCGTGCGCGAGGCGCGCCGCCTCCTCGACGGGCAGCCGCTCGCCGGTCACGTTGCACGCCGCGGTGAGCGCGACGAGCCGCACGCCGCCGCGGCGGAGCGCGTCGCGAAGCGCGTCGAGGTCCAGCGGGCCGTCCGCGGCGCGGGGGATCGTCTCGACCGACACGCCGCGCTCGCGCAGCAGGACCGCCGGACGGTGCAGCGCGTGGTGCTCGAGTCCGCTCGTGAGCAGCCGGTCGCCGGACGTCCAGGCGTGGTCCGTGACGGAGACCGCCAGCGCCGACGTCGCGCCGGGCGCGAGCAACAGCCGCTCGGGCGACGCGCCGAAGAACGCCGCGAGCCGCGCGCGGCCGTCTTCGTAGGACGCCGCCCACCCGTCCGTGCCTCCCTCGAGCGTCGCGGCGACGGCCGCGCGGACCGCGGCCGGCTTCGGCCAGCTCGTCCCGGCGTGGTTGAGGTACGTCATCGCGGCGATGGTACCGACCCGCGTTCCGGTCGGGCGGTGTCCGGGTCGGGACGAGGGCTCGGATTTCGGGTGTCCGAAGATGGGCTCCGGGGGATCTCGGCTCCGAAGCCGAAGCCGAAGCCGAAGCCGAAGCCGAAGCCGAAGCCGAAACCGAAACCGAACCAGAAACCGAAGCCGGATCCGAAACCAAGACCGGAACCGGACCCGCCCCGGCGGTTCGACCGCCGGGGCGGGTGGTCTTGTTCAGTGGGTGAGCTTCCAGAGCATGGCGAGCACGCGGTCGAGGAGCTCGAAGGACTCGGCGAGGTCCTCCTCGCACAGATCACCCAACGCGACAGCGGTGCGCAACGCCGTCCGGACCTCGTCGGCTGATCCTGCGGCGACACGCCAGTGGTGCCGGCGATCCTTCCCGCCGCGCCGCTGCCCCTCGGAGATGTTGAGGGTCACGGAAGCAGCGGCCCTGCGCACCTGGCGGTGCATGTCGCGATCACACACCTGGAGCTGCGCCAGAGGCGAGCGGAGCGAGGCCACCATGCGGATCGCGATCTCGAGGACGTCGAACATGTGAGGGACTCCTTTCCTGGAATCGGGTGGGGTTACGCCCGTTGGGGCCCCGCCCGATTCCAGGAAAGGAGTCCCGCCAAGTGCGTCGCGCACGCAGCAGGGTGACCACCGACCTCGCGTCCTGCAGAGTCTCGAGGGAGGCGAACGAAGTGAGCCCCCGCCAAGCTCTCGCGAAGCGAGAGGAGGCTTCGGGTTCGGGTTCGGGTTCGGGTTCGGGTTCGGCTTCGGCTTCGGCTTCGGCTTCGGCTTCGGCTTCGGCTTCGGCTTCGGCTTCGGCTTCGGCTTCGGCTTCGGCTTCGGCTTCGGCTTCGGCTTCGGCTTCGGCTTCGGCTTCGGCTTCGCGCGAAAACGCGATCCCGTTCCCCCGCCCTACCGCCCCCTCGCGATCGCCTCCCGCACCGGCCCCTCGAGCGCCTCTGCGACCTTCGCGTGTCCGCGGATCCCGAGGTGGAAGTCGTGCCGCCAGAAGTACGGCCCGTCGCGCGGCGGCATGTGCGGTGTGAGTTCGAGCACGGAGACGCCGTGTTCCCGGAGCCCCGCGGCGAGCCGGAGTCCGAGCTTGCGGTTGAGGAGGTAGTCCTCGTCGCTGAGCTCGAGCTGCGCGAGGATCTCCCGCGTGCGTTCGGGGTCGTCGTGGGGTTCGACGTCGCGCTTCGTCTCGAGCAGGGCGACGAGGAGCGGGACGCCGGCCTCGGCGGTGAGGCGGTCGAGTTCGAGGAGGCAGTTGAGGGTGGCGAGCAGCCCGACCTTGACCTCGAAGGGCTTGTGCTTGAGGACGTAGGCCTGGCTGAAGCCCTGGGCGACGGGCGTGCCGAGCTCGCGTTGCACGGCCTGGTAGCGTTGCATGTCCGCGAGCTCGGGCCAGAGGCGCGGCGCGCGCGAGGCGAAGTAGTCGGCGTACGGCACGGCGTTCATGAAGTCGTTGCCCGTGAAGACGACGACCACGACGGCGTCGGGCCGGAGCTCCTGGAACGCGCACCAGGTGCCGAGCTGCTCGAAGGCGCCGGTGCTGCTGCAGCCGGCGTTGAGGACCTCGGGGCGCGTGCCGGGCGGGGCGTCGCGCGAGAGCGCCTGCTCGAGCAGGTGGCAGAAGTGCTCGTCGTTGTTCACGAGGCCGTAGGTGTGGCTGTCGCCGAGCACGAGCACGCGGGGGCCGTCGGCCTCGGCGGCGACGGGGCCGTCGCGGCGCATGCCGAGGCCGTTCGTGACGAGGAGGAGCTCGCCGTCGGGGTGCTCGGGCCAGACGGTGCGGTAGAGGTCGTTGGGGAGCGGGCGGTCGAGGGCGACGGGGTGCCAGACCTTGCGCGGGTGGTCGCGGAGGACGGGGCGCAGCAGGTAGGTCGTCTCCTCGTCGGGCCAGGTGGACCACATGCGGTCGAGCGGAGGCGGCGCGTCCGACGGGAGCAGGCGTTCGCGGATCGCGCGCACGTTCCCGGGGAGGGTCGGGTCGAGGTGGAGGCCCGGCGTGTCCGGGAGGTCGCGGGCGATCGGCGCGGCGGGCGCGGTCGGCGTGCGGGGCGCGAGTCCGAGGAGTCCGCGACCCGACGCGGTGCCGAGGAGCACGGCGGCGACGGCGGCGATCGACACGAGGACGATCGCGAGCTTGTACGTCGTCTGGGACTTCATCGGGGGGTCGCGGGAGGCCGGCCGCGGAGTGTAACACCGACCCGCGCGCGTCACGTCCGGCGGACGTGCGCCTGCTAGGATGCGCGGTCACGACGGAGGCGGGATCCCATGGCCGAGCTCAAGACGAAGCGGACGCGTGCGAGCGTGGCGAGGTTCCTCGCGGGCGTCGGCGGGTCGCGCGCGGCCGACTGCGAGCAGCTCGTGAGGATCATGCGTGACATCACCGGTGAGGAGCCGGCGATGTGGGGCAAGAGCATCGTGGGCTTCGGCAGCTACCGGTTCCGGTACGCGAGCGGTCGCGAGGGCGAGTGGTTCACGTGCGGATTCTCGCCGCGCAAGCAGGACCTCACGCTCTACGTCATGGCCGGCTTCTCGCGGTACGAGGAGCTGCTCGCCGACCTGGGGACGTTCCGGCACGGCAAGTCGTGCCTCTACGTGAAGGGCCTGGACCGCGTCCACCTGCCCACCTTGAAGAAGCTCCTCCGGGCGTCCGTCGCCCACGTCAGGAAGTCGTCCGTCGAGTGAACCGCCGCGGAGCACACCGTTGAACAAGACCGAGGTCATGGCGCTGCTGGAGGAGAACGCGAACGAGCGGGGCATCGCGCACTGGAAGCGGCTCGCGCCGCCCGGCAGCAAGGTCAAGAGCTTCGGCATCGGCCTCACGCAGCTGCGCAAGCTCGCCAAGAAGGTGGGGCGCGACCACCGGCTCGCGAAGACGCTCTGGAACAGCGACTGCTACGACGCGCGGGTCATCGGGCTGCTCATCGAGGACCCGAAGGCGATGACGCGCGAGCAGGCCGAGGAGCAGGTGGAGTCGCTGAAGATGGGCCAGCTCGCGCACGTCTTCGCGTCGTGCGACGCCGTGCTGCCCAAGACGCCGTTCGCCGCGGAGATGGCGGACGAGTGGATGGACAGCGACCACGACATGCGTCGGCGGTGCGGCTTCGGGCTGCTCTACGAGCTCTCGAAGGACAAGAAGAACGCGGCGCTCACCGACGAGTACTTCCTGCGTCGCATCGCGCAGATCCGCGAGACGGTCGAGGGCGAGGAGAACTGGGTGAAGGACGCGATGATGGCCGCGCTCATGGGCGTCGGGAAGCGCAACAAGGTGCTCAACGAGGCGGCGCTCGCGGCGGCGAAGGCGGTCAAGGTGGACATCGACTACGGCGACACGGGCTGCCAGGTGATCGACGTCGCGAAGCACCTCACGGCGCCGGCGCTCAAGAAGAAGCTGGGGCTCTGAGGTGGTGCGCGACGCGGAGCGGGCACGTGGGGACGGTGGCGCGACGTCGCGGCCGCCCGCGGCGGTCGATCCGAGCGCGACACCCGACCGGCGCGCCGCGCTGACCGGCGGACTCGCGGCGCTCGCGGGGCTGGCGTTCGCGGGCGGCGCGTCGGCGTCGACGCGCGCCGACGACGACGTGCGCCGCGTGCACGTCGTGCTCGTACGTCACGCGGAGAAGCAGGCCGGCGACGACCCCGAGCTCACCGAGGCGGGGCACGCGGCGGCGGCGCGGCTCGCGGCGCTGCTCGGCGGGTCGGGCGTGACGCACCTCGAGCACAGTCCGTTCCGGCGCACGGCGCAGACGCTCGCGCCGCTCGCCGAGGCGTCGGGCGTCGAGCCGACGGTCACGGACCCGCGCGACGTCGACGGCCTGGCCGACCGGCTGCGCGCGTTGTC
Source organism: bacterium (assembly GCA_030428785.1). GTDB lineage: Bacteria > Planctomycetota > B15-G4 > B15-G4 > B15-G4 > JAUIEF01. The sequence continues at coordinate 4,586 of JAUIEF010000152.1, forward strand.
CGACGGAGCGGTCGCCGTGGTCGCCGGCCACTCGAACACGATCCCGGCGGCGGTCGCCGCGCTGGGCGGCGCGGTGGCGGGCGGCCTCGACGCGCGCGGCTTCCTGCCCGAGGAGGTCTACGACCGCGTCTTCGTCGTGACGACCTGCCGCGCGGGCGACGGTCCGTGGATCACGAGCACGCTCGAGCTGCACGGGCCGTAGGGCGGCGGCCGGGCCGGCCGTGCGGGCGCCCTACTCCTTGAACCCCTCCTGCAGCACCCAGCCCGGGTTGCCGCGGCCCGTCGACTCGAAGGCGCCGACGTCGGGGGCGGCGTCGCGCGGGCGGGCGTGGAAGTCGTGATACGACGCCTGCGCCGGGTCGGCCGCGCCCACGAGCGCGCCGCCGGGCGCGGGGAACCAGGCGTTCGGCTCGCCGAAGCTCGTCGAGAGCAGCGAGGAGAGGTCCGGCAGCGCGACGACGCCGACCGCCGGTCCGCTCGTCGCGCCGAAGCAGTGGTTCGCGACGGAGACGCCCGCGAAGCCCGGCGGCAGGCGCAGGCTCGTCTGCGACGGCCCGGTCACGACGAGCAGGTTGCCCGCGACGACCTGCGGCGCCGTGAACGGTCCGACGCCCGTGAAGAGCGCCTGGCCGGACGCCGCGTCGACGCCGCCCACCGTGTTGTCGCGCACGACGAGGTTGCCGTAGAAGCTGCCCCAGCCCGTGTCGCGCCGCGTGACGCTGATGCCGATGCTCGCGCTGTCGAGCACGACGTTGCCCTCGATGAGCGCGCCCTCCGTCGCGTAGATGCCCTCGTTCCGCGACGCGCGGATGAGGTTGCGCCGGATGACGTTGCGGTCCGGCTCGAAGCCCTGGAACGTCGACGCGTGGTAGACGGCGATCGCCGCGCGCGAGCTCCCCGCGGTGCGCACGAGCACGTTGTCCTCGATGACGTTGCCGTGGCTGCCGCCCTTGATCTGGATGCCGTAGCCCGTGCCGTCGAGGTCGACCGGCGGGCAGTCGTGGATGAAGTTGCGCGCGATGAGCCCGTCGTGCGCGTACCGCTTCGTCGGCGCCTCGTAGTACCCCCAGTACAGCCCGACGTAGCAGTCGTGGATCTCTGTGCGGACGACGGACACGTTCCGGATGAGCGGCGCCTGGCTCGACACGCCCACGTTGCCCAGGTGGTGGATGCGGCAGCCGTCGATCGCGACGTGATCGCTGGGCGTCGTCTGGAACTTCACGCCGTCGACGGGGTCCCACGCGCCGTACGGCAGCGCGCCGTTCTCGTGCGTGATCTCGAGCCCGCGCAGGAAGAGGAAGCGGCAGCCCTCGACGTTCACGACGTTGGACAGCGCGCTGTTGCGCAGGGTGACCGGCCCCTCGGCGATGATCCCGATCCACGCGAGCGGCGAGCCCTCGATCCCGACGAGCCGCAGGCTGCCCTGCACCGGGTACGTCCCCGCGACGAGGTGCACGAGGTCGCCGGGCGCGAGCGTCGCGCTCTCGAGGCGGTCGACGGTGCGCCACGGGAAGGCCTGCGTGCCGGGGTTGTCGTCGTCGCCGTTCACGGCGTCGATCCACCGGTGCGCGCCCGTGCCCTCGCCGGGGTAGCGCGGGCCCGCGGGCGTCCACGCGGTCGCCGCGGCGCGCCCGGGCTGCGCGCCGGACACGGCCGGCGTCTGCGCGACGAGGCTCGCGGCGGCGCACGCGAGGGCCGCCGGCAGGATGAGCGAGCGGACGAGCGCGCGCGGGAGCGTCATGGACGCATGATACGCGGGCCGCGGCGCGGGTCGCCGGATCAGCGGCCGAGCCCGAAGCCGCAGAGCCTGCCGTCGGGCTCGCGCCAGCCCTCGGGCGCGACGGGCACGAGGTGCCCGGGAAGCGTGACGTCGTGCTCGAGGTCCGCTCCCGGGTCGAGATGCACCGGCACGCTCAGCGCGTCGCGCCACGGGCGTCGCGTGCTCGAGAAGTCGCGCGTCCGCACGACGAGTTCGTAGTCGCCGGGCGGCAGTCCGTGGAGCGCGAAGCGCGTACCGCCGTCGCCGGGCTCGTCGCTGTCCTCGCGCGTGCCGTCCGCGCGTCGCAGCTCGACGAGGAGGTGATCCGTGACGGGCGCGCCGTGCACGTCGCGGACGGTCCCCCGGAGCGAGGCCGCGGGCTCGAGGCGGATGTCGATCTCCGCGGGCTGCTCTCCCACCGTCACGGGGGCGCGCGCGTGCGGGAGGTGGTCGTCACCCGTGACGGCCACGTGCCACGCGCCGGTGACGAGCTCCTCGAGCGCGAAGCGGCCGCGGTCGTCCGTGGCGGCGGGCACGGCGCCCGGTCGAGGGGGCGCGCCGCCGGGGACGCGCGACACCCACCGCGGAGCGGGCATCTCCGGCGGCACGAGATCGATGCGCGCGCACACCACCGGCTCGCCGGTGTGCGCGTCGAGCACGCGACCGCGGAGCACGCCGACGTCGAAGGCCAAGGTGACGTCGCGGGGGCCCTCGGCGAAGACCTCGACCTCGCGCAGCGCCCGCGGCGCGCCGTCGTGCCACGCGGCGAGCGCGCCGCGGACCGGCCGCGAGACGGTGAGGCGGAACGCGCCGTGCGTGTCCGTGACGTCCTGCGCGCGGATGTCGCCCGACTCGAACACGACGTGCGTCCCGAAGGACGGCAGCCCGTCGCGCAGGACGACGCCGCGCAGCACGCAGCGCGGCGGCAGCACGAGGGTCGTCTCCGTCTCGTGGTCCCGGACGACGTCGACGGGGAACCCCTGCGGCGAGAGGTCGACGTCGAGTCCGTCCAGGTCGGCGCCGAGGCGCCACGTGCCCGCGCGGAGCCGGCCGAAGCAGAACTCGCCCCAGCGGTCCGTCCACGTCGTCGTCGCGGGTCCGCCGTCGACGGGGCGCGCGAAGACCCGGCGGCGCGGCACGAAGTAGCCCTGCGCATCCGTGAGCGCGCCGCGCAGCCGGCCGCCGCGCTGCAGGCGCAGCGCGCCGAGGTCGCCGGAGGGCGAGGCATGGAGCGGTCGGTGCACGGTGACGAAGCCGGGCGCGTCGACGCGCAGCGTGCGCGGCGGCGCGCCGAGGTCGCCGAACGCGAAGCGACCGTCGGCGTCGGTCAGGGCGATGGGGAGCTCCGGGCGGTGGTCGGCGAGCTGCGCGCCGCGGTCGCCGGAGCAGAGATCGGCGGCGGTCACGTCGTCGGGCGGCGGCGCGTCGTGGTCGACGAGCGACGTCGGCCACGCGGTGACGGTCGCGCCCCCGAGCGGTCGGCCCGCGTCGTCGAGCACGCGCCCGGTGAGGCGCCGCAGGAGCGGGCGCGGCGGCCCCGGGGCGAGCGGCGTCGGCGCGCCGTCCCGCGGGGGCGCGGCCGCGAGCGACGCGTGCCCCGGCGGGGGCGCGTCGAGCGCGCCGGCGGCGTCGGCGAGCCCGGGCGACGTGCTCACGGAGCCGCCGATCGAGGCGTCCGCCGCGCCTCCGGGCACGCCGACCACGAAGGTACCCGGCGTCGTCGCGCCCTCGACCGGGCCGCCGGCCTCCAGCGTCGCGACGACCGCTCCGGCGACGAGCGCCGCACCGAGCACGCACGCGCGGACGGCGGCACGGGGCCGACGACCTGCGCGCGCCCGTCCACCGCGACGCCCGCGTCCGCCGGCTCGTCCCGTCGTCATGCGACCGTCCTCCTCCGTCCCTCGTCCGCACCGGCGCCCCGCGCGCGACGACCGTGCATCCGGCGCCCGTGCATCGAGCGCCCGTGAACCGGCGCCCGTGAACCGGCGCCTCACGCGACGGTCGCGCGTGCATTCCCGGAGTTCCGCGCCCGGCACGCCGCCCTCTACGGCGCGTCTCCCGTCACGTTGGCAACACCTTCGGGACGTGCATCACCTCCACGTCATCGCGGCGCGCGGCGCGTCATGTCGGCGCAACGCACGATGCGCCGGAGCGGCCTAGTGTCAGGTCGTGAGCGGCGCCGCGGTGGTGTCGCCCGCGCACCACGAAGCCACCCGACACACACGGAGGCCGTCATGAAGACCCGCAACATGCTGTTCCCCCTCGCCCTCGCCGCCGCGCTGGCGACGCCCGTCACCGCCCTCGCCGGCGGCGACATCTGCGACAAGACCGCCAAGCTCCAGCGGCAGTCCGCGATGCACGAGCTCAAGGAGGAGTTCAAGGCCGCGATGGCCGCCTGCATCAACCTCACCGACCCGGTCGAGTGCCAGGAGTGCAAGGACGAGGCCAAGGCCGACTACGCGGAGAACCGCGGCCTGCTGCACGACCAGTTCCTCGCGCGCCTCGACCTCTGCGAGCTGCTCGGCGGCGGCGCGTACGACCCGGCCATCGACCCCGCCGACTTCACGACCGAGATCGACAACCCGTTCCTGCCGTTCCCGTTCGGCGCCGTGTGGCTCTACGAGTCGGAGACGGAGGACGGCCTCGAGACCATCGAGGTCACGGTGCTCGGCGAGGACGAGACGCGCGAGATCCTCGGCGTCGAGTGCGTGTCCGTGCGCGACGTCGTGTACCTCGACGGCGAGCCGGTGGAGGACACGATCGACTGGTACGCGCAGGACGCCGACGGCAACGTCTGGTACTTCGGCGAGATCTCGTTCAACTACGAGGACGGCTTCGTCGCCGACATCGAGGGCTCGTGGCTGAGCGGCGTCGACGGCGCCAAGCCCGGCATCGTCATGCTCGGCGACCCGACCGTCGGCACGACCTACCGCCAGGAGTGGCTGCTGGGCGACGCCGAGGACGCGGCGACCGTGCTCGCCACGGACGCGCAGGTCGTCATCCCGTACGGCATCTTCGACGACTGCCTGCAGACCGCCGACTTCCTGCCGCCGGAGCCGGACGCGCTCGAGCACAAGTTCTACGCCGAGGGCATCGGCTTCATCTACGAGACGAAGCCGGGCGAGGACGAGACGGTCGAGCTCGTCGGCGTGAGCGGCCTCTGATCGGCCGATCGCGCGGAGGCCGCCGGCCCGCGGGCGCGCGCCCCGCGGGCCGGCGGGGGGGGAGGTCAGCCGCCGAGGCGGTCGAGCCCCTCCTGCGCGGCCTCGGCGACGTCGCCCCACGGCGACGTCTCGAGCGCGCGCGCGAACGCGGCCCGCGCCTTGGACGCCGCGTCCGCGTCGTCGCTGCCCTCGAACGCGAGACCCAGCACGAGCAGCAGCGTCGCGTCGTCCGGGTGCTCGCCGAGCGCGGCGAGCGCGCGCTGCGCGACGCGAGCGTGGTCGGCGCGCGACGAGGCCGCGAGCAGCCGCGCCCCGAGCGCGTGCCGGAGGTCGGCGATCGTCGCGTCCGGCCGCTCGGCGAACGCGCCCGCGACCCGCGCGAGGTCGTCGACCCGGCCCTGCACGTGGAGCTCCTGGTACGCGAGCGCGCGCAGGTTGCCGTTGTCCGCGTGCTCCGTGAGCACCGCGAGGAGCTCGTCGACGCGCCCCGGCTCCAGGAGCACGTCCGCGAACGAGCGGTCGAGCAGCGCGTCGGCCTCGCGCTCCAGCGCGTCGACGTCCGCGCCCAGGAGCAGCACGCGGCCGTCCGCCTCGCGCAGCGCCGACCGCACGGGGCGCCAGTAGCCGTCCGAGTCGAAGAGCGTGCTCATGACGAGCCCGTACGGGTCGTGCGCGAGGGCGAAGGCGTTCGACCGGTCGGGCATGCGCCACGGGACGAGCGCCTCGGCGCCCGGCGGCGCGCCCTCCACCCAGCGCGCGCCCTCGCGCAGCAGGCCGTCGGCGACGAGCGCGGTGAGCAGCAGGACCTCGGCGTCGCCGTGCGTGCGGCCGTCGCCGTAGGTCATGAGGTCGTCGATGCCCTCGGGGTCCGCGGGCAACGGCGTGCCGACGAGCGCGCGGGCCTGCTCGCGCGCCGCCTCCGCGAAGGCCGCGACGTCGGCCCGCGTCGCGAGCACCTCGGCCTTCGTCGGGTTCCCGAGCTCCTCGAGCGCCGCGCGCGCGATGCGGTCGAGCGTCCCGGGGTCGAAGGGCCAGGCGCGCGGGCCGAGCCGCCGCGCGTCCGCCTCGGGGACGCGGTACACGGCGTGCCACGCGTAGCGCTCGTCCTCGGGGACCGCGCGGTTGCTCGCGAACACGAGCGCGCCGTCCGCGAAGCGCAGGCCGAGGGGCGCCGCGCCGCTCACGAGCAGCGTGCGCTCGCCGTCCGGGGTCAGGTGGTGGATGCCGCGCGGCGCGTCGCCGGGCGCGCCCGTCACGAGCCAGCCGCCCTCCGCGGGCGTCACGAGGCGGACCTGCCGCCAGACGCCCAGCTCGCGGGTCCTGCCGCGCCCGCTCAGCGGCACGACGGACAGCCGCGCCTCGTCGGCGTCGCCGCGGCCCAGCGCCTCCCGCGTCACGGAGGACGTGCTCACGACGAGCGCGCGGGTCTCGGCGCCGTCGGCCGCGACCGCCGTGCCCGCGCGGCCGTCGAACTCGGCGAGCACCCGCTCGCGGCCGTCGCCCGTGCGGTGCACGAGCTGCAACGGCGACGCACGGAGCAGCCAGTCCGCCGCGCCCGGCAGCGCGACGAGCGGCGGCGTCCGCAGGAGCAGCAGCCCGTCGCCGGGCGCCGGGGCGATGACGTCGGCGCGGAAGCCCGCGGGCTCCGCGACGCCGTCGCGCACGGCGAGCACCGCGCCCCCGTCCTCCGGGTCGAGGACGAACAGCCGTCCGCCGGACAGCGCGCCGCCGGGGCCGCGGGGGTTCCAGCCCTCGGAGGTCCAGAGCGTGTCCGGCTCGTCCGCGCCGGGTCCGAGCAGGGACGCGCCGGAGCCGTTCACGACGAGCAGGCCGTCGTCCGACCAGGAGGCCGTCGAGGGGTTCCCGATGCGCCCGATCCGCGCGCCCGCGTCGAGCAGCGCGCGTTCCGACGCGGACACGACGACCTCCTCCGACTCGGCCTCGGCCGTCGGCAGGAGGCCGGTGAGTCCGGCGTCGTTCACGACGATCGTGTCGAGCAGCGTGTCGGTGAACCCGGTCCAGTCCTCGGGCGGTCCGTCGTGCAGGAATCGCACCTCGAGGAAGGCATTCCGGCCCAGCGGCGCGACGACGATGCGCGCGCTGAGCGTCTCGTCGACGACGACGCGGACGTCGCGACCCGCGAGCCCCGCGACCTCCCGGTCGGCGCGCCGCGTGACGCTCAGGTCCGCCCAGTTGCCGCGCAGGATGTCCACGGCGGAGCTCGCCGCCGCGTCCGCGTTGCGCAGGTCGGGGCCCGCCGCGTGGAAGAGGAACACGACGAGCTCTCCGGCCGGCGTCGCGAGCGCGGCGAACGCGTCGCCCTTGTCGACGAATGGCGAGAGCACGGTGTCCCGCCACGACAGCTCGACCTCGTGGTCGCCGACGGTGAAGGTGGCGGCGCCGGTCGGTCGGCGCGGTGCCACGCGGTCCCCGGGCCGGGGAACATGAGCCCGTCGACCGCGCCGCCGATCTGCTCGGAGAGCGTGTCGGCGCTCGACGCCGTGCTCCAGCCCATGAGCAGGTAGCCGAGGCCGTCGCGCGCCACGAGCCGCAGGTCGTACACGAGGTCGATGCCGCTCTCCTCGAGCTCGAGCCGCGCCCGGGCGATGCGCGTGTCGCCCCGCTGCCGGAACGAGCGCCGGTCCGAGTCGACCTTCGGCACCGCCGCGGCCATGTTCCGCACGACGAGGTCGAGGTGCGCCTCCACGCGTTTCCGGCTGTCGAGCAGCACCTCCTGCTCGAGCACGACGAGCTGCAGCCGGCTGAAGAAGTTGCTGCGCACGAACTGGTCGTCGCCCATGTCGGGCCCGACGGTCTGGCGCTTCCACTTCGAGTCGAGCAGCAGGCGCGCGCCGTGGCTCCCGACGGACTCCTCGCCGGCGGTCGCGGCGGGGACGAGCGCCGCGCAGAGCAGCGCCATCGAGACGACGGACCAGGGGGTCCTCTTCCTCATCGGGGCCTCCTTCCTCGAGAGGCCGCCCACGCTACGGGAGCCTTCGGCGGAGGCGCAAGTCCGCGCGGCGCGTCGCCGGCCGCCTCCCGGAGCCGTCAGCGCGTCGCGGCGTCGAGCGCCTCGAGCAGCGCGGCGTCGCCCGGCCAGCGCTCGCGCAGGGCGTCCTCGAGCGCGGCGGCGCGGTCGTCGTCGCCGTCGCGCCGGGCCGCGAGCGTCCCGAGCAGCGCGAGCGCGCGGTCCGTGAGCGACGGGTCGCCCGTGAGGTCGGCGAGCCCGGCGCGCAGCGCGGCGTCGGTCCCCGCGGCGACCTCGACGCGGACGAGCGCGTAGACGGTCGTCGCGCGCGCGCTCCACGGGAGGTCGCCCTCGAGGTGCGCGCGCAGCGCGGCGGCCGCCTCGCGCGGGCGGTCGAGCTCCACGAGGCAGCGCGCGATCCGCGTGCGCCGCAGCGTCTCCGCGTCGTCCGACGCGTTGCCGCAGCCGTGTCCCGGCCAGCCCGGCTCGAGCCAGCGGAGCGCGTCCTCCCAGCGCTCCGCGCGGTACGCCTCGTCGGCGAGGGTCCACGCGGCGCTCTGCGGGCCCTCGGCGGGGTCGACGCGACGGGCGGCGCGGACGTCCACCGGCGTCCACCAGGTGCGCGGCCAGGGCGGCGGCGGCGTCGCGCGCGCGCCGTCGAGCGCGGCGCGGGCGGAGGCGCGCAGCCGCTCCTCGCGCTCCTCGGGGTCGTCGGTCAGGCGCGCGAGCTCCCAGTCGAGCGCGGCCGCCCAGGGCGACGCGGCGTCCCGGTCGCGGAGCGCGCCGAGCCGCGCGCGCACCGCCTCGCGGGTCGCGTCGTCGTCGAGCAGGTGACGGTCGCCGGCCGTGCGCGCGAGGACGATCGCCGACGCGCCGACGACGCCCGC
>JAUIEF010000153.1 GCA_030428785.1 bacterium
TGCCTCCCGGCACGGCTCCCCGCCGGCGGCGCCCTGCGGATCGCTCCGTTCGACCCGGGCGCGGCGGTCGCGGCGCTCGATCGGACGGTGGGTGCGAAGACCCTGCGGCCGAGGTACCGGTCCGAGGAGCTCACCTGGCTCCTGCAGAACCTCGGTCAGGACCCGGAGGTGAAGATCCACGCCGCCGCCGTCCACGACGCGGAAGGCTCGCTCGTCGGCTGGTTCGCCTACCACCTCGGCAGCGCGCGGCTCGCTCAGGTCCTCCAGATCGCGAGCCGACCGAAGCAGACCCGGCCCGTCGTGGACGAGCTGTGCCGTCACGCCGCCGCGCACGGCGCGGTTCAGCTGAACAGCCGGATGGAACCGCTGTGGCTCGCGGCCCTCGCCAACCGGGCGGGCGCGTCGATCGTGCCTCGCGGATTCTCCATGGCGATCCACAGCGAGGATCCGGCGGTGCGGGACGCGGTCCTGCGCGGCGAGACGGAGCCCGTCTCCTTCGGCGCGCTCGCGGCGATCGCGGCGCACCCCGACACGCCCGGCGGCCGCGCGCTCGCCGGCGTGAAGTCCGTGAGCTGGCGCGACGAGTCCGGCGCGACGCACCACGAGGAGGACGACCCGGACCCGATGCCCTACGCGGAGTTCCCCTCCGCCGCCTGGCACCTCCTCGACATGTCGAAGTACCGGGACGCCGCCGCGCCCGACACGCCCTTCGCCATGCTCGAGACCTCGCGCGGCTGCCCCATGCCGTGCGGCTACTGCTACAAGCAGATGTTCGGCGACCGGCAGTCCAAGCGCGACCCGCAGCAGGTGCTCGACGAGGTCGAGGAGGTCGTCACGAAGTACGGCGTGCGCCGCATCATGTTCCAGGACCAGATCTTCACGCTGGACCGGAAGCACACGCGCGCCATCTGCGAGGGCCTCATCGACCGACGGCTCGCGCCCAAGATCGAGTGGCGCTGCCAGACGCGGCTCAACGGCATGACCAAGGAGCTGCTCAAGCTCATGAAGGACGCCGGCTGCGCCGAGATCTACACGGGTCTCGAGACCGGCAGCGACGACATGCAGGGCGAGATCAGCAAGCTCACCCTCGACGAGTACCTCGAGTACCGCGACTACGGCGAGTCCATCGGCCTCCCCATCAGCCCCAACTTCATCTTCGGGCTGCCGGGCGAGACCTACGAGACGGCCATGGAGTCGGCGCGCTTCTACCACCGGCTGGGCATCGCGGTCGTGCCCAACGTGAACATCACGTACCCCATGACCCGATACTACGGCGAGGCCCTCGAGCGGAAGGAGCTCGCGGGCAACGGCTGGGACGAGGTCGTCCTCGGCGCCGGCCTCGTCGGCACGGGCATGGACAAGGCGACCATCGACCGCCTGCGCGCGAAGGCGCTCCAGATGAACCGCGTCCTGCGCTGGAAGAAGCGCCTCTGGGGCCTGGTCGGCAAGCGCTACGGCGACGGCGCGGCGAAGCGCATGCTCGACAGCCGCCGGCGCAGCAACCCCGGGTTGAAGGTGCCGGCGATCAAGTAGGGCGCGCTTGTAACGCCCTCGCCGCCGTTCGAGACTGTGCCCGTCACGGACGGGAGTCGCAGCGTGGACGGATCGGCGGAGCAGACGACGGTGCCCTCGGACGGCGGTCCGTCGTCCGGTCCGGCCGCCCCGGACACGCCCGCGCCGCCTCGTCGCGGCCGCCCGCGCGTCACGACCCTCCTCGCCCTGCTCGCGTTCGCCGCGGGTGTCCGGCTCCTCGCGTGGGAGCGGGCGCTCATGATGATGAACGACGGGCCCGACTTCCTGTGGCAGGCGGCGCGCCTCGTCGAGGGGGACTGGTCGTCCGCGCTCTCGCACCCGTACCACCCGCTCTACGCGGGACTCACCGCGCTCGTGTCGGCGGCGGGCGTCGGGCTCGAGGCGTCGGCGATCGTCGTCGCGCTGGTCGGCGGCCTGCTCACCGTGCTCGCGGCCTGGGGCCTCGCGCGACTCGCGTTCCCCGACGAGCCCGCGGCGCCCGCCTGCGCGGCGCTCGTCGCGGCGGTCGCGGCGCGCTTCGTGGAGTTCGGCTCGGACGTGCAGTCCGACGGGCTCTTCGCGGGGCTCGCGCTGAGCGCCGTCTGGGCGACGGTCTCCGCGGCGCGGCGCGACGGCGCGCGCGGCCGCCTCGCGCTCGCCGGCGTGCTCGCCGGGCTCACCTACCTCGTGCGGCCCGAGGGCCTGTTCCTCGCGCTGCTCCCCGCGTCGTGGGTCGTCGCGTCGCCCGCCCGCCTCGTGCCGCGCGCCGGCCACGCGCTCGCGTTCGCCGGCGGGCTGCTGCTGCTCGTCACGCCCTACGTCGTCGCGCTCCACGAGGTCACGGGCGTGTGGGGCCTCTCGCTCAAGCCGTCACTCGCGTACGCAGGCCTCGGCGAGGGTGAGTCGACCTGGCATGCGCCGGCGGACTCCCCGCTCGGATGGCCGTACGTGCCGCCGGAGGTCAGCCCGCGTCGGCTCCGCGAACTGCGCGAGGCCGAGGAGGACGCGACGCCCGCGGTCCGCGCCAAGGAGGGGTCGCTCGGCGGCGCGTGGCCGTTCGCCGCGCCCGTCGTCCTCGCGCAGCTCCCCGAGGCGCGCGGCGACTGGCCCCGCGCGGTCAACGAGAGCGTGCGCGGCTGGCTCGCGGCGCTGCGCGGCGAGCTGCTGCTCCTGCTGATCCCCGGCGTCGTGGTCCTCGTGCGCCGGAACCGTCGCCTCGCGCTCGGCCTGCTCGTCGTGCAGCTCGCGTGGCTCGGCGTCACGACCTGGCACCTCCGCTCGAGCGACTACATCACGAACCGGCACTACCTCCTCGCGCAGGGCATGCTCCTGCCCGTGTGCGGCGCGGGCCTGATCGCGATGTGGCGCGCGCACCGCGTCACGCAGGTGCTCGCCGTGCTCGCGCTGCTCGTCTCGGGCGCCGCCGGCACCGCGCCGCGCCGCGAGGAGAACGGCCCGCGGCTGGAGGCCCTCGCCTGGGTCCGCGAGCACACGACGCCCGATCAGCTCTTCGCCACCCACCGCCATCGCGACGGCTGGTACGCGGAGCGCGTCGCCGTCTCGCTGCGCATGCCCGTCCACCGGCGCTCGCTCCTGCGCCTGCTCGAGGAGCACGACCTCCCGTACCTCGTCCTCGACGAGGACAAGCTCGAGGAGCTCCAGCCCGACTGGCTGCCCGACGGCGACGTGGTGCTCGTCGAGCGCTTCGAGGGCGACGGCGAGACGGTGCTCGTCCTGCGCCCGAGCTTCTGAGGCGGGCCGGAACGGGCCCTGCGGGAGGACCCGGACGTCTGGACCCGACCGGGACTGCTTGCCCAGTGCACCGGACGGATCCAGAGCGTTCGTCTTGTCCGGGTTCGTCTTGCCCGCTACGGGCCTAGTCAACCACACACGGCGGATATGTCAACGGATGTCGATATCCCGAGATCGCCCGGGGATCGGGGCCCCGGGGGCGATCCGGGCGTCGGCTCAGGCCGGGAGCGGCCGCAGGCGGACCGGCTCCTCGTAGAAGGCCGCCCCGCCGCCGTCGTCCGTGGGGACCGGCCGGACGAGGACGTTCGTGCAGCGGCCGTCGCGCAGCATGCCGCCCTTGGCCGCGAGGACGACGTCCGGCCGCACGCCCGGGTCGTGCCGCACGACGACCTCGAGCGCGCCGAGCGCGCTCTCGAGCGAGGCCCGCGTCCCGTCCGTCGGCGCGCCGGGCGCCTCCGGGTGGACGCGTACCTCGGGCGGCCCCGTCACGGGCACCGACCACTGCGACGACTGCGCCGCCGGCACGGACATCGCCATGAGCAGGAGCGGGTAGTCGTCCGTTCCGCGGGGCGCGGGCGCCGCCGGTTCGTGCACGAGCGCGACGCGCCCCCCGGGCCGCGCCGTCCGCCGGTCGTGGAAGATGACCTCGGGCGCGAACGGGTTCCGCACGGGCCCCTCGCGCAGCGCGTCGAGCCCGGCGCCCGCCGCCTCGAGCCGCCGCGTGACGCGCCGCTTCCACTCGTCGACGGTGCCGGCGAGCACGTCCGCGAGCCCGAGCCGTGCGGCGAGCCCCTGGAGGATGTCGAGCTCGTGCCGGCACCCGCCCGGCGGCGCGACCGCCCCGCGCGACTCGCGCAGCCACGGGTTGCCGTACGCGCCGAGGACGTCGCTGTCCTCGAGCAGGGTGAGCGTCGGCAGCACGAGGTCCGCGCAGTCCGTCGTGTCCGTCGGGTGCGTGTCGACGACGACCGTGAACGGCACCTCGCGCAGCGCGCGCCGCGTCGTCGCGGCGTCCGGCAGCATGGACACGGGGTTGCCCGCCGTGACCCACGCGACCTGCACGGACGGGTCCGTCGCCTCGAGGATCTCCGCGCCGAGCCGGTACTCGGGGAAGAGCCGCGGCGCCGCCGCCTCGCCGCGCACGAAGCCGACGTCGAACGGCGACCGCCGCGCGTAGTAGTAGGAGACGCCGCCGCCGGGGACGCCGAGGTTGCCGCTCACGGCGCCCAGCGCGTCGAGCGCGCGCACCGTCGCCGAGCCGTTGCTGCGCCGCGCGAGGCCCCAGCCCACGAGGATCGCGCTCGGCCGCTCCCGGCCGTAGAGGTCGCCGAGCGCGCGGACCTCGTCGCCGGGCACGTCCGCCAGCGCCGCCCAGCCGTCGACGTCGCGCGCGTGGAGCATCGCGCGGAACGCGTCGAGGTGGTCGCACCAGTCGGCGGCCGTCGGGTCGTCGAGGCCTTCGTCGAAGATCCGCCGCGCGACGCCCATGGCGAGCGCGAAGTCGCCGCCCGGCCGCGGCTGGAGGAAGCGCGCGCACATCCCCGCGAGCTTCGTGCGCACGGGGTCGACCCCCACGAGCGTCGCGCCGCCGCGCGCCGCCTCCTTGAGCACGGGCAGCAGGTGCACGCCGCTCGTGTGCGGGTTCTTGCCCCACACGACGATCGTCCGGCTGTTCGCGAGGTCGACCGGGTCGCTGCTGTCGCTCGTGCCGAAGTCCGCCTCCTGCGCGGACTCGCCGGGCGCCGAGCACACGTCGCCGTGCTTGATCGTCACCGGGCCGAAGCGCTCGAAGAGCAGGTCCGCGAGCGCCTTGAGGATGCCGAGCGAGCCGCCGGCCCGGTAGTGGAGGATCGACGCGGGGCCGTGCGCGTCCCGCGCCGCGAGCAGCCGCTCCGCCGCGAGGTCGAGCGCCTCGTCCCAGCCGACGGGGACGAGCGCGCCGTCGACGCGACGCATGGGCGACGTGAAGCGCGCCGGGTCGTGTTGCCGCGCGAGGAAGCGCGACGTGCGCTCGCACAGGAAACCGCGCGTGACCGGGTCCGCCGGGTCGCCGCCGAGGTGCACGGCGCGCCCGTCCTCCACGGTCACGAGGAGCGTGCAGGCGTCGGGGCAGTCCCGGTTGCAGGCGGTGCGTCGGATGTCGGCCATGGCGCGGCATCGTAGCGCGCGCACGGCGCGGCGGCGCGGTCATCGGGCGGTCGGCCGGTTCCCGCACGCGCCGCGGCGGCGCGTCGGGCACGGCGTTGGACGGTCGGGGCGCAGCCGGTCGCGGCCGTCAGCCGTCGAGCCGCAGGTCCACGAGGCCGCCGTCCTCCACGGTGAACTCCACCCACGGGCCGCGCGCCCGCCCGGCGTGGAGCTGCGCGCGCCAGTCGCCCGGCGGCAGGCCCGGCACGAGGCGGCGCCCCGCGGTCCGCGCCGCCGCCTCGAGGTTCACGGTCCCGCTGCGCCCGTCCTCTCCCGAGAGCACCACCCACGACCCGTCCGGCAGCTCCAGCCCGGGGTCCCAGCGCAGCATCGCGGCGCCGGCGTCGTCGAGCACGAGGCGCGCCGTGCGCTCGCGGGCGTCGTGGTGCAGGACGTGCGTCCGCTTGTAGACCTCGACCTCGATGCGCACGGTCTCGGGCGGGAGCGCGCGGAGGACGACGCCGCGCGGCCGGAACGCGCACCGTTCGAGGGGCGCGCCGCGCGCGTCCGTGACGTCCACGCGGTGCGGGCGCACGTGTCGCCCCGCCGCGTCCACGACCTCGAGCAGCACGTCGCGCCCGGACTCGAGCACGACGACCACCGGCGTGCGGTCGCGCGGCACGACGACGCCCTCCGCGCGCCACGGCGCGTGCCCCTTCGCGAGCACCTCGATGTCGACGGTGTCGACGCCCAGCCCGGGGAACCGCAACCGCGCCGGCCCGTCCCCCCAGGGGATGCGCCGCTTCGTCGCCTCGACGCCGCCCGGGCCGCGCAGCGTCGCGTCGAAGGTCTCGAGGCGCGAGCCGTCCGGCGTGCGCACCTCGAGCACGAGCTCGCGCGGAACGACCGGCTCCCGCATCGTCACGACGCGCCACTCGCCCGGCGCGAGCGGCGGCTCCTCGCGCGACTCGATGACGAAGTCCCACTGGTCGAGCGAGCACACCGTGAACGCGTGGCCCGGCACGAGGCAGGACGCGTCGAGCAGCCGCGCGCCGCCGGCCGGGCGCCCGCGGTACACGCCGCCGTCCGCGACGCGCCGCTCCGCGAGGCGCTCGTCGACGGAGCCCAGCCCGAGGCCGAACAGCTCGTGCGCCGCGCGCAGCTCGACGCGCACCGGCCGGATCGCGCCCTCGACGGTCGGCGCGGGCGCCACGACGCGCACGGACGCGCAGGGCTCGAGCCCGACCTCCACCGGCGCGTCCCGGCCGTCGCCCGCCGCGAGCGGCACGACCGCCGGACGGAAGCGCTCCGCCACGACGAGCAGCGCGTCGGCGAGCGGGCGCGGGTCGCGCAGCACCGTGTCGCCCGAGTCGCGGGTGGGCGACGACCGCACCGTGCCCGCGGCGCGCCCGTCCGGCCCCGCCGGGACGACGACGGCGTCCTGCACGGGCCGGCCGTGCGGGTCCGTGACGCGGATCGCGAGGTGCGCCGGCTCGCCGAGCACGATGTCCGGCAGCTCCGCGCCCTCGACCGGGTCGATCGCCGGGCCGACGAGCGTCACGACGGCCCGCTCGTCGCCCTCGCGCGACGAGACGTCGAGGTCCAGCGCGTCGAGCGGCCCGCCCGGCGGGAACCGGATCGAGAAGCGGCCGCCGGGCCCCGCCCGGACCGAGTCCCAGCTCCCCGCGCCCTCGCGCGTCCACTGGTACCGCACCGACGCCTTGGCCGCGGGCCGCCCGTCGACGTGCACGACGCGCCCGCGCACCTCCGGCATGGGCACGAGGTCGAGCCGCACGCCCGACTCCGGCGCGACGACGACCGGCCAGTCCGACGGCTTGCTCCACACCCACGGCGGCGACGTGTACTTCACCGGCGCGCGCCAGCCGTCCGGCAGGCCGACCTGGCGGAAGCGACCCGTCGCGTCCGTGGAGAAGGTGTGCCGCATCCCGCGCGGCGCCCCGGAGTCGGGGAACGTCCCGAGGCGGAGCTCGACGGGGACGTCCGGCGTCCGCCCGCGCACGGTGACGAGGCCGCTCACCTCCGCGCCCTGCTCGAGCACGACGCGATGACGCCCGGCGCCCGACGCGAGGCGGTGCGACTGCGGCGGCCAGCACGGACCCGACACCCAGAGGACGGCCGGCGTGTCGAAGCCCTCGAGCGTCGCGCGGCCGTCCGCGTCGCCGTCCGCCCAGCGCACGACGGACATCGCCCGGTCGGCGCGCGCGAGCGCGAGGTTCGGGCGCACGGCGGGCGCGCCGTCGGCGTGGACGACCTCGAGCTCGAGCGTCGGGCGTGACGACGCGCCGCCGCGCGCCGACCCGAGCGCCTCGACCGCGCCGTCCGTCGCGACGGGCAGCGCGGCGGAGACGTCCTCGCCGCGCTCCGGCAGGGCGACGGCGCGCGGCGCGGCGTCAACCGTCGGCGCATCGACCCGCCCGGCGCTCCCCGCGTCGACGTCCGACCGGAGCAGCAGCCAACCCACGGCGGCCGCCACGGCCAGCGGCAGCGCCAGGAGCGCTGTGCGCCTCAACGCGGCAGCCAGGCCACCAGGCGGAGCGGCGCGCCCGAGCCGCCGCCGATCTTCATCGGCAGCGCGACGACCGAGGCGCCCACGGGCGGGAGCTCGTCGAGGTTCGCGACGTTCTCGAACGCCGGAACGTCGTGCGTGAAGAGCGTCACGTGGCTCTCGTAGTGCGTCGACTGCCCGAAGTCGATGCTCGCCGTGTCGAGCCCCACCGCGCCGATGCGCCGCTCCGTGACGAGCCAGCGCGCCGCCGCCGGATGGAGGCCGGGGAAGTGCAGCTTCGCGACGGCGGCCGCGCCGCGCTCGGCGGTGCCGAGGTAGCGCTCGGCGTCGGGCCAGAAGCGCCCGAAGCCCGTGCGCAGGAAGACGATCGCGCCGCGCGGGATGCGGCCGTGCCGCTGCTCGAAGTCCACGAGGTCCGCGACCGTCACCTCGTAGTCGGGCGCGTCGCGGCACTTCATCGACACGTCGACGACCACCGCCGGCCCGATGAGCTGGTCGACGGGGATCTCGTCCACCGTCGCGTGCCCCTCGGCGAAGTGGATCGGCGCGTCGAGGTGCGTGCCCCCGTGCTCGGCGGTGCAGAACCGGTTCGACGCGTAGAAGTACCCCTTGTCGGTGACCTCGTGGCTCAGCACCTCGAGCTGGAAGGTGTCGGAGGTGGGCCAGTAGACGGTCGAGGCGTCGTAGACGTGGGTCATGTCGACCCAGCGGCCGCCCTCGGGGAAGCCGGGCGCGGCGCAGGCCGCGAGGGCGAGCACGCAGGGCGCGAGCAGGACGAGGGCCCGCAACGGGGCACGACGACGCACGACGGACGACATGGGTGACTCCCTCCTCGCGGGTCCCGAGGCCCCGGGACCGGACGACGAACCGGCGGACGGGCGCATTGTAGCGGTCGCGCCCGCGCCGCTTGACCGTCCGCGTCGACGGCGGGACAGTGAGCCGGGTCGCGCGCGACGAGCGTTCCGCGCGCGCCGCCGGAGCCGCGCGACGACCGCGGCCCCCGACCACGGCCGCGCCCCGCCCGCCGACGACGACCTCTCCCCGACGACGCACGCCCCGCCACGCCGTGACCGCCACCCCCGACGCGCTGCTCGCGAGCCTCGCCCGACGGCTGGGGCAGGACCGCGTGCTCACGGACCCGTCGGAGCTCGTCGTCTACGAGGCGGACGGCTCGACCATGCACGACGTGACGCCGCGCGCGGTGGTGTTCCCGCGCGGCACGGAGGAGGTGGCCGCCGTCGTGCAGGCCTGCCTCGCCAACGGCGTGGCCTTCGTGGCGCGCGGCGCAGGCACCGGCCTCTCCGGCGGCGCCATGGCGCTGGACGGCGGGATCGTCGTGGCGCTCAACCGCATGGACCGCATCCTCGGGATCGACGTCGAGGACCGGCGCGCGACCGTCGAGCCCGGCGTGCGCAACCTCGCCGTGAGCGAGGCCGCCGCGCGGCACGGCCTGTTCTACGCGCCCGACCCCAGCAGCCAGGCGGTGTGCACGCTCGGCGGCAACGTCGCGCACAACTCGGGCGGACCGCACACGCTCAAGCACGGCGTCACCGTGAACCACGTGCTCGGCGTGCAGCTCGTGACGCCGTGGGGCGAGGTCGTGCGCGTCGGCGGGCCGGACCGTCCGGGCTACGACCTCCTCGCGCTGCTCACCGGCGCGGAGGGCACGCTCGGCATCGTCACGGAGGTCGAGGTCGCGCTGCGCCGGATCCCCGAGGGCGTGCGCACGCTGCTCGCGTCCTTCCCGGACGTCGACCGCGCGAGCGCCGCCGTCTCCGCGATCATCGGCGCGGGCATCGTGCCGGCCGCGCTCGAGATGATGGACGACGTCGTCGTCGGCGCGCTCGAGGCGGCGTTCGGCTTCGCGTTCCCGTCGGACGCGGGCGCGCTGCTGCTCGTCGAGTCGGACGGGCCGGAGCCGGGGCTCGACCGCGAGGCCGCCGACGTCGCGGAGGTCTGCCGCGCGCACGGCGCGCTCGACGTGCGCAGCGCGGACACGGCCGCCGAGCGCGCCGAGGTCTGGACCGCGCGCAAGAAGGCCTTCGGCGCGCTGGGCCGCGTCGCCCGCCACTACTACACGCAGGACGGCGTCATCCCGCGCACGCGGCTGCCCGACATGCTGCGCCACGTGCGCGAGGTCGCCGCGCGCCACGGCCTGCGCGTCGCGAACGTCTTCCACGCCGGCGACGGCAACCTCCACCCGTGCATCCTCTTCGACGAGGACGACGCGGCGACGCGCGCCAAGGTGCTCGAGGCGGGCGCCGAGATCCTCCGGCACTGCGTCGAGCTCGGCGGCAGCCTCACGGGCGAGCACGGCGTGGGCGTCGAGAAGCGCGAGGCGATGGCGCTGCTGTTCTCGGAGTCCGACCTCGAGCTCATGCGCCGCCTGAGCGACGCCTGGGACCCGGCCGGGCTGTGCAACCCGGGCAAGGTGCTGCCGATGGGCGCCGGCTGCGTCGAGCTCTCGCCCCGCGCGCGGCAGGCGGCGCTGTGAACCGCGCGGTGCCGGACGTCGTGCTCGAGCCGGGCGACGCCGACGAGGCGGCGGAGCTCCTGCGCGGCGCGGCGAGCAACGGGCTCGCGCTGCTCGTGCGCGGGCACGGCACGCGCGCGAGCCAGGGCGCGCTGCCGCGGGACGTGGACGCCGTGTTCTCGACGGCGCGGCTGGGCGCCGTCGAGACCTACGAGCCCGGCGACCTCACGCTCACGGTGGGCTGCGGGATCGGCCTCGCGGCGCTGCACGACCTGCTCGCGGAGCGCGGCCAGTGGCTGCCGCTCCAGGCCGAGCGCCGGCGCGGCACGCTCGGCGGGCTGCTCGCGACGGCCGCGGACGGCGTCGTCGACCTCGGGTACGGGCGGCCGCGGGACCTCGTGCTCGGCGCGCGCGTCGCGCTCGCCGACGGCCTCGTCGCGCGGGCGCGCGGTCGCGTCGTGAAGAACGTCGCCGGCTACGACGTGCCGCGGCTGCTCGTCGGCAGCTTCGGCACGCTCGGCGCGTTGCTCGAGGTCTCGCTGCGCGTGGCGCCGCGGCCCGCGCGCCGGACGGCCGCGCTGCTCGGGTACGCGAGCGTCGCCGACGCGCTGCTCGCCGCGGAGCGCGTGCGCGAGGGCCGGGACGAGCCCGTGTTCGTCGACGTCCTCGCGGGCGCGTGCGAGCCGCAGCTCGCGCTGGGCTTCGACGGGTCGGAGGAGCGCGTCGCGGGCTGCCGTCGACGCGCGGTGGCGGCCGCGGAGCGCGTCGGCTGCACGGGGCTCATGCTGCTCGACGACGACGCGTCCGCGGAGCTGCGGCGTCGCCTCGACGACCCGGTCGCGCACCTCCTCCCGGAGGACGAAGGCGCGCGTCCCGGCGTCGTCGTGCGCTGGAGCGGGCGCCCGTCCCTGCTCGGCGGCTGGCTGTCCGCGGCGCTCGCGGCGGCCGAGCGCGCGGGCGTCGCCGTGCGCGCCGACGCGCGCCCCGCGCTGGGGCTCGGCTTCCTCGGCCTGACCGGCGACGACGCCGACGCGCTCGAGGCGACCGCGCGCGAGGTGCTCACCCTCGGCCGACGGCGCGGCGCGGCGGTGCTCCTCGCGGCGCCCGACACGCTGCGCGGCGAGCCCGAGGACGTCTGGGGTCCGCCGCCCGCCGACTGGTCGCTCATGGAGCGCACGGCGCAGGCGCTCGATCCGCAGCGCGTCTTCTCCTGCGGCCGCTTCGTGGGAGGTCTGTGATGGACGCGCCGCGAGACCCCGCCGCGCGCCCGGACACCGCGCCGACCGGCGTGCCCGCCGCGGCGCCCGCCGCCCCGGCGGAGGACGCGTCGTCGACCGCCGACCGCCCGCCGCTCCTCGAGCAGCCGGAGTGCGTGCACTGCGGCTTCTGCCTGCCGGCGTGTCCGACGTACGCGGCGCTCGGCACGGAGATGGACAGCCCGCGCGGGCGCCTGCACCTCATGCGCGCGCTCGACGCGGGGCGCATCGACGCGACGGCCTCCGTCGTGCGGCACCTCGACCTCTGCCTCACGTGTCACGCCTGCGAGACGGCCTGCCCGTCCGGCGTGCCGTACGCGGAGCTGCTCGAGGACACGCGCGAGAAGCTCCTCGACAGCCTGCTCCGTCCGCGTCGGCAGCGCGTGCTCGAGCGGCTCGTGACCTGGGCCGTCGCGTTGCCGCCCGGCGTCCAGCGCGCGGGCATCGCGGCGCTGCGCCTCGCGGAGCGGATGGGGCTCGGTCGACGGCTCGCCGACGCGTCGCGCGGCAGCGGTCATCGGGCCGTCGCGGCGGGGCTCCTCCTCGGCAGTCCGCCGGACGGCGTCGTCGTGCCGTCGCACACGCCGGCGGTCGGGCGGCGACGGATGCGCGTCGGCCTGCTCCAGGGCTGCGTCGCGCGCTGGACGTTCGGGCGCGTCAACGCGCACACGGTGCGGTTGCTCGCGCTCGCGGGCTGCGACGTCGTCGTGCCGCCGGCGCAGCGCTGCTGCGGGGCGCTCCACCTGCACGGCGGTCGTCGCGAGGAGGCGCGCCGGCTCGCCCGCCGGAACCTCGCCGCCTTCGAGGAGGTCGGCGAGCTCGACGCCGTCGTCGTGAACGCCGCGGGCTGCGGGACCACGCTCAAGGACTGGGGGCGCCTGCTCGCCGACGACCCGGTGTGGGCGGAGCGCGCGGCGGCGCTCTCGGCGAAGACGCGCGACGCGCTCGAGCTGCTCGACGAGCTGGGGCTGCCGCCGGCGCGTCGCCCGCTCGAGCGGCGCGTGGCGTACCACGACGCGTGCCACCTCGCGCACGGCCAGCACGTGCGCGCCGCGCCGCGTCGCCTGCTCGAGGCGATCCCGGGGCTCGAGCTCGTGCCGCTGACCGACGCCGACCGCTGCTGCGGCAGCGCGGGGATCTACAACCTGCTCCACCCGAAGGAGGCGCAGGCGATCCTCGACCCGAAGCTCGCGCGACTCGCGTCGAGCGGCGCCGACGTCGTCGCCGCGGCGAACCCGGGCTGCCTCATGCAGATCGCGGCCGGCGCGCGGCGCGCGGGGCTGCGCCTCGAGACGCGCCACCCGCTCGAGCTCCTCGGCGAGGCGCACGGATGAACGCGCGCCGGGCGGGACGCGCGGGCGCGCGGCGCGGGGACGCCGGACCGCGTCGGGCGGGGCGCGCGAGCGGCGGCCGGCGGCGGACCCTCGTGCTCGCGGCGGCGCTCGCGGCGTGCGGCGGCGAGCCCGGCGGGAGCGACGCGGCGACGCCCGCCGACGCACCGCCCGTCTCGGACTTCGGCCCCGCGTCGATCCTGCGTCTCGCGGATCGCGCGCCGCCGCCGCCCTCGCCGGTGCTCGTGCACGTCACGAACGCTGCGGACCCGCGCGTCGAGGTCCTCGCGCCGGACGGCGTGCTCGCGTCGCACGCGGACGCGACACCTGACGTCGACGACCGCCTCGTCGTGCTCTTCGAGCTGCCGCC
>JAUIEF010000154.1 GCA_030428785.1 bacterium
TTCGATCAATTCAAGTTCCTGTCGGGCGCTCTCGAAGTGACGCCGGGGATCGACGACGCCGTCCGACGCATCCATGTGCTCGCGGCGACTCAGGCCGGAGCTCGCCAGAAGGCCGACTCGGTCGTCGTCGGCGACCCGCTCCCGTCCTACACCACGGTCGAGGCGATCATCGTGACCGACCTGCAAGCGGACACCGTGACCGTCGCGACGTCGCTCCCGTCACGATTCGACGAGTTCGAGCTCACCGTCGACGGCGTCGTCGTCGCCGACCTCACCTCCGGCACGACGGTCGGCGCGGTCGGGAACGGCTGGGTCACCGTGAGCGCCACGCTGTCGACCGCTTCGCTCGTGACGGGCGCCGAGTTCGTCGTGTCGCAGCGGGCCGCGGGCTCGTCCTCGAGCGTCGAGCTCGAGTTGGATCTCTGAGCAGCGCATGTCGAACCTGAAGACCGGACATCGCGGGCGAGCACGGCGGTCGACGTCGACCGGACGCGGCCTGCTGCTCGCGGTCCTCGGCGCCTTGTCGACGGCCGTCCCCGGTTGCGGTCTGCACCGACCGTCGTTCGCCGCGGCCGCGGACACAGGCACGGTCTGGGCGCCGTCACCCTCCGCGGCGGCCGACACGGCCGCCGCGCTCGACGCGCTCACGGCCGCCGTCGCGAGGAGCCTCGCCGCCGAGGAGCTGTCCGAGGTCGAGGTCTGGGTGCAGGGCACGCTCACGAAGCCGTTCACACGGATCCCCGATCACTTCGAGGCGGCGATGGTCGGCGCGGGGTCGCCGATCCTGCTCCGCGAGGACGTCTCGTCGGTGAGCCTCGTGCTCGCGCACGAGCTCGCGCACCTCTCGCTCGCGAGGCTCGAGGACTCCGCCATGCCGTGGAGCCTGGAGGAGGCGCTCTGCCAGCACGTCGCCCACCGGTGCGTGCCGGACGACGACCGGTCGAGGGCCGAGCGCGGCGGCGACCTCCTCATGGCGCTGTGGGGCTGCCTCGGCAGGGAGCCACGGCTGTCGATCTCGTGCGACCTCCCCGCGACCGGCGGCGCGCTCCACGCCTCGATCGGTCGCGTGAGGCTCGACGGACCCGGGCCCGACGTCGACACCTCGCTCGCTCCGATCGCGTGGCGACTCCCGTCTCGACCGCAGGACGCGTGGCTCGAGCGCGTGGGTCGTGGTCAGGCCCGCTTCCTCGTGGATCGCGCGGTCGAGCACGTGGGATGGGACGCCACCCTGCGTCTGCTCGTCGGCGCCCACGACGACGTGACGGCGCGGCTGCTCGCGGCGGCGGAGCTCCCGGACGACACGTCGTCCTGGGGAGACGCGATCCTGAGCACGCTCGACACCGAGACGCTCGCGGCGTGGCTCTCCCTCCGCGAGCCGGCCGCGGCGTCCGGCGGCGGCCTCATGCCCGCCACGCTCGTCAGACGCCTCACCGCGCTCTACGGCCGGGACCCGGAGCTCCTCCTCGACGCCGCACGTCCCGGCGTCCGCCTCGAGGACACCGACGTCCGGGTGGCGCTGCACCACCAGCCCGCCTTCCGCCGCGAGTTCGTCCGGGCGTGGCGGGAGACCACGCCCACCGGCACGCCGCTCGCCGACTCCCGCTGACAGGCACCGGGGCACGGTCGGGCCCCTCGACCGGCGACCACCGTCCGAGCGGGCGGCTGTCGGGCGCGCGTCACCGCCCGGGCCCCAACCGGTACAATCGCCGGTTCACCCCGCCGCGCCCGCGCGGCCCCGTCGGACCCGAGAGAGCAAGATCCCGATGCCCCAGTTCCAGCATGTGAACGTCCCCGAAGGCGACCTCGTCCGCAACGAGAACGGCCGCCCCGTCGTGGGCGCGCGCCCCATCATCGGGCTGCTCCAGGGCGACGGCATCGGCATCGACATCACGCCCGTCATGACCTCCGTCGTCGACGCCGCGGTCCACAAGGCCTACGGCGACGAGCGCGCCATCGCGTGGTGCCCGCTCTACGCCGGCCTCCAGGCGCTCGAGCGCTACGGCAACGAGCTGCCCGACGAGACCATCGACGCCATCCGCCACCTCGGCATCGCCATCAAGGGCCCGTACACGACGCCCATCGGCGACGAGAAGTTCGTCTGCCTCCACTGCGCGCACCAGCAGGACAACAAGACGACCTGCGCCGAGTGCGGCAAGGACGACGGCCTCACCCCCCGCTACCGCAGCATCAACGTCCGCCTGCGCCAGCACCTCGACCTCTACGCCTGCGTGCGCCCCGTGCGCTACTTCGACGGCGTCCCCGCGCCGAACAAGTACGCCGACCAGGTCGACTTCGTGATCTTCCGCGAGAACACGGAGGACGTGTACGCGGGCTACGATTTCGAGCGCGGCAGCGACACCGCCCAGGCCGTCATCGCGCTCATGAAGGAGCACACGGGTCGCGACATCCGCCCCGACAGCGGCATCGGCATCAAGCCCATCAGCGAGTCCGGCACCAAGCGCCTCGTGCGCAGGGCCGTGCAGTGGGCCAAGGACCAGAAGCTCCCCTCGGTGACGCTCGTCCACAAGGGCAACATCATGAAGTTCACCGAGGGCGCGTTCTCGGCGTGGGGCTACGAGGTCGCCGCCGACGAGTTCGGCGCGGACACGATCACCGAGAAGGCCGTCTGGGAGCAGCACGACGGCACGCCCCCCGCCGGTCGCATCGTCATCAAGGACCGCATCGCCGACAGCATCTTCCAGCAGATCCAGACGCGCCCCGGCGAGTACAGCGTCCTCGCGCTTCCGAACCTCAACGGCGACTACATGTCCGACGCCGCCATCGCGCTCGTCGGCGGGCTGGGCCTCGGCCCCGGCGCGAACATCGGCGACGAGGCCGCCGTCTTCGAGGCCACCCACGGCACCGCGCCCAAGTACACCGGACAGGACAAGGTGAACCCGGGCTCGCTCATGCTCTCCGCCGTCATGATGCTCGAGCACATGGGCTGGAAGGAGCCCGCCGACCTCGTCCTCGCCGGCATGAAGAAGGCCATCGCCAACGGTCACGTGACCTACGACCTCGCCCGCCTCATGCGCGCCGAGGGTCGCCAGGACGTCGAGGAGCTCTCCTGCTCCGGCTTCGGCCGAGCGGTCATCGAGCTCATGTAAGGAGCGGACCGGGGAGGCGATGGAGCGGCGCGGGGCGGCCCCGGGAGACGCCGGCCCTTCGTTGTCGGGTCCTCGGCGATGCTTCGGCATCGCCTCCGGCCCTCCGCCTCGATCCGACGCCTCCCGGGACCACCCCGCACCACTCCCTCACCTCCCCGGCCCGCTCGGGGGAGTAGGGAGATGATGGATCACGGGGCGGACCGCGGCGCGTCGGGGCGTCGATGAGCGTGGGGTGAGGGGTGGATGGGCGGCGCTTCCGGACCGGGAGCGGTGGCCCTCCCGGGCGGGTTCGGACACAATGTGGGATCGGTTCGCGCGCGTCGGGTGACGG
The DNA here is from genome assembly GCA_030428785.1 of bacterium. Lineage (GTDB taxonomy): Bacteria > Planctomycetota > B15-G4 > B15-G4 > B15-G4 > JAUIEF01. Next base: position 3,439 of record JAUIEF010000154.1, read on the forward strand.
GGCGATCGGTCGCCGTCGCCCGGGACGACGCCGCGGACCCGCCGCCGGCCCCCGCACCCCGGGCCCGGCCCACCACGATCCCCCCACCATGACCGCCCCCCGCGACACGGCCTTCGCGCTCGAGAACGGACTGTCCGTCGAGGACGTCGAGGACGGTCTGGCCGCGCGCTTCGGCATCCGGGCCGTCGAGCAGCCGCCCGAGCACGCCGTCTACTGGGACACCTTCGACGCGCGCCTCGGCCGCGCCGGCGCCGCGCTCGGCACGCGCATCCACCAGGGCCGGACACACCTCGTGTGGGAGTCCGACCGCGAGTGCTTCGAGCAGCCGGTGCGCGTCCGCAAGCCGCTCGGCTTCGTGCACGACATGCCCGACGGCCCCGTGCGCGAGGCCGCCGCGCCCGTCGTCGACGTGCGCCGCCTCCTCCCGCTCGTCGAGCTCGAGCGCGAGCGCCAGCTCCTCGAGCTGCTCGACGACGAGGAGAAGGTCGTCACGCGCATCCGCCTCGAGCACGCGCGCGCCCGCGAGCCCGGCCGCGACGCGCCGTGGATCGACCTCCCGCCCGTGCTGCGCGTCGTCGGCGTGCGCGGCTATGACGAGTCGCTCGAGGCGGTCCTCGCCATGCTCCGCGCCACGCCCGGCGTCACGCCCTCCGGCACCGACGTCCGCGACGTCGCCCTGCGCGCCCTCGGCAAGGACGGCCTCCGCGACCCGTCCGCGCTCCACGTCGAGCTCGCCCCCGGACTGCGCGCCGACGCCGGCATGCGCCGCGTCCACCTCGCGCTGCTCGACGTCATGACCGCCAACGAGGACGGCGTGCGCGACGGCACCGACACGGAGTTCCTCCACGACTTCCGCGTCGCCATCCGCCGTACGCGCTCCCTGCTCGGCCAGGTGAAGGACGTCTTCCCGCCGTCGATGGTGAACCACTTCCGCGCCGAGTTCGCCGACCTCGGCTCCGCGACGAGCGACACCCGCGACCTCGACGTCTTCCTCCTCCTGCTCGACCGCGACGACGACCTGCTCGAGGGCGCCGACCTCGCGCCGCTCCGCGCCTCCGTCGCCAAGAGCCGCGCCGCCGCGCACCGCGCGCTCGTCGCCACCCTCGACTCGCCGCGCTACGCGACCCTCAAGGAGACCTGGCGCCTGTTCCTCGAGTCCGGCGAGACCGGCACGCCGCTCCCGCCCGCCGCGCCGCGGCCGCTCCGCGAGGTCGTGTCCTCGCGTCTGCTCGCCATCTATCGGAAGATCTGCCGGCAGCGGAAGCGCCTCGGACGCGACGCTCCCGCCGAGGACCTGCACCGCGTCCGGCTCACCGCGAAGAAGATGCGCTACCTCGTCGACTGCTGCCGCTCGCTGTACGACCCCGCGGACATCGACCCCGCGGTGGACGCGCTGCGCCGGCTGCAGAACGCGCTCGGCCGCTTCAACGACGCCGAGGTGCAGGACGCCATGCTCGACGAGGGCGCCGCCGCGATGATCGGCGACGGCCGCGCGGACGCCGACGTCCTGCTCGCGATGGGCCGCCTCCAGGAACGCCTGCGCCGCGACGGCCGCAAGGCGCGCCGACGCTCGCTCCGTCGCCTCGACCGCTTCACCGACAGGAAGACCCGCGCGCGCTTCGCCGCCGTCTTCGGCGAGGGCGGCGCGTGAAGGTCTACGCCGTCTACAACATCAAGGGCGGCGTCGGGAAGACGGCCAGCGCCGTCAACCTCGCGTGGCTCTGCGCGAAGGGCGGCGAGCGCACGCTCCTCTGGGACCTCGATCCGCAGGGCGCGGCGAGCTTCACCTTCCGTATCAAGCCCGGCGTGACGGGCGGCGGCAAGCGGCTCGTCAAGGACGAGGACGCCGTGCTCTCCTCCATCAAGGGCACCGACTACGACCGCCTCGACGTCCTGCCCGCCGACTTCAGCTACCGCAACCTCGACATCGTCCTCGACCACGAGAAGAAGCGCGTGCGCAAGCTCGCCCGCGTGCTCGAGCCGCTCGCCGAGGAGTACGACGCCGTCTTCATCGACTGCTCGCCCGGCATCTCGCTCGTCTCCGAGAACGTCTTCGCCGCGGCCGACGTGCTCCTCGTGCCGACGATCCCCACCGTCCTCTCGCTGCGCACGCTCGGCCGGCTGCTCAAGCACCTCAAGACCGCGAAGCGCCGCCCCGACCACGTGCTCCCGTTCTTCGCGATGGTCGACCGCCGCAAGGGCCTCCACAAGAAGGTCTGCGCCTGGGCGCGCGACAACAGCCGCGGCATCCTCGAGCGGACCATCCCCTACGCGAGCCTCGTCGAGCAGATGGGCGTGCGCCGCAAGCCCGTCGTCGACTTCGCGCCGGGCAGCGGACCGGGCAAGGCCTACACGGCGCTCTGGGAGGAGATCCGCGAGCGCCTCGAGCAGCACCGCACGACGCGCGTCCCCTCGCGCCGCACCGTGCGCAGCCTGCTGCGCGACCTCCAGCCGTCCGAGGCGACGCGACGCGCGGCGCCGCAGGAGGCGGACTCGGACATCACGGGGCTCGAGCTCGAGCCGGAGGGGGTGGAGGAGGCGGGGGGCGGGGGCGTGACCGGAGCCGAAGCCGTGGCCGAAGCCGACACCGTGGCCGAAGCCGAAGCCGAAACCGAAGCCGAAACCGAAGCCGCGACCGCCGCCGGCCCGGACGGCGGCTCCGGCTCCTCGCGCGACCGTCCCGTGCTCGCCGGGCCCTCGCGGGACGACGCCACCGAGCTCGAGTTCAAGCTCCGCGTCGCCGACCTCCGCGACTTCGCCTCCCTCGGGCGCGCGCTGCCCGCGCTGGGCGACGTGCTCGCCGTCGCGCCCGTCGAGCAGGTGAACCACTTCTTCGACACGAGCGACTGGGTCCTCCGGCGGCACGGCTGCACGCTGCGCCTGCGCGAGGAGGACGGCGCGCACGTCATCACCGCCAAGGGCCCCGCCGAGGACGTCGGCGACGAGGCGCTCACGCGCCGCCCCGAGGAGGAGGTCGCCGTCGACGCGGCGCGCGCGCGACAGATCCTCGCGGGCAGGCTCTCGCCGCTCGACGCGCTCCTCGCGCGTCACGGCGGTCGGCACACGACGCTCACCGCGGCGCTCGCGCGCACCCTCGGCGACCGGCCCCTCTTCCACGTCGGGACCTTCCGCAACGAACGCCGACGCGTCGGCCCCGTGCAGCTCCCCGCCGAGGACGGCGGCCCGATCGAGGTCGTCTTCGAGCTCGACCGCACCGAGTTCCCCGCCGGACGCGTCGACCACGAGATCGAGGTCGAGGTGCGCGACGCCGACGCGACGCTCTGCCGCGAGGCGCTCGGCGCGCTCCTGCGCCGCGCCGGCATCCCGTGGCGCACCGCGCCGAGCAAGGCGGCGCGCTTCTTCGGCACGCTCGCGCGCGAGACGGCCTGACCGCCTGACCGCGGGATCGCGTCCGTCGCACCGCCGGTGCATCGCACGAGCGTGCGCCTGCCCGCGGCCCCGCCGCGCGCGCTACCCTCCGCCCGCGCTACCCGCCGGTCGACGCCTCCACCGCCTCCGCCTCGCGCAGCCGCCGGCCCTCCCGCAGCACGCCCGGACCGTCGCCCGAGCGCGCGCGACGCAGCAGCTCGTCCACGCCGTGCGCCCGTATGAAGAGCAGCACGCCGTCCGCGTCCTCCACCTGGAGCACGAGGTGCTCGGGGACGCGGTTCGCCTCCGCGCGCCGCAGGAACGCGGCGTAGCGCGCGTGCGCCGCGTCGACCCGCTCGGCGTCGGCGTAGGAGCCGGGATCGCTCGAGATGGAGAGCGCGGCCCAGCGCTGCAGCGCGTAGACGCTCGGGTGCGGATCGCGCGCCGGCGCACGGGCGAGCGCGCGGTCGTACGCGTGCATCGCCGCCGCGGGCCGGTCCGCGAGCTCGTACAGGCGGCCGAGCCGGAACGGTACCTCCCACTCGGCGGGGTGCTCGCGCTCGAGCGCCTCGAGCCGCGCGGTCGCCGCCTCGCGCTCGCCGCGCTCCTGCTCCACCCGCGCCCGCGCGAGCGCGTGACGCACGGCCGCCGCCGCGCCGTCCTCCGGCGTCGGGTCGCGCAGCTCGTCGAGCAGGGTCTCCGCCCGATGCCGCTCCCCGAGGTCGAGCAGCGCCTCGACGCGCCGCAACGCGACGAGCAGACGACCCGGCACGAGCGCGTCCGCCGCGTCGAGCTCGTCGAGCGCGTCGAGCGGCCGCGACTCCGCGAGCGCGAGGACCGCGAGCACGTAGCGCGCGTTGAAGCGGTCGGCGACGGGTTGCGCCTCGTCCGCCGCCACCGCGGCGAGCGCGTCGGCCGCGGGCTCCCCCGCCTCGTAGGCGGCGAACGCGGCCTCGAACCCGGAGGGCGCCGCCGTCGTCTGCGCTCCCGCGCGCAGCGCGACGACCACCGCGAACACGAGCAGGACGACGAGCGCGCGCAGCGCGCGGCAACCACGCGCGCGCAGCGCGCGGTAGGCACTCAGCGTCGGCGCGGCGCGAGGGATCGGTGCGGTCATCGGTGCGATCACGCACAGGGGTGCGCTCGGGCGAGGTGTGCTCAAGGGTCGGCTCCGGACGGTGTCGTGTCGAGCCCGCGCGCCGCGCGCGACGGGCGACGGGGAACAGCCGGGGACCGCGGGTCGACCGCGGCCCCCGGCCCGGGGGGACGCGCGCCGCCGTCGCGGCGCGCCGCGTGCCGGGGGAGCCCCGGCGAGGGTCGAATCGCGCGAGCGCTCGCCCGGTCTCGGCGGGCGGACGCCTCGCGCGGGGTCAGGCCAGGAGCTCGTCGCGCGTGACGACGGCCACCGGCACCTCGTCGACGACGTGGCGCCCCGCGCGCGTCGCCGTCACCGCGATCGGGCAGGGGTGCGCGCAGCAGGCGGCGTCGGCGGCGCTCGGCGGGCAGTCGGTCATGTCGTCCGTCGCGGCGAGCAGCGGGACGAGCACGGACAGGGCGAGGGTGGCGAGAGTGTTCACGGCGGGGTCCTCGGAGAGGGGCTCACGGGGCGGCCCGACGGCGCGCCCATCGCACCGAGAGAGCCCGGCGACCGCGCGATCCCTCACGCCGGCGCGCGACGACTCCGCGGAGCACCCCGCCCGTCGCACCGGTTCACGCCGAGCGCCTCCCCGGCGCCGCGTCGTCGCCACGCCACGGCGCGCCGGAATCGGCGAGGATTCCCGTGAGGGATCGCCCGCCCGCCGGGCTCAGGAGCAGAGCAGGAGACCACCCGGGAGTCCCCGAGCCCATCCATGTCCACGCGGGAGGCGCGCCTCGAGACCTTGCTGCGTCGCATCGCCGACGGCGACGGCGAGGCCATGGAGCGCCTCTTCGACCAGGAGCACCGCTCGTTGCACCGGCTGTTCTACGACCTCGGTCGCTGCCCCGCGCTCGCGGACGACCTCGTGCAGAACACCTTCCTGAGCCTGTGGCGCTACCGGACCAACTTCGCCGCGCGCGGGAGCGCCGCCGCGTACATCTACCGCGTCGCGATCAACCAGTGGCGGCGCCGACTCGCCCGTGAGCTGCGCAGCCGCGACGGCTGGCGACGCTTCGCCGACGACTGGAGCGAGCCCGTCGCGGACGACGCGAGCGTGCCGGCCGAGACGCAGGAGAAGCTCGCCCGCGTCCTCGAGGCGCTCGACGCCCTCCCGCCCGAGCAGCGCGAGGTCTTCCTGCTGCACCGCTACCACGGGCTGAGCTGCCCGCAGATCGCGGAGGCGAGCGGCGCGAAGCTCAAGACGGTCGAGTCGCGGCTGCGGCTCGCGCTCGAGAAGCTCGTCGCGCGCCTCCGGCCCGACGACGCGCGCACGACGCGCGACACCTCGCGCAGGGAGCGACGCGCATGAGCTGCCGAGACGTCCGCGACCTCGTCCCCGACCACGTGACGGAGCGGCTCCCCGCCGACGACGCCGGCCTCGTCGAGCAGCACCTCCGCCTCTGCGACGCGTGCCGTCGCTTCGCCGACGACGTGCGCGCGCTCTACGCGCTCGACACCTCCGCGCTCGAGACGGTGCCCGCCCCGACCCCGCGCGAGACGGGCGCGCACGTCTGGCTCACGGAACGCGCGTCCCCGGCGGCCGCGACGCGCACCGGGCTCCGGTGGGCCGCCGCGCTCCTCGCCGTGGCGCTCGGCACCTGGACCTGGCTCGCGACGACCGGCGGCGACGACGGCGACGGGCACGTCGACCTCGCCGACGCGCTCCCGACGATCCGCCTCGACGCGCCCGACCTCCCCGCCGCCGCGCCCGGCCCCGGCTGGATCACCTCGCGCGAGGAGGCCGAGCGCCTCGTCGCCTACACCGGGCGCCCGCTCCTCGAGCAGGTCGTCTTCAGCTTGTGCCCGCGCTGCATCAGCGTGAACACGCTGCTCGCCGACCGCGCCCTCGAGCGACGCCTCGACGGCTTCGTCCGCTTCCGCCGCGCCGCCGACGACGGCATCCCCGACCTGCTCGACGGCCGCCCCGAGGCGTTCCGCTATCCCTTCGTGTTCCCCGCCATGTGGGTCGAGGACGGGAGCTGTCGCACGGAGCCCGTGTTCGAGATCGCGGGCTGGTCCGGCGTCGAGTCCGTCCTCCGCTCGTGGGAGGACGCCTGCCCGGCGGACGGACCGCCGCCGCTCGACGACGCGACCTTCGAGAGCGCGCTCGCCGACCTGCGCGCCGTGCCCGACCGCGTCGCCGAGGCGCGCTACGCCGACGCCCTCGACCGACTCGACCGCGTCGAGTCGCTCGGCGAGCGGCACGGCAGCCGCCTCGCCGACGACGCCCGCACGCTGCGCCACGCGCTGCTCGTCGCGCTCGACGACCGCGTCACCCGGCTCGAGACACTGGCCGCCGACGCGCCCGAGCACGCGACGGCGATCGCGCGACCGCTGCTCGCGCAGCTCGCCGGCACCGACCTCGCCCGACGCGTGCGCGCGCTCCTCCCGTGACGCGCCGCGCCGCGACCGACCACCCGTTCCCTGTCTCCGACCTCGGCAAAGAAGGAGAGACCATGACCATGTTCCGCAGCACCTTCCTGTCCCTCGCGCTCGCGTGTCTCGTCGTCGCAACCGCGGCGGCCGCGCCGGGCGGAAAGCTCGCGCCGCCGTCCGCGGGCCCCGCGACGCCGACGATCGTCGGCACCTCGCAGGGGAGCTGGGACCTCCCCACCGGCGCGTCCGACGGCTTCGCCACGGGCGTGCTCGCGCTGGGGCAGGGCTTCCCGTTCTACCTGATGACCGTGACGCTCCCGGCCGCCGACGTGACGCCGTCCGGCGCTCTCCTCACGGGGACGCTCGAGGGCGGCGTGCTCTCGTTCCCGCTCACGCCGAACGGCGCCTTCGACCTCGACGTCACGGGCACCTGGACGGTCGACCCGACGACCGGCGAGGGCACGTTCCAGGCGTTCCTGACGAGGCAGCTCTCGCCGGGCGGCCCCATCGTGCTGCTCGGCACGATCAACGGCTCGTTCGAGGACCTCGAGCTGCCGGGCGGCCCGGACGCGCTCGGCACGTACAAGGCCCGCTGGACGCTCTTCTGATCGGACCCGCGCGCCGCCGGCCCCGCACGGGTCGGCGGCGCGACCGACCTCACCCGTCGCCGGACGGCCCGGCGTCCACGGGGTCGACGTCCTGGATGAGCACGTCCTCGCCGGGCACGACGTCGAACGGCTGCGACACGTGCTCGCGCCACCCGCTCGGCGCCGACGCGTCCGGCAGGAGCGTGCGCACCACGAAGCGCCCCGGCGGGAGCGAGCGGAACACGGCGCGCCCGCCCACGACGAGCGGCTGGCGACGCACGGCGTCCTCGCCGGCGATCGGCGGGAGGATGCCCGCGCCGAGGACGCGCGGGACCATGCCGTCCTCGCGCTCGAGCGCGACCTCGGGCGGATCGGCGACGCCGGTGAGCACCGCCGACCCGAGGTCGACGGTGACCTCCGCGAAGAGCGCGGGGTGGTCCGGCGCGACGAAGTGCTCGGTCGTGCGCCCCGGGAACACGCGCAGCGCGGGCGTCGTGCACGCGAAGTCGCGCGTGCGGCTCGTCATGGCGATCGTGTAGACGCCCGGCTCGAGGTCGTCGAAGCGCGCGGTCGGCGGGTGCTCGTCGTCGACGGACACGAGCACGCGTCGGCGCGCGCCCTGCCCCGCGCTCTCGCCCGCGAAGGGCCCCGCGTTGCCGAGGTACCGCAGCTCGAGGTCGAGCGTGAACGAGCCCGGGTCGAGCTGGCCGAGGTCCGTGATGTTCCAGCGGCGACCGAGCTCGCGCGGCGGCGGCGGCGGCCAGCCGGAGGTCGCGAACTGCACGACGATGGTCCCCGCCGGACGCAGGACGAGCGTCGGCGGGAGCGCCGCGCTGCCGTCGAGGTCCGCGAGGTCGAGCTCGAGCGACGCGACGCCCGCGCGCACGTGTCGCGCGCGCAGCGAGAGCGAGCCCGCGTCGAGGGTCGGCACGTCGCCCAGCTCGGCGACGACCACGCGGCCCGCCGCGTCACTGAGCCCCTCGTGGAGCATGCCCGTGCGGCGCAGGCCGCGCTCGGTCCCGTGCCAGGTCGCGTCGACGACGGCGTTCTGGACGGGGCGGCCCTCCGCGTCGACGACGCGCAGCACGCCGGGCTCCGGCGGCCACAGGTCGAGCACGGCGCGCCCCGCCTCCGCGACGTCCGGCGTGACGCACACCGCGCCGGCGGCGAAGCCCGGGAAGTCCGCGACCACCCAGGCGCCCGGCTCGACGGGCAGCACCGCGCGGCCTTCGGGGTCGGTCGGGCGGCTGCGGCGCAACGGGCGGCTGCCCTCGCGCGGCACGCCCGAGAGCGCCGAGCGCACGTGGTCCACGACGTCGAGCACGCGCCCGCCCATGGGGCGACCGCTGCGTCCGTCGCGCACCGTGACCTCCACCGCGACCGGCGGCTCGAGCGTCCAGCGCGTGAGGCGCGGCGGCAGCGTGCCCGCGGTCATCTCCGCCGTCGCGCGGCGGCCGTCGGGCGTCCACGCGTGCGCGAGGTAGCGCGCGCCGGGCGTGAGCCCGCGGACCTCGAACACGCCGCGCGTGTCCGTCGTGCGGTGCACGCTCGTCGCGCCGATCAGGTCCTGCGGGTCCGCGTGCGCGACGTTGAAGCCGTCGGGGAGCGGGCCCCACAGGCGCACGTCGACGCCGCGCGCGCGGGAGGCGTCGGGCAGCTCGAGCACGGCCTCGATGCCGCCGTTGAGGGTCCACTCGACGGTCGTGCGGTTCGTGTGGTTCGCGCGGACGCGCAGCGGCACGGAGCGCGCGGGCGCGACCGCGGAGTCGGGCAGCGCGACGAGGCGCCAGAAGCCGGGCGGCAGCGCGTCCCAGTTCCACGCGCGCGACGTGACCTCGTCCGGCGGGACGGGGTCGCCCGTCTCCACCCACGGCTCGCCCTGCTGGGGGCCGACGTGGAGCGTCGTGCCGTGCGGGTCCCAGACGTGCGGGCGACGCGGCACGAGCCGCACGACGGCGAGCGCGATGCGGCCGTTCGGCGGTTCGACCTCGCTGCGCACGACGAGCTGGCCGCGCGTCGGGGCGGTGGGCGGCGCGGGAGGAGCCGACGGCAGGTCGAGGGGCAGGAAGGTCGCCGCCGCGAGGTCCGGGCGCTGCCAGCCCTCCGGCGGGCCGGCGTCGCGCGGCGTCGGGGACGGCGTGCGCACGACAGCGCGCGGAGGCCTCGGCGCGGGATCGGGCGTGACGTCGGAGGGAGTCGCGGCGACCTCGGATCCGGGCGGCTCCTCTTCGGCGGGCCGGGCGTCGACGAGACCGGGCTCCGGCTCCGTGACGACGGGCACGGGGTCCGGCGCGGCGGCCGCGACCGGCGGCTCCGGCTCGGACACCGGGGGCGCGACCTCGACCGGTGGCGCGTCCTCGACCGGGGGCGCGACGTCGTCCGCGGGCGGCTCCGGCACGCGTCGGTCGCGGAACGCGTCCG
>JAUIEF010000155.1 GCA_030428785.1 bacterium
GGGCGCGGCCGGCCCCGCCGGCCCCACCGGCGCCGAGGGCCCCGCGGGTCCCGCGGGCGAGATCGGTCCCGCCGGCCCCCAGGGTCCCACGGGTCCCACCGGTCCCGCCGGCCAGGACGGCGCGGACGGCGCCGTCGGTCCCACGGGTCCGCAGGGCGAGGCGGGTCCCGCCGGCCCGACGGGTCCGGAGGGCCCCGAGGGTCCCGCCGGCGCGCAGGGCGAGGCCGGCCCCACGGGTCCGACCGGCGCCACGGGCCCGACCGGACCGAAGGGCGAGCGCGGCCCCGCCGGCCCCGAGGGACCCGAGGGTCCCGCCGGCGCGACGGGTCCCACCGGCCCCGCCGGCCCGACCGGCCCCACGGGTCCGGAAGGCCCGGAGGGTCCGCCCGGCGCCGAGTTCGAGGGCGGCGAGGTCGACATCCTCGTGGCCGAGGAGGCGATCTGGACGGCGTACCCCGCCGACCCCGACGCGCCCTTCGGCTCGGGCGGTGACATCACCGCCTCCGGCAACCTCTACTCCGACACGAACGTCACGGCCTGGGACGGTTCGCTCCAGGCGCGCTCGGGTGGCGAAGAGCCTGATGAAGAGCTCACGCCCATCGGCCCGGGCGACGTCTGGGCGGCCGGTGACGTCGTCGCGCACGACCACGTCTTCGCCGGCGAGCTCATGCTCGGCGACGGCACGCTCGCGAACCTCGCCGACGACGGTCCGGGCGCCGTGCTCGCGCTGAGCAGCCAGGCGGACGTGGACGTCGTGCGCGACGCCGACGGCGACGGGTGGGCGTGGTTCCGCTGGTTCGAGGGCATGCCGAGCCACCCGCTCGGTCTGCGCGAGGCCATGCGGCTCGACAACCACGGCGCGCTCTCCATCGCGGGCGGCGTGAAGCCCAAGGGCTTCGACCTCGCGGAGGAGTACCCGACGCTGCGCACCGGCCTCACGCCCGGCATGATCGTCGCGGTGGACGAGGCGGCGCCGGAGCACGTGCGGCTCGCCGAGCGCGGCCGCGACCTGGCGGTCGTCGGCATCGTCTCCACGGAGCCGGGCGTCATCCTGGGCGACGGGCTCGGCAGCATCCGGCCGGACCTCCTCGAGGCGTCCGACCGCGCGCTGCGCGCCGGCAACCACGCGCTGGCCCGCGCGCTCCGCGAGGAGTGGCAGGCGGCCGAGGCGACCCGCGCCGACGTCATCGAGGTCGCGCTCGCCGGACGCGTGCCGCTGCGCGTCGACGGCAGCGGCGGCTTCCTCAAGGCGGGCGAGCGTGTCGGCCTCTCCGCGACGCCGGGCATCGGCGCGCGCTGGGACGGCAAGGGCCCGGTGGTCGGCATCGCGATGGAGGACCAGGTCGCGCAGGACGACCGGATCGTCGTGTTCGTGCAGCTCGAGGCGGCGACGACCGCCGCCGCGAGCGGACCGATCTCCGGCTCCGTCGACGTCATGACGGGCTTCGACTCGGTGACGATCGAGCACGCGGGCCTCGCCGAGGACTCGCGCCCGATGGTCACGGTCTACGGCGACGCCGGCAGCCGCCACTGGGTGTCGCGCCGCGGCGACGGGTTCTTCATCGTGCGCTTCGAGTACCCGGTCACGTCGGGCGTCTCGCTCGGCTGGCTCGTGCCGGAGCGCTGACCGGCGACGTCAGCCGTCCACGCGCGCGACGACCTCGACGCGGTCGCCCGACGGCACGTCGGCGGCCGTGTCCGTCGTGAACCCGCCGTGCACGACGCGCAGCGTCCACGCGCCCGGGGCGACGCCGTCCCACGCGACGCGGCCCGACTCGTCCGTGCGGCGTGACGGCGCGGCCTCGGGGCCGAAGTCCCCGCCGGCGCGCCGCGGCGAGACGGACGCGAAGCCGACGGGGCGTCCGAGCCGGTCGACGACACGGACCTCGAGCCGTCCGCCCGCGGGCAGCCGCAACGTCTCGTGGCGGCCGCGGCGTTCGGCGGTGAACCACGCGGTCTCGGCGGCGCCGTGTCCGGGCGCCTCGCCGCGCAGGCGGTAGCGGTACCCCGGCGCGAGGCCCTCGAAGCGGAACGTCCCCGGGCCCGTGACGAGCGGCACGTCCTCGGTCGTGATGACGCGCCCGTCGAGCTCGATGACGAGCCGCGCGACGAACGCCTCGAGCGGCGCGCCCGTCGCGTCGGAGAGCACCGTGCCGTCGAGCGTCGCGCGCTGGAGCGTCACGTCGTCCGCGACGAGGCGCAGCGGCGGACCGTCGGGGCGCACGTCGCGCACGACGAGCTTGAGGTCGGGGCGTCCGTCGACGGGGCGGCAGAAGACGATGTACCGGCCGTCCGGGTGGAGCGGGCCGAGGTCGAAGGCGCCGTCGTCGGTCGTCGTGTCGCTCGCCTGTCCGTGGAGGCGCCACACGGTGGGGGCGTAGCGTTGCGCGCGCTCCTCGAGCAGGTGCGCGGGGCGCGCGTGGACGCGCACGCCGGGAAGCGGCGCGCCCTCGCCGTCGACGAGACGCCCCGCGATGCGCGCGGCGGGCAGCACGTGCAGCGTCGCGTCGGCGCGCGGCGAGCCGTCGTCGACGTGCACGGTGACGGGCGCGCCCGAGGCGGCGCCGTCGCGCGAGCCGAGCAGCACGTACTCACCGGGGCGCGGCAGGTCGATCACGGCGAGGCCCCCGGCGTCGACGGGCTCGAGGAGGTGGACGCCCTCGTCGTCGGGAAAGACGCCGGCGGCCGCGTCCACGCCGGGCAGCCGCAGCCAGGCCTCGACGGCGCCCTCGGGCACGGGCTCGTCCTCCGCGTCGAGCAGGCGGACGGCGACGGACCAGCGGCCCGGCAGGCGCAGCGCGTGCTCCGTCGTCGCGCCGGCGGGGACCTCGACGGGTGTCGGGCGCGTCGCGAGGTCGCCGAGGCGCGCGACGACGACGAGCGCGGTGTCCCCGTCGACGTCGAGGCGCGCGCGGCCGTCGGCGTCGACGGTCGTCGGAGGCGGGACGCGGCCGGAGAGCGCCGCGCCCGTGCGCCCGAAGCCGAGCGTCGCGCCCGCGGCGGGGCGGTCGTCGGCGTGCAGCACGAGCAGCTCGAGCACGGCGTCGGGGCGGAGCACGAGCGTCGTCACGCCGTCGGCGTCGGCCGCGCGGGCGAGCGCGCGGACGCTCCAGACGCCGGTGCTGCCGAACCCCTCGAGCGAGCCCTCGAGCACGGCGCGTCCCGTCGGGAGCCGGAGGTCGGCGCGGCCGGCGGCGTCGGTCCACGTCACCGACTCGGGGCCGGGCTGCCTCGCGTCGAGCGCGTCCCGCTCGCGCCAGACGCGGAGCGCGACGTCCGGGCGGGGCGCGCCCTCGGGGCCGAGGACGCGGACGGCGACGTCGACGGGCCCGCCGCGGGCGACCTCGCGGGCGCGCGCGACGGCGGAGACGGCCTCGACCAGCTCGTCGCGGGCGGGCCCGAGCGGCGCCTCGGCGGTCGGCGCCGGTGCGGGGAGCGCCGCGACCGCATCGTCGTCGGGCGCGCGCGGGACGACGGTCGCGGCGTCACGCTCCGGCGCGAGGTCGACGACGCCCGGCGTCGCGCGGGGCGCGGCCCCGTCGTCGTCGAGCAGCACGAAGAGCGCGACCGGGACGAGGAGCACCGCCGCCTCGAGCGCCGCGCGCGCGAGCCGTCGCGGGGGGGCGTCTCCGGGCATGCGTGCGGTCTCCTCGTTCCCTGGCGCGCGGCGTGTCCCGTCCCGTCGGGCCCGAGCCGGGCGCGCGCGTCGCGCCATTGTCTCCGTGCAATGCGCGCGGTGTGTTACGCGTCGGCGTCGCGCCGGTCACGCGGCTCCGCGCCATGCTAGCCTCCGCGGGTCGCGGGCGGGGGCGCGCGGGACCTCACGCGGCCCCGGGACGCCCGTGCCCCGTCCGCGAGCGGTCGTCCGCGCCCGTTCGCGAACGACCGCCCGCGCCCGCACACGCCGCCTCCCTGGAGCCGTCACATGACCGAGACCGTCGCCGTCCGACCCGACCCGTCCGTCGTCGCGCCGTACCACCGCCAGTACGTCGACCAGGTGCCCGACGGCGACATCGTCGCCACGCTCGCGGCGCAGCGCGCGGTGATCGCCGCGCTCGCCGGGCGCGAGTCCGCGTGGGGCGGCCGCCGCTACGAGCCCGGCAAGTGGACCGTCACCGAGGTGCTCGGCCACTCGCTCGAGACGGAGCGCATCTTCTCCCACCGCGCGCTGTGCGTCGCACGCGACGACGGCGCGGGCATGGCGGGCTTCGACCAGGACGCGTGGGTCGTCGAGGGCGCGTTCGCCGCGCGCACGCTCGCGGACGTCGTCGACGAGTGGTGCGCCGTGCGCGACGCGACGGTGCAGCTCTACCGCAACCTCCCCGAGGTCGCGTGGGACCGCGCCGGCGACGCGGACGGCAAGCCGGTCACGGTGCGCGGGCTGGCGTGGCTCACCGCGGGCCACGCGACGCACCACCTGCGCGTGCTCGAGGAGCGCTACGGCTGACGGACGGGCCGTCGGCCGGCGCACGCGAACCTCAGCGAGGCTCCTCGAGCACCTCGACGCTCGTCTCGACCCAGCCGGTCGCGCCGTCGAGGACGAGCTCGCGCCGGTGCAGTCCGGCCGCGAGCCGGACGACGCCGCCCGCCATGGGCACGCCCTCGCCGTCGAAGACGCAGACGGTCCCCGCGGGTCCGAAGCGCGCGCTCACGAGGTCGACGTAGGTCGCGAGCCGGCCCTGGCCGAGGTCCGTGACGGGCGGCCGCCCCGCGACCTCCTCGTCGACGAGCTCGCCGTGCGCGTCGAGGACGGCGACGCGGTCGCCCTCCACGTCGAAGGCCACGCCGTGCGCGGTGCCCGTCGAGCGCGCGAGCCCCGACGCGAGGTCGACGGCCGAGCGGATGCGCGCGTCCGCGATCTCGAGCAGGCGCGCGTCGCCGGCGCTGCCGGGGACGCCGGCGATGGAGACGAGGAGTGCCAGGACGCCGACGCCGACGACGAAGTCCACGCGCGTCATCCCGGACTGTCGTGTGACGCGACGTGTCATGGGAACTCGAACCCGAGCATGGGGCGCACCTCCTGCCACCGCGTGCGCGCGGGCAGGCAGGTGAAGTAGTCGGTGCGGAGGCCGCCGCGCATGTCGAGCGCGGTCGACCACGGGCGGGGCGTGCGCCCGCGGCCGACGGCTCGGACGCCCGAGAGCACGGGGGCCTCGAGGCTCGCGACGCGGCCGAGCAGGCTGCCGCGTCCGCGGAGCTCCACGGTGCGCGCGACGACGTCGCCCTCGATCTGGACGGCCGCGTCGTCGTCCGCCGTGCGCAGGACGCCGTCCGGCATGACGACGGAGACGCCGGGCAGCTCGCCCATCGGCTGGAGGCGCAGCGGCCCCTCGACGACGACGGTGGGCGCGTGGTCGACGGAGACCCCGGTGAGCGGCTGCTGCGTGAGCGCGCTCTCGGAGACGATCGCGCCGACGAGCACCACGTCGCGGAGCCGCAGCTCGACGCCGGGCGACAGCACGACGAGTCCGGAGAGCACCTCGCCGACGACCTCGGTGTCGCGGCGCACGCGGCGGACGTCGAGCCGCGGGTCGCGGAGGAGCTGCTCGACGGCGGCCGCCGAGAGGCGCGGCAGGTCGTCGGGGCCGGCGGGGGCGGCGCGCGGCGCGGGCGTGAAGGAGCCGACGGCGCGGACGGTCGACACGACGACGTCGTCGCGCAGCGCGTCCGCGCGGAGGACGCTCACGCCGCCGCCCGCCTCCTCGACCGACACGACGGCGTCGTCGAGCTCGAGGACGTCGCCCGCGACGAGCGCGTCCCGCGCGGCGAGCACCGCCTCGAAGCCGGTGTCCGCGAGGGTGCGGTACTCGGAGGAGGCGTGCGCGGTGGGGTGGTCCTGGAAGAGGTCGCGCGTCGCCGCGAGCCCGAGCGCGACGACGACGCCGGTCGCGAGCAGGAAGCGGAAGGGTGACACGCCGGCGAAGCGGCCGGCTTGCGGAGGAGCGTCGGGGCGTTCCTGCTCGTGCGCGGCGCTCATTGTCCCGCGAGCTCCAGTCCGGGGAACTCGCCCGGCACGCAGCCGAGCCACGGATTGTCGACGGCCACCTGCGACGCGACGGCGGCCGACGCGGAGCTCCGCTCGCCGTCGACGGTCTGCAGCGTGAGGGTCACGCCGTTGATGACGTCGTGCTTCACGGTCTGCGAGGCGCTGCGCATGCCGTCGAGGCTGCGCGGCACGGTGAGGTCGAGGGCCGAGTACGCGCCGCCGGGGACGTTCACGGAGGCGATGCCGGTGTGCGCGTCGGAGCCCACGGGCTGGCCCGCGACGACGACGGTGCCCGAGCCGGCGACGCGCAGCACGAGCGTGTGCGCGCGGCCGGGCTGGATGAGGCCGTTGAGCGGCGTGAGGTCGAGCGGGACGTCGACGAGCGGCGCGTCGTACTGCAGGACGAGCGTGGAGTCAGCGTCGAGTGAGTCGTCGCACGAGCCGAGCACGTCGCCGTGGGCCACGTGCGCCGACACGGCGCTCGCGCCGACATGGATCGTGTGCGCGGCGGACGGGTTGCCGGGCGGGATGTGGCACACCGCGACGCCTTTGCCTCCGGAGCCCCCGCCGTGGGTCGCGGCGGAGCTCGTGCCCTTGCTGACCCAGGACCACGTGCCGGAGGGCAGCGCGGAAGCGGGCACGCTCGTCGAGCCGAGCAGCGCGCCGTACGGGCGGCCGTCGCCGGGCGTGGCGGCCTCGTAGAGATCCAGGTAGAGGACGGAGTCCGCCGGGTCCGGGCCGGCCACGGACGTGCCGCAGGCCCCCTCGGAGTCGCCGTGCGCGAGGTGCGCCGCGACGGCGTTCACCGAGACGGAGAGCGTCTTCGCGTTGTCGGGGTTGCCGGGCGGGATGTGACAGATCTCGGCCTTCTTCGAGCTGCCGCCCGACGAGCCGTCGTCGGAGCAGTCGGAGTCGTCGCACGAGTCGTCACCGCAGCCGCCGCTCGATCCCTTTCCGCAGCCGCTCGAGCCCTTGCCCTTGCCGGAGCTTCCGCCCTTGCCCTTGCCCGAGCTGCCGCCCTTGCCGCCGTCGTCGCAATCGCCGAACGCCGACGAGTCGCCGCCGTCCGAGGCGTCGGGGCCGGCGAAGCTGCTCGTCCCGATCCCGGAGTCGTCCGAGCCCGACGAGCCGCCGGAGGACGACGAGCCCTCGGCCACGGGCGGCACGAACGCGAGCGGGAGCACGAGGCGCTCGAGCGTCGCGAGCTCGTTCTGCTCGGTGACGCCGTCGAGCGTGTGCACCCAGTCGGGGGCCGTCGTGTCGAGGGTGAAGCCCAGCGCGAGCGGCAGGCCGTCCTCGACGGGGATCGCCTCCGAGGCGCCGCCGAGGCTCGTGTCGTCGACCCACCAGGTGTCGTAGGTGTCGAGGGTCGTGCCCTCGCGGTAGCGCTCGATGGTGCGCGCGTCGACCGTGAACGACTCGATGCCGGTGAGGACCGTGCCGGTCGCGCCCGACGGCCGGAGGACCGTGAGCGTCTTCGCGTCGGCGTCGTGCTCGTAACGGGTCACGTTGCCGTAGGCGTCCGTGAGCTGGAGCACGTCCGTCTCGGGGACCTCGACGTACCACGCGCGCTTCGTGTCGTCCGCCATGCGCACGAGCGACTCCTGGAGGCGCCAGTCCGACTCGTCGCGGACGACCTCGACCTCCTTGCCGAAGAGCTGCGCGACCTCCGCGACGGCGACCAGCAACATGGCGCCGATGGTCGTCGCGATGACGAGCTCCACGAGCGTGAAGCCGGCGTGGCGAGCGCCGGCTCGCGGGCCGCGGGGCGTCGGGCGCGGGGCGCGGGGCATCCTCTGATCGGTAAGCCTGTTCATCGTGGCGGGGGTCGTCGGCGCGGATTCCGGAACGCGCACCTGTATCGGACGGGACCCATCCGGGACTTGGGGCCGATCGGATGGACGCTCCTCCATGGACTCCAGGCGCGGCGCCGGCGGGGCCGATGGAGGAGGCGTGGAGCCGCCCGCGACGATCGCCGCCCCGTCCGTGACCCGCGCGTCCGCGCTGCCGGCGGCCGGTGTGCTCGGGGCCGGGACGTTGGCGCCCGGTCGGGCGGCGAGGCGCGCCCGGAACGGGGGCGGCGCCGGACCGCGGGAGCGGCGTCGCGGCGCGCGGCCCGGGTCCGGCCGGTGGATCGCCGGGCCGGTCATCGACCTCGTGTTCTTCGTGTTCAGCCCGCTCTGGGCGGTGGCGGCCGGGTGGTGGATGACCGGGCCCTTCTGGTCGCAGCGGGTCGAGGTGCTCGACGCGCGCGTGAGCCTCGCGGTGCTCGTCTACATGACGCTCACGCAGGCGCACCTCACGGTGGGCTTCGTGCGCAGCCACCTGGACGGAGACGTGTTCCGGCGCTTCCCGCGACGGTTCGTGCTCGGCCCGCTCGTGCTGCTCGTCGCCGTCTGCTCGTCCGACTGGATCTGGACGGCGGCCTTCGTGCTCATGATCTTCTGGGACGTCTACCACTCGGCGATGCAGACCTTCGGGCTCGGTCGCATCTACGACGTCAAGGCGGGCAACGACCCGGAGCTCGGCCGGCGACTCGACGTCGTCGCGAACCTGCTGCTCTACGCGGGGCCGATCCTGGGCGGCGCGATGCTCATGAGCCACGTCGACGCGTTCCACGAGTTCGACGGGCTGCCCGACGTCGCGCTGGGGGAGTGGACGCTCTCGTCGTCGCTCTTCACGGCGGTGCCGCCGTTCGTCGCCGGGAGTACGGAGACGCTGCGCCTCGCGGTGCTCGCGTTCACGGCGGTGTTCTCGGCGGTGTACGTCCTGCGCTACCGCGACCTGCGCCGCGCCGGCTACCGGCTGCCGTGGCAGAAGGTGTGCCTGCTCGCGAGCACCGGCCTCGCCGCGCTCTTCGCCTGGGGCTTCAACAGCTTCGGGATGGCGTACCTCATCATGAACGTGTTCCACGCGGTGCAGTACTTCGCGCTCGTGTGGATCAGCGAGGGCGCGATGCTCCGGCGGCGCTTCGTCGGCGACCGCGGGCCGTGGGCGGTCGTCGCGGTGTTCGCGGCCTTCCTCGCGCTGCCGGCGACCGCCGGCCTCTACCTCTACGCCGCGGACGGCTTCGCGGTGCGGACGGCGCTCATGGCCTGCGCGCTGCTGCACTTCTGGTTCGACGGCTTCATGTGGTCCGTGCGGAAGCAGCAGGCGGTCTGACGGAGGCGCGCGCCGCACCCGGCCGGACGACGCGCGCGGCCCGACGGCGACGACACCCGCCCGCCTCGCGCGGGGACCGGCGGCACCCTCCGCTCCCGTCATCTCCACGCCACGAAGGAATTCGTCGGTTTGACGAATTTCTTCGTGGACATGACGAAGGAATTCGTCGATGGTCCCTCCGTCCCGGATGGAGGACCCCATGGCCCGTCGACCCAGCAACCGCCCCACCGACGCCGAGCTCGAGATCCTCGGCGTGCTCTGGGAGCGCGGTCCCAGCACCGTGCGCGAGGTCTTCCGCGAGATCTCCGCGGCCCGCGAGACCGGGTACACCTCGGTGCTCAAGGTCATGCAGATCATGACCGAGAAGGGCGCGCTCGTCCGCGACGAGAGCGTGCGCCCGCAGGTCTACCGCGCCGCCCAGTCCCGCGCGAAGACGCAGAAGGCGCTCGTGAAGGACCTCCTCGAGCGGGCGTTCGGCGGGCAGCCCGGCAACCTCGTCCTCGCCGCGCTCGACGCCAAGGGCACGACGCCCGAGGAGCGCCGCGCCATCCAGGAGCTCCTCGACGCGCAGGACCGCGACGACGACGAAGGGGGGGCGTTGTGAACGACTGGCTCCCCGTTCGCTTCCTCCCGACGGCCTGGCTCGTCGGCTGGACCCTGCTGCACTTCGTCTGGCAGGCGACGCTCGTCGCCGGGCTCACCGGGCTCGTGCTCGGGGCGCTCTCCCGGCGGGCGGCCTCGACCCGCTACGCGGTGTGCGTCGCGGGGCTCGTCGCGCTCGCCGCGGCGCCCGTCGTCACGCTGCTCGTGCTCACGGGCGCCGAGCCCGCGCGGTTGCCGCCGCTCGCGCTCGCCACGCTGCTCGTGACGCACGACCTGCGCCAGGAGCTGAACCTCCTCGTGCCGGGCGTGTCCGTGCTGTGGTGCGCGGGCGTGGTCCTCATGAACGTGCGGCTCGCCGCGCAGCTCATCGGTGTGCGGATGCTCGCTCGCGACGGACACGCGCCGCTGCCCGAGCCGGTTCGGGGCGCCGTGCGCGCGCTCTGCCGCTCGCTGGGCATGCGTCGCCCCGTCGACGTCGTGCTCTCCAGCCGCGCCGCCGTCCCCATGGTCGTCGGCTGGCTGCGGCCCGTGGTCCTCGTGCCCGCCGCCGCGCTCGCCGGCCTCTCCACCGCGCAGCTCCGCGCCGTGCTCGCCCACGAGCTCGCGCACGTGCGTCGGCACGACGCGCTCGTGAACCTCGCGCAGACCGTGCTCGAGACCCTGTTCTTCTTCCACCCCGCCGTCTGGTGGCTGTCCCACCGCGCACGCGTGGAGCGGGAGTTCTGTTGTGACGACGTCGCCGTGGACACCTGCGGCGACCGACTGACCTACGCCAAGGCGCTCGCCGCGCTCGACGACCTGCGGGCCGTCCGCCCGGAGCCCGCCCTGGCCGCCACCGGAGGATCCCTCATGCAACGCATCGCCCGACTGCTCGACGCCGGCGCCTCCCGCCGGACCGCCCGTCCCCTCGCCGGCTGGCTCGCGCCCGCCGTCGCGACCCTCGCGCTCACGGCCGCCGTGACCGCCATGGCGCCCGCCCACGACGAGGAGCAGGCGCAGCCGCTCGCGGGCGTGGACCTCGTCGAGGTCGTCGCGCCCGTCGACGGCGAGCTCGCCGAGATCCTCGGCGTGCTCCGCGAGAGCGGGCTCGACGACGCGACGCTGCTCGAGGTCGTGAGCCGCATGGGCACGAGCCCGGACGTGCTCGACGCCATCGAGGTCGCGCGCCGTCGCGCCGAGGTCGTCGCGTCGCACCGCAAGCTCGAGAAGCACCTCGCCGAGGCCAAGGCCTCCGTGCACGCCGACCTCGAGGCCGGGCTCATCACGCCCGAGGAGGCGAAGCTCCGGATGGCCGACGCGCACCGCGAGGTCGAGGCGTGGGTCGCGAGCCAGGGCGGCAAGCAGGCCGTGCACGACGCCATGGCGCCCCGCGTGAAGGTCCGCACCTCCGACGGCGCGCACGTCGAGAAGGTGCACGCGCACCTCCGCCTCCTCGAGGAGAAGGCGCACGCCGTGCACCGGAAGATCCGCGAGGGGCTGCTCCCCGCCGAGGAGGGCCAGGCGATCATGGAGAAGCTGCACCACGAGCTGAAGAAGGCGAACGCTCCGATCCTCGAGACGCCGACCGAGCAGCGCCTCCGCGTCCGGACGAAGCTGAAGCCCGTGCTCGGCGCCGACGCGACGGGCGACGCCTCGCTCGAGGTCGAGCTCGTCCCCGAGGTCGTCGAGCCCGCCGGCGACGTCTCCTTCACCGAGCGCCGCGCCTCGGTCGCGCCGCACCCCGCGCACGCCCACGGCGACGCCCACGAGAACGTCCTCATCCACGACCTGCCCTTCGGTGACGCGCACGGCGACGCGCACGGCGACGGCGTGCTCGGCGAGCTCGTGCCCGATCATGATCACGCCGTGCACCCGCACGCGGAGCACGACCACGACCACGCGCACGAGATCGTGGACGTCGTGACCGAGGAGCTCCTCCCGGCCGGCGAGTACCGGCTCCGCCCGGCCGTCGCCGGGGCGGACGACGTCCGCCTCGGGCTCGAGAAGCTCGGCTGGGTCCGCCTCGTGCAGAAGCTCGACGAGGCGCAGCTCGCGGGCGAGGTCTCGGACGAGCGGGTGCGCGCCGTGTACCAGGTGCTCACGCGCCTCGAGCCGATGCTGCCGCGACAGGAGGTCGTCCTCGTGGAGGAGGTCGCGGCCGACGGCTGACCGCGCGCCGATCGTCCTCGATCCCCGGGACGCCGGCGGAGGGAACGCTCCTCCGCCGGCGTCCCGTCACGTCCGGGGAGGGCCTCGCCGACGGTCGCCCCGCGGCGTCAGCGCGGCACGTGGAAGAGGTGCTGCGCGAGCTCGAGCGGGTACTCCGACGAGTCGACGCCCGCGACGACCACGAGCCGCGCCGTGTCCCGCTTCTCGAAGTACTCCGCGGTGATCGGGTACCAGCCCGCGGCGAGGTGCGCGTCGCCCGCGCCCGTCCAGCTCGAGTAGCCGTTGGACGTCCAGTGGTCGACGACGAGCTCCTCGCCGAGTCGCAGGCGCAGCCCGTCGTTGACCACGATGAAGAAGGTGTAGGTCCCGGAGACCGGCGCCTTGAACCAGCCCGTCCAGCGCGCGCTGAACCCGTCGGGCGGCACGGAGCGCGACGGACTGCTCCTGCGCCAGTCGAAGTCGAGCGTCGGGTCGACGCGCCTGAGCGTCGCCGACTTCAGGTCCGTGCCGACGAAGTACTCGGCGGCGAGCCCGGGGCGCAGGCCCTCCGGCGGGTCGTCGAGCGCGCGCGCGCCGGGCGGCAGCGGCTCCGATTCCCCGCGCCACTCGGCGAGGAGCATCGCGGCCCGGTCGCGCCCGGGGTCGAGCAGCAGCGCGAGCTCGGCGTGCTCCAGCGCGGCCTCCGCGTCGCCCCGCGCGTGCAGGCACAGCGCGAGGTTCACGAGCGCGTCGACGTCGCCCGGGTAGAGCTCGAGCGCGCGCTCGAAGGCCTCGACGGCCGCGTCCCAGCGCTTCGCCTCGCCGTGCAGCACGCCGAGCGTGCGGTGGACCTCCGGCAGCGTCGGCGCGAGCTCGCCGGCGCGCGTGAGCTCGGCGAGCGCCCGCCCGGGGCGCCCGCGGCTCAGCTCCACGAAGCCCAGGTTGTGGTGGAGCAGCCCGGCGAGCTCGTCGCCCGTGAGGTTGCGCAGATAGAGGGAGTCGTCGTGCAGGAAGTCGCCGAGGCGCTCGCGCCAGTCGGCCGGGTCGGCGAGCGCGCCGCCCCGCGTGAGCTCGACGTCGACGGCGTCGCGCCCGTCGTCCCAGCGCACGAAGACGTGGTTCGGCGCGGCCACTGCGTGGAGCGGCTCGCGGAGGCGCTCGGCCATCGCGAGCGCCACGAGCGTGAGCGAGAGGCAGTACCCGCGGCGCGTCTCGAGCACGGAGTCGAGGTGGAGCGCCTCGGGGTCGGCGAGGTCGTCGACCGTGCGGAAGCCGGCCTCCTCGAAGAGCACGGCGGCCAGCGCGGCCGCCCGCGCCCGGGCGTCGTCGCCGGGGCGGAGCCGCGCCTCCCACTGCGCGGCGAGCGCGGCGACCTGCGCCCGCAGGGCCGGCTCGTCGAGGTCCGGGTGCTCGATGCGGGCGGCGCCCA
>JAUIEF010000156.1 GCA_030428785.1 bacterium
TGAGGATCCGCGCCCGCTTCTTGCCCTCCTCCTCCTCGCACTCGGCGCGACCGCGCAGGATGACCGTGCCGCGGCCCGTCTCGTACGCGCGGCGCACGCCGCTCTGACCGCAGAGGATGCCGCCCGTCGGGAAGTCCGGGCCGGGGAGGTGCTCCATGAGCTCCTCCGTCGAGGCCTCCGGCGACTCGATGAGGTGCCGCAGGACCGCGAAGACCTCGCGCGGGTTGTGCGGCGGCATGCTCGTCGCCATGCCCACGGCGATGCCGTTGCTGCCGTTGACCAGCAGGTTCGGGAACGCCGACGGGAGCACGGTCGGCTCCTGGCGGGAGCCGTCGTAGTTCGGGACGAAGTCGACGGTCTCCTTGTCGATGTCGTCGAGCATCGCGGAGGCCGCCGCGGTCATGCGGGCCTCCGTGTAGCGCATGGCCGCCGGCGGGTCGCCGTCGACGCTGCCGAAGTTGCCCTGGCCGTCGACCAGCGGCACGCGCATGTTGAAGGGCTGCGCGAGGCGCACGAGCGTCGGGTAGACGACGCCCTCGCCGTGCGGGTGGTAGTTGCCGCTCGTGTCGCCGGCGATCTTGGCGCACTTCTTGTACTTGGACCTCGGCCCCAGGTTGAGGTCGTTCATGGCCACCAGCACGCGCCGCTGACTGGGCTTCAGGCCGTCGCGCACGTCCGGCAGGGCGCGCGAGACGATGACGCTCATCGCGTAGCTGAGGTACGAATCCTTCATCTCCCGTTCGATGAGAACGGCGGATTCGCGAGGGCTCGCGCTGTCGGTCATGTGCGGGATCCGAGGTGGTCGGCCGGTCCGCCGGGGGCATCCCGGACGGTCTGGCGAGGGTCCGCCCCATGATCCTCGATCCCGCCCTCTTTTTCAACGCGGGGAAGGCTGTCTAAGATCTTGCCACGGCGCGTCTTATGCTGCACTCGCCGGCCCGGCGGGAGCGCGCGCCCCGACGCTCTCCCCCGCGGGCCGTCCGCCCGTCCGCGACCTCTCCGAACCCGCCGATGGACACCGACGACAAGGTCCTCCTCCAGCAGGTGCTGGACCACGAGCCCGGCGCCTTCGAGGCCTTCCTCGAACGCTACCGGTCGCTCGTGTTCTCGGTGCTCTACGGCAAGGGCTTCGGCTTCCCCCGCGACTACATGGAGGACATCTACCAGTCCTTCGTGGTCGCCCTGAGCAAGCGCGACTTCCACCGCTTGCGCGCGTACCAGGGCCGCAACAACTGCTCGGTGGCCACCTTCCTGCAGATCGTGGCGACGCGCTTCGCCCTCGACGAGCTCCGCAAGTGGAAGCGCCACCCCCGCGGGCGCGGCCAGATCAGCACCGACGACGACGAGCTGGAGCTCGACGTCGAGGACCCGAGCGGCGTCGGCCCCGTCTCCGAGAGCCTCGACCAGGAGGAGCTCGACCTCTTCCACAACCTGCTCTTCGCGCTGGAGTGGAAGCGGATCTCGGTGGTCCTCTGGGTCTTCCGCGCGATCACCCGGGAGCGCATCGCCGACGTCATGGACACGTCTCGCGCGAACATCGACGCCCTCTACAAGCGCGCCAAGGACCAGATGACCCAGCGGTTCGCGGACGGCTCCTACACCAAGGACCGCCGGGAGCCCGACCCCGAGGTCCTCACGCCCCGGGTCCGCGACCTCCTCCGGGACCTGCTCCCCATCCCCGCCGCGACCCTCCGGGACGCGCTCCTGCGGCCGGGGGCCAAGAACCGGGCCGTCCTGGGCCTCGTGCTCGTCGAGTATCCCCATTTCCGCTGCTCCGCGGCCGAGCTCCGGAAGCTCGCCGGAAAGGCTCCGTTGGCCGATCTCTGCGAGGAGATCCTCGAGGAGCTCGCCGGGAGCGTCCTCTCGTGAACGGGTTCTCCACGGTTCTCCCCACGATCCCGGGAGCGCCCTGTCAGAACGCTTCCCGGACGCCGTCTGCCACCCCGTCGCACCCTCTCCCGGCGACCGGAGCCCGCGAGGACCCACCATGAAGACCCTGCTCGACATCGCCTTCGCCACGGCCGGCACCCGGCGTCTCCGCCAGGAGCCCGGCCCCGACTGCCCCTCGGACGAGCTTCTCGCGGGTTACGCCGACTCCCTGCTCACGGCAACGGAGATTCGCCGGCTCGAGGACCACGCCCTGGAGTGCCCCGACTGTCACCTGGTCCTGAAGACCGTGCTCGACCTCCGCAGCGCCCCGGCGACCGCCCCCCGCCGGGTGTCCGTGGTCGCGCGCGTGCTCCAACGAGGCCTCGAGCTGCTCAACCCGCTCGAGGTCACGCTCCGCTCCCTCGTCGACGGCCCGGCGCCGGCCCTGGGCGCCGTCCGCGGCGAGGGCGCGGGAGCGTCCACCGAGGTCATCGCCGTCGAGGGTCCGGGCCACGGCCTGGACCAGGTCGAGATCCGGCTCCAGCCCGACGGCCAGGTGCGCCTCGAGGTGCGCGGCGACGAGCCCCCGCCGGTCTACGCCGGCGAGATCGCGTCCGTCGTGCTCGAGGTCGACGGCGCGCCCCGCGAGAAGCGCCCGTTCAGCGGCGCGCCCCTCGCGTTCGCGCCCCAGGACCACGGCAGCTACCGCATCCGGCTCGTGGCCCGCGCGCCGGGCGCCGACCCGCGCGAGCTCGGCGAGGCCGTCATCGAGCTGCGGGACTGACGGTCCCCGCGAGCCGGCGCGCGCGTGCGAGCGCCGCGTCGGCCTCCGCCTCCTGGAGCCCGGTCCGCCGCACGTGCGCCTCGAGCGCCGCGAGGCGCCAGCTCTCCATGGACGCGGCGTCGGTCGCCTCGAACACCTCGACGAACCGCGTCGCGTCGCCCACGCCCGCGATCGGCGACAGGAGCGACGCGAGCGCGTGGTGCAGCAGCGGGTTCTGCCGGTCGCTCGCCGCCGCGCGGGCATAGGCCGCGACCTCCCGGTCGAACGCGGCCCAGTCGACGTCGTCGACGATCTCGACGAGCATCGAGCTGCTGAGGTTCGCGGCGCCGAACGCGTAGGTGTCGTGGAGCGCGAGGCCCTCGACGATCGCCGTGAGTTCGTGCGCCGTCCGCGGGCCGCCCGCGACGACGGTGTCGAGCGCGCGCGAGCGGCCGAGCAGCGCGCCGACCGCCGCCCAGCCGCGTGACGTGAACGCGGCGGGCGGGCGCGGTGTCGCGCGGGTGAGCCGCGCCGACGACGACGCGACCTCGGCGACCCCCGCACCGTCGAGCACCAGGAGCGCGCCCAGGTCGGACAGCGCGGCGAGCCGAGTCCGCCGACCGGTCGCGTCCGACGTCGGCAGCGACGCCTCGAGCTCCGCGGCGGTCGGACGGCCGGAGTCGTCCACCCAGCCGACGAGCAGCACGAGCGGGGCGTCGAGCCCGCGCGGCTCCACGAAGGCCGCGCTCCGCTCCCCGAAGACCGCGCCGAACGCGGCGACCCTCGCCGCGAGCGCGCGGGCGTCGAGCGAGGCCGTCTCGAGCCACGCGAGGCAGCGTCCGCCGGGCGCGACGAGCGCGGCGAGCCCCGCCAGCGACTCCTCGGCGGACACGATTCCGGCGCCCGGCCACCCGGAGTCCTCCGGCGCGACGACGACGGTCGCGTAGCTCGCCGGCGTGCCGGCGCCGATCACGCGCAACGGGTCGTCGCGCACGGGCAGCGACATGCCCGCCGACTCGACGAGCGCGAGCAGGACGCGCTGAGGTCGATCGCCGAACGGCATCGGCGAGCTCACGTCGACGCCCTCGGCGAGCCCGGCGTCCACGAGCTCCGCCGCGACGAGCTCGGCGCCCACCCCCGTGACGAACGCCCGCCCGCGTCGCGCGAAGAGCCGCTGGAGACGCCCGACCGAGCCCTCGGCGCCGAGCGGGTCGTGGCCCGGGTGCGCCGGCACGCCCGCGACGCGCACGCCGTAGTGGCGCACCTCGGGCTCGAGCAGGTCGGCGTCGCCCGAGGGGTCGGCGAGCAACGGCGGCGGCGCGGGCTCGTCGTCGTGCGCGTGTCCGTGGTGCTCGGCCCAGGGCTCGCCCGCGAGCACGCGCGCCTCGCCCAGCGGCAGCCGGTGCGTGAACGTGGTCCCGTAGACGCGGCGCGCCTGGACGGCCGCGGTGTCCGGACCGAAGCTCGAGAACACGGCGATGTCGGCGGGCAACCGGCGCTCGGCGGACTCGACGGCCGGCTCCCCGACGCGCCGGACGGCGTCGTACGCGGAGCGCGTGTCCTCCGGGAACAGGAGGACGGCCGCCACGCCCACGGGCACCGCGAGCACCGCCCAGCGGCTCCACGCGACGAGCGCCCCGACGGCCGCGACGCCGGCCGCCGCGACGAGCAGCTGCTGCGGACCGAGCGACGACTCGCGCAGGATCCATGCCTGCGACAGGAACGCTGCGCCGAGCCCCAGCAGGAGCGGGCCGCGCGCCGTCGGCCTCAGGGCGCCGAGCGCCACGCCCAGGCAGGCCGCGGGCAGGCCGCTGAACACGACGAGCCACGCGCGCCACTCCGTCACGGGCGGGCCCCAGCGCGCGGCGAGCTGCCGCAGCGAGGTGTTCGTCGACACGTACGGCATGCTGTGCTGGTAGAGCGTGAGCGAGCCGGCCAGCCGCCACAGGCCGTAGCCCACGGCGAGCAGGCCGACGGCGCGGACGACACGGCCCGTGCCCTCCGACGACGCGAGCACGGCGGCCGGCCAGGCGACGACGAGCGCGGGCAGGAGCAGCGCGAGGAACACCTCCTCTCCCGCGTGGGGCGGCGGCGTCACGTAGCCGGGGACGACGCGACGCAGGGTGAGCCACGCGACGCCGAGCGCGAAGCCGAACGGCACGCCCTCCCAGCCGGGGTGCTCGGCGTCCGCGCCGGCGTCCCGGTGGTGCCGGCGCTCGCGCCCCAGCTCGGAGAGCCCGGCGAAGGCCCCGGCCGCCGCGAGCCCCGTGAACGCACCCGGGAGCCACGACACGACCCCGGCGAGGACCGCGAGCGACCCGACGCACGCGCCGAGCGCGAGCACGACCGGCCCGCCCGTCGCGAGCGGCCCGAGCAGCCGGCCCAGCACGAAGCCCACCGGCGCGAGCGACACGGCCGCGGCGATCGTCGTACCCGTCTCCCCGGAGATCCCGGCGGCGACGAGCTCGGCCACGGGCCCGCGGAGCGCGTGGAGGACGGCGAGCGCGCTGGCGTACGCGAGCACGTGGAGCCGGGGGCGCCCGAGGAGCCCGAGGCCCGTGGCGACGGCGAACACGGCCGGCGCCGCGACGCCCACCCCGAGCCCCGCCTGGAGCACGGCGCTCGCCAGCAGCCCGTGGACGAGCACGACCGCGATCGCGGTGGCGACGAGACCGATCACGCGAGACCGGCCGGTCCGGGCCACTCGCCGATGAAGACGAGGCGCGCGGGCCCCGACAGCCACGCCGAGCCGTCCTCGTCGAAGCACACGCCGAGCGCGCCGCCGGGCATGCGGACGTCGACGAGGTCGCCGTCGACCCAGCCCCGCGCCCGCGCGACGGCCGCCACGGCGACCGCGCCCGTGCCGCACGCGCGCGTCGCGCCGGAGCCGCGCTCCCACGGGCGCGCCGCGAGCACGCCGGGCGCGAGGACCCCCACCGCGTGGACGTTCGCGCCGTCGCCGAGCCGCGGCGAGGCCTGCAGCGCGGTGCCGTGGCGCGCGAGGTCGAAGCCCTCGACGTCCGGGACGCGGAGCACGAGGTGCGGGTTGCCGACCGACACGGCCCACGCGCCGTCCGCCGTCTCCTCGAGCCCGAGCGGCAGCGGGTGGCGCGCGGGCGCCGAGCCGTTGCCGGGCAGGTCGCAGGGGAGCGCGTCGGGGAGGAAGCTCGGCACGCCCATGTGGACGTGCACGGCGCCGTCCTCGGACAGCACGGCGCGGCGCGGGCCCGACGCCGTCTCGACGATCGCCTCGCCGGGCGTCAGGCGCCCGCTCGCCGCGAGGTGGCGCACGACGCACCGCAGCCCGTTGCCGCACATGAGCCCCTCGCTGCCGTCGGCGTTGAAGATGCGCATGCGCGCGACGGCGGGCGCGTCCGCCGGACCGACGACCAGCAGGCCGTCGGAGCCCACGCCGGCGTGGCGATCGGCCACGGCGCGCGAGAGCCCGGAGGGATCCTCCACCGGCCGGTCGAACTCCTCGACCAGGACGTAGTCGTTGCCGGCACCCTCGACCTTGACGAAGCGCACGGCGCGCATCATAGCCGTCGCCGGTCCCGCGGGAACGGCGCGGCGCCGAACTCTCAGCGGGTGCTCAGCACGAGCCGGTGCAGCGAGCGCTCGAGGTCGCGGTACGGACGCGAGAGCACGCGGTCGATCTGCTCCTCGTCCATGTGGAGCCGCTCGGACATGTACTGCCGCGCCTTGGGCTCCATGAGTCGCTTGGCGATCGGGAAGAACTCCTCGTCCTTCGCGGCGGCGAGCTGGCGCTGCTCCTCCTCGCTCAGGCCGAGCACGCGGCCGGCCTCGCCGAGGAAGCCGCGCAACCGCCGGACCTCGAGCATCTCGTCGACGACGTCGAGCGGCGGCAGGCCCTCCATGTGGTCGCGCTCGACGCGGCTGGAGAACTCGGAGTAGAGGTAGATCTCCTCGCGCTTCCGGATCTCGAGCGCGCGCTGCACGAAGTCGTCCCACGACGAGCCCGCGAGCCCGAGGCGCTCCTCCTTGGTGATCCGCTCGGCGGCCACGAGGTTGTCGAGGAAGGCGTCGATGCGGCGCCGCGTCTGCCCGCGGAGCTCCTGCGCGACGCCGGCCTCGCCCTGCGACGCGTCGGCGTCGAGGATGCGACGCAGGCGGCCCGCGAGCCCCTGGAGCACGCGCTCGATGTCCTCGTCGGAGCGGCTCGCGCCGTCCGGGCCCTCGTGCGCCTGCATGCGCTCGAGCGTGGCGAGCCGCCGCATGACCTGCCGGTGGACCGCCTCCGGCTCGCCCTCGAACGCGGCCCATCGCGCACGGAGCTCGTCCCGCTCGGACTCCGGCAGCGCGAGCCACTGGACGCGGTTCTTGCGGAGCTGCTCCACGGTGACCGGATAGAGGCTCAGCCCGGCCGCGGCCGTGAGCACGACGAGCAGGCCGACGAGGAGCGCGGGGCGCTTCATCCCTCGCCCTCCATCTCGCCCTCGAAGGCGCGGAAGACCTCGAAGTCCGTGCGCAGGTCGAGCTCCACCCCGCGCGCCTCGAGGACGTCGAGGTTGCGGAGCACGTGGAGGTAGCGCACGACGTCGCGGTCCGCGGTGGGGATGTCGTGCAGGGGCGACCCGTCCGTGTGGAGCCAGGTCGAGAGGGTCATGAGCACCGCCGCGGCCGCGGCGATCGCGGCCATCCAGCGCCAGCGGACGCGCGGCGGCTCCTCGCGGGAGGCCGCGGCGACGGTGCGCGCGACGAAGTCGCCGGCCGCGGGGTCGGCGTCGGCCGTGTCCGCGAGGGCGTCGCCCAGCGCGTCCCAGAGGAAGCGGTGCTCGGCGACGTAGCGACGCGCGTCGGCGTTCGACGCGAGCAGGTGACGCACGTCGTCGCGGCGCTCGTCCGGCAGCGTCCCGTCGAGGGACTGCTGGAGGAGGGCGCGTTCGAGGTCATGCAGCATCGGTGTCGTCTCCTGGTGCGGCCTGCTCACCGAGCACCGGCGCGAGCCGGTCCCGGAGGTTCTCCCGCGCGCGCCACAGCAGCGACTTCACGGCGGGGAGCGAGAGGGCCATGACGCTCGCGATCTCCTGGTACCCGAGCCCCTCGAAGCGCGAGAGTACGAGGGCCTGGCGCTGGTTGTCCGGCAGCGTCTCGACCGCCTGCCGGACGAGCACCGCGCGCTCCGCCTCCTCGAGGTCCTCGAGCGGACGGCGCGCCGCGTCGTCCTCCGGCTCGAAGGACGGTCCGTCCTCGTCCAGGGTGCTCGGGGCGTCGAGCGACCAGGCGCGACGGCGGTTGCTGTGCTGGGTGTGGTTGACGCACAGGTTGAAGATGATGCGGTAGAGGAAGGTCTCGAAGCGGGCCGTCGGCTGGTACCGGGTCCGCGCCCTGAAGAGCCGGAGGAACACCTCCTGCGCGAGGTCGTCCACAGAAGAGCGGTCCCGGATGCTGCGTGCGACCGCGGCCTTCACCCGCGCCTCGTAGACCCGCACGAGGGTCTCGAAGGCGCCGGGTTCGTCCGCGCTGACGGCCAGCATCAGGTCCCGCCCGTCCGGTACGTCGGTCACGGAGCCGGGTCTCCGGTCTTGGGTCGGGGTCCGCGTGGAACCCCGTCCCGCTGCCCGGGTTGCGTCGGCATCGCCTCCCTCCTCACGGGACCCCCGCGGCGTCGAGCCAGGTCGCACGCCCCCAGGGACCATACCGGGCCACCGGTCGGCCGCGGAGCAGGCCTTGGCTCACGGGACCGAAGTAGCGGCTGTCACGGGACTTGCGGCTGTTGTCCCCGAGCAGGAAGACGTGCCCGGGAGGCACCTCGCAGGGGGTCAGGCCGTTGCCCGGGGCGGTCCCGTGCTCGCCCTGGTCCGCGTAGTGCACGTCGCGCAGGACGGCCGCCTCGCGCACGACGAGCGCGCCGCCCGCGACGCCCACGCCCGGGTCGTTGTGGAGCGTGCCGCCGGGGCTCAGCGAGGCGTTGGCGGGATAGTCGTGCGCCAGGACGAGCCGGCCGTCCACGAACACGCGGACCCCGTCGTCGACGTTCCAGAAGAGCACCCGCTGGCCCGGCGAGAGGCCGGGGAAGGCCGGGTCCGAGGCGACCTCCCCGCCGCCGAGGTTGTGCCCGAGACGCAGTCCGCCGCGCGCCGCGGGCGCGAAGCGCACCTGGAAGGTGTCCGCGCCCTCGCGGAGCTGGAGCAGCAGCTCGCCGTCGCCCTCGCCGACGACGACCTCGACGGCCGTGTCGCGCACCGGCCAGCGCCCGGGGTCCGAGACGTCGCCGTCGCGCACGCCGGCCCCGAAGTAGACCCACGACTCGCGACCCGCCCCGTCGAGCCGAGAGCCGTCGGCCGCGTCCTCGATGCCCGCGCCCGTCCAGGGCGGCGCGAGCCCGACGTCCCGGTGCACCGACACGAGCAGCGCGCGCACGAGGGCGTCGTCCTTCCGCACGAGCGCGAGGTCGTTCGGGTCCGACCCCGCGTGGAGGTCGCCGTCGCGGATCTCGACCCACTCGCCCGGCAGGCCCGCGATGCGCTTGGCCACCGCCTCGATGTCCGGGCCGACCTCGGGGTCCAGCGTGCGGTCGAAGAGCCCGACGTCCCACCGCCGCAGCGCGCGGCCGTCGACGCCCTCGCGCAGGACGAGCAGCAGGTCGCCCACCGCGAGCGCCGGCTCCATGGACGGTGACAGGATCGCGTAGGTCGAGATCACGCAGCCGCGCACGACGAGCGACGGCAGGAGCACCGCCGCCGCCAGCACGAGCCACCGCCGGCGACCCCGAGCGCGCACGGGGACGACACGCGACCGGTCGGCCTCACCCACCGGCCAGGACGCCCTGCAGACCGATCGCGACGGAGAAGTAGATGAGGTAGGCCGCGATGTCGTTGAGCGTGAGCAGGAACGGCCCGCCGGCGTAGGCCGGGTCGACCTTCACCGCGTGGCACGCGAAGGGCACGAGCGTCCCGGCGAGCGCGGCGACGAAGATCGCGCACGGCAGCGCGATCCCCACGATGAGGCCGAGCGCGGGGGCGTCGACGTGCACGAACCACGTCGCGACGCCGACGAGCAGCCCCGAGATCGTGCCGATGATGAGCGCCAGCAGGAGCTCGCCGCGCAGCACGCGCCCGGGCCGCGTCGGGTCGACCTCGCCGGTGGCGAACCCGCGCACCATGATCGTCGACGCCTGGCTGCCCACGTTGCCCGCCATGCCGCCGATGAGCGGGATGAAGTAGAGCAGCGACTGGAAGCGCGTCTCCGCCGGCGGCAGCGCGCCGCCCGGCGCCGAGAACCACGTCTTCTCGATGAACTCGATGAGCAGGCCCGCGACGAACGCACCCACGAGCGTGACCGACAGCCACGGCGCCCGCGCGACGAGGCGCGTGAGCACGGGCTCGGTCGTCGGGTGCGTGACGCCGGTGCCGGCGAGACGCAGCATGTCCTCGCTGGCCTCCTCGTCGAGCACCTCGATGATGTCGTCGAGGGTGATGACGCCCTTCAGCCGGTCCGCCGCGTCGACCACGGGCACCGACGCGAGGTCGTAGTGCTCCACGAGGCGCGCCGCCTCCTCCTGGTCGGCGTCGACCGCGACGGAGATCACGTCGGGGTTCATGATCTCGCCGACCTGCTCGACGGGCTCCGCGGTGAGAAGCGCCTTGAGGTCGACGAGGCCGACGAGCGTGCCCGCCGGGTCCACGACGAACGCGCTCGACATGGCCTCCGGCTGCTCGGCGTCGCGGATCTTCGTGAGCGCCGACTTCACGGTCTCGTTGCTGCCGACCGCGATGACCTCGGTGGTCATGATGCCGCCCGCGGACTCCGGCTCGTACTCGCCGAGCATGCGGACGTCGCGGCGCGTCTCGTCGTCGAGGCCGGCCAGGATCGCCGGCCGCGCCTCCTCGGGCGCGAGCTCGAGGAGGTCGGCGACGTCGTCCGGGTCCAGCTCGCCGAGCAGCCGCGCGAGGCGGTCGGCCGGGAGCGCCGCGAGGACCTCCTCCTGCGTGTTCTCGTCCGCCTCGGCGAGCACGGCGGCCGCCTTCTCGTCCCCCAGGAGCGAGAAGATGAGGAGCACGGCCTCCTCGGCGAGGTCCGTGAGCGCGTGGGCGATGTCGGCCGCGCGGACCTCCGAGACGACCTCCGAGGTCGGCGGCATGTCCGTCGACTCGAGGGTCTCGAGCAGCTTGTGGAGGTCGGGGGCGTCCATGGCGGGTCCCGGGGTCAGTCCGCGACGCCGGAGGGTATCCGTCGATTCCGCCGTCCACCATCCGTCAACCGGGTTACCTGCGTCCAGCCGGGCGCTTTCCACTGCGGACGCCGGGACACGCATGGCAGACGATCGCACCCACGCACGGCAGGCCCTCGGGCGCCTGCTCGACGCCCTCGACGGGCGCCGGACGGAGCGGGTCCGCCTCATGGCCGACCGTCCCGTCGAGGGCCCGCTCTTCGCGGAGTTCGCGCACCACGCGCTGGCGGACGTCGAGGTGGCCCTCGTGCTCGCGGCGCTCGCCGCGCGGCTCGCGGGCGAGCCCGCCCTCTCGGGGCAGGAGCTCGCGGCCGCCGTGGCCGACGACAGCGCGGGGCGGCTCGCGGCGCTCGCGCGGCTGGACGGCGAGGCGCCCGTCGTGCGCGCCGGCATGCTCGTCGCCGAGGTCGTGCCGGAGCACGCCGCCGACGCGCACGACACGCGCTTCCGGCTGGGCGACGCGATGTTCCGGCTGGCGTGCGAGGTGTACGGCCGCCCGGCGCCGCCGCCCGCGCCGCGTGACACCGGCCCGTTCCGCGGCAACGCCGAGGTGCTCGGCGAGCTGCGACGCCTCTCGCTGCACTACCGTCGGCGCGCGGCGCGCGTGTTCCACCTCGACCCGTGGACGGGCACCGGCATCGAGGTCGTCGACGGCGCGTCCGTGCTCGTGCGACGCGCGGAGGAGGAGGCGGCGCGCGTCGCCGGCCGGCTGCGCGCCACGCGGCGCGACACCGAGCTGCCGGCGCTCGCGTTCCAGCGGGAGCACGGGCTCGGCACGGACGAGCTCGTGATCCTCGCGACGGTCCTCTTCCAGGAGCTCATCGAGGGCGTGGGCGCGGTGGACGCCGTCGACCTCGTGAAGCTCGTGAGCGCCAGCGAGGCCGAGCTGCTCGAGAAGCGGCAGATCCTGCGGCCGCTCGCGCGCGCGGGGCTGCTCCGGCTCGAGGGCGCCTACGCGGGCAAGGACCTCACGGCGGACGCCTCGCTGCCGCCGGAGATCGTCGCCGCGCTGCTGGGCCAGCAGAAGCCCATCGACTCCGACCAGCGCCTCGACTTCCACAGCTATCTCCAGCAGCTCGAGTCGTCGGATCCGTTCTTCGACGACCTGGACGGCAGCTCCTTCGGGTCCTGAGCCCGGCGGGCGGCGCCGCCGCCCCGCGGCCCGCGACGCCCTCCCCCGCGCGGTCCCGGTCCTGTCCGCACCGCGCCCCCGGGACGCGGGTCGCCCGTGCGCCCGCCACGCGCGACCCGCGAGGCCCCTCCGCGCTAGAATGCGCGGTTCGAACGACGCACGACGCCACCTCCTCGGATCCCGGGGCTCCGCCATGACCGACCAAGACCGCAGCGACCTCATCTACGACTGGAACATCGTCAAGGATCTGTTCCCGCCCCGCCACGAGATCGAGCTGGACGACGAGACCCTGCGCGACGGCCTCCAGTGCCCGTCGGTCAAGGCGCCGCCCATGGAGGACCGCGTCCGCCTGCTCCAGCTCATGAGCGAGCTCGGCATCAAGTACGCGAACGTCGGCCTGCCCGGCGCCGGCCCGCACGTCGTCGACGTCGTGACGCAGCTCGTCGAGGTCATCCGCGACCAGGAGCTCGACATCGAGCCCAACTGCGCCGCGCGCACGGTCATCGCGGACATCGCGCCCGTCGCGGAGATCCAGCAGAAGACCGGCGTGCCCATCGAGGTCTCGACGTTCATCGGCAGCAGCAGCATCCGCGCGTACACCGAGGACTGGAAGCTCGAGACGATGCTCGAGCACTCCACGAAGGCGCTGAAGTTCGCCGAGCAGGAGGGCCTCGACGTCATGTTCGTGACCGAGGACACGACGCGCGCGCACCCCGACACGCTCCGCGCGCTCTACGGCGCGGCGCTCGACTCGCCCGCGACGAAGCGCCTCTGCTTCTGCGACACGGTCGGCCACTCGATCCCCGAGGGCGCGGTGAACCTCATCCGTTGGGCCGTGAAGCTCGTCGAGGAGAGCGGCCGCACCGACGTGAAGATCGACTGGCACGGCCACATGGACCGCGGGCTCGGCGTGCCGAACGCCGTGGCCGCGCTCCGCGCCGGGGCGCACCGCGTGCACGGCACGGCGCTGGGCATCGGCGAGCGCGCGGGCAACTGCCCGATGGACCTGCTCCTCGTGAACCTCGCGCTCGCCGGCTGGATCGACCAGGACCTCACGAAGCTCGGCGAGTACGTCGAGATCACGAGCCGCGCGACGGGCGTGCCCATCCCCGCGAGCTACCCGGTCTTCGGGCGCGACGCCTTCGAGACGGGCACGGGCGTGCACGCGGCCGCCGTCATCAAGGCGCAGCAGAAGGGCGACGAGT
>JAUIEF010000157.1 GCA_030428785.1 bacterium
ACACCGCGGCCGCGAGCTTCGCCATGGGGCGCGCCGACGGCGACCCGTCCACCGGCCTCGGGCCGATCCAGACCGGCATGCCGAACACCGGCTTCCGACACGCGGACAGCATGGACTGCGCGTCCTGCCACGCCGCCTGGACGAACACCTGCGCCGGCTGCCACCTCGAGGGCGAGTACCGCAACGGCAACGAGTTCAGCAACATCACCGGCGAGGAGATCGTCTTCCGCGAGAAGAACGCGGACTTCGTGTACCAGTCGCCGGTGCCGTTCCAGCTCGGCGTGGAGCCCGACGGGCGCATCACGCAGACGAGCACGAACACCAAGATGTTCTTCACGTACTTCGACCGTTTCGGCACGGAGTCGCAGGCGTACGCGTTCAGCGACCGCAACGGACAGGGCGCCAACACGCTCACGAGCGCGTTCCCGTCCATGAGCCACAACGCGATCATGGCGCACAGCATCCGCGGACGCGTCACGCCGACGGACGAGGGCCCGCGCTCCTGCGCCGCCTGCCACCTCACCCAGGAGGGCCTCGCGGACTTCGGCGAGGCGGAGTACGACGCCTTCGTCGCGGCCATGGAGGCCGGCGACTACGGCGCGCTCGACTACGACCTGCTCCAGGAGCACATCGGGCTCAACCCGGGCAACACGCTCAATTCGCCGGTCTGGGTGCACATGGTCGCCGGGCTCGGCAGCGGGCTCTTCCTCTTCGACGAGGACGGCGCGCCCGTCAACCCGCTCGACGGCGACGCGAACCGCGCGGGCACGGACGGGCAGGCGCCGGCGAGCATCCCCTTCGACCCGCTGAGCGTCGTCTACGACGTCGACCGCGTCGTCGAGCCCGACGGCAAGGCCAACGGCTCGAGCAACCACGCCCTCGTCGACCCCGCCGTCGGCAGCGCCCTGCGCGACGGCGCCGACAACCCGGCCATGGCCGGCCCGCTCGGCGCCACGATCCTCCGCAGGCTCACGGACAGGCAGGCGGGCATCGTGCTCGACAGCTGGGTCGACGCCGACGGCGTCCCCCACGGCGGCGCGGTGGGGCTCCTCGGCGGGGGACCTTGAACGTCGGCGTGCACGTGAACGTGCACGGCCCACGTGGACGTGGAGGGCCCACGTGAACGTGGAGGGCCGACGCGGACGCGTACGGCCCCGGACGACATCCGGAGGCCGTCAGCGGGGAGTGGACGGACCCGCTGCCGACGCGCCGCGTCGCCGGCGCCGGATTCGACTCCCGTCGGGCGCCTTCCCGTGCCGATGGGGACGGAGGTCCTCCGACCGGCGCGACCCCGCCTCGTCCCGCGACGCCATGCCCGCTCCGCTCCCCGCACCGCCCGACCGCATCGCGACCGTGTTCCGGCGCCGCCGGCTGCGGCAGCAGCTCGTCGTGGTGCCGGTGGTGCTCGGCATGCTCGCGCTCGTGTGGGTGCGCGAGTCCGCGGCGGACGGCGAGCTCGCCGACAAGGACCCGCTCGCGCTGGGCGCGTTCGCCGTCGTGCTCGCGTCGCTCGTCTTCAGCTGGTGGAACTGGCGCTGCCCCGCGTGCCGGTCGCCGCTCGGCCGCGGCACCTCGCCGCGCCGCTGTCCCGAGTGCGGAGCCCCGTTCGCATGAAGCTGCTGCCGAAACTGAACCTGCTGGACCAGCGTCGCGACGACGTCGAGCGCAGCCTCGGCAAGCGGCTGCTGCGGTTGCTCGTCTTCGTCATCCTGCTGGCGATCGCGCTCGCCGTGCCGGCGGCCGCGTAGGCGCGCGCCGCGAGGTCGCGACGGGCGCGGCCCCGCAGCGGACCGACCGCTCGGTTGCCGTGTCGGCGATCCCGTGTGACGCTGACCTCCGGATCGCGGGGCACCCGACGCGTCGCGGTCGTCCCGGACCCCGCGAACGCCCGACCCCTTGAACGCCTCCGCCGACCGCGACATGCAGCGCGCCCGCACGATGAGCGGGCTGACCGTCGGCGTCATCGCGCTCGTGGTCATCGCGGGGGGCGTGCTCTTCGCCGCGGCGGACCCGCTCGCGCAGCGCTTCTGGCACCACCGGTCGCCGCACCCGCACGGCGGGTGGCTGCGCACCGCGCCGCTCGTGGGGCGCGAGGAGGCGCAGGTCGTCGCACGGGCGGGCGAGCCCGACGCCCGGCGCGACCGCGTCTGGTACGACCTCGGCGGCGGCGGCCCCGGCGTGGGTGACCCCTATCTCGAGCTCGAGCTCGACCTGCGCGTGCGGACCGTGCGCGCAGTGCGCGCGGCGGGCCTGCCCACGGCGCCGGGCGCGTCCTTCGACCGCGCGCGCTGGCTCGCCGCCGGCCCGGCGCAGCGGCTCGCGCTCGCGAAGGGACTCCTCCGCGACCACCCGCTCGAGGGCATGAGCCTCTCCGCCGTGCGCGACCTGCTCGGCCCGCCCGGCGGACGCCTGCGCGAGCTCGTCTACGAGGACCGCGACCCGGGCGTCTTCTCGCCGAACCTCTTGGTGCGTCTGCTGCTCGACGCCGACGACCGCGTGGCCGCGCGGACCGTCGTCGAGGAGTGACGCGCGGGTCGCCTCAGCCGTCGGCGCGGCGGCGCCGCCCGAAGTTGTGCGTGAGGCCCAGGTGGAACTCGCGGTTGCTGTCCTTGCCCTCGATGCCGTCGCGCAGGGAGACGTCCCAGACCGTGCTCTTCCCCGCGGGGAAGGAGACGCCGGCCTGGAGGTAGGTCGTGTCCTCGGACGAGGTCTCCGCGAGGTACGCGAGCTCCGCGAAGCCGCTCAGGTCGATCGTCTCGTCGAGCATGCTCGACACGGCGAAGGCGGCGAGGTGCTGCGTCGTGAAGTCCCATGTGCCGTCCTCGCCGAGGACCTGGAGCTCGTAGTACATCGTCCAGTCGAAGCTGCCCTCGGAGCCGTCGAGGATGCCGGCCGCGTAGAAGTTCACCTCCTCGTGGCCGCCGCGGATGTGGTCGTCGCCGGTGGGGAGGCTCACGGCGAAGAGCGTCGCGGGCGTGAGGTCGAGCGGGCCCGTCGGCTCGTCCGTCGGATAGCTCTGTCGCACGCCGAGCGTGAGGTCTCCCGGGCCGCGCGACGTCCCGGCGCGACGTCGCGTCCACACGACGGGCGAGACGCTCGCGTAGACCTCGCGTCGCTCGTCGAGTCCGTACTTGAGCGTCACGGGCCAGGACTCGCCCTTGCTCTCCTTGTTCACGAAGCCCGTCTCGACCTCGAGCGTCCCGGCGGCGGTCGTCTGCGTGTTCGAGCTGAACGTCGGGCGCTGGGGCGTGGGCGC
The DNA here is from genome assembly GCA_030428785.1 of bacterium. Taxonomy (GTDB): domain Bacteria; phylum Planctomycetota; class B15-G4; order B15-G4; family B15-G4; genus JAUIEF01. The sequence continues at coordinate 3,257 of JAUIEF010000157.1, forward strand.
CGGCGTGAGATCGATCGGCTCGTTGAAGGGGCGCATCGGGCCGACGATCTCGGTGTCGTCGTCGGCCGGCGCGGGCGCCTCGGCGTCCTGCGGCGCGGAGTCGAGCGCGCGCAGCGCGGCGAAGGCGCCGGGCGCGGCGGCGCGGGTCCCGATCGGCGCGCCGCACGCGACGACGCTCAGCAGCGCGGCGAGCGTCAGGAGCCGGACGGGGAGGCGCGGGGACGACGGATGACGGGGCATGGTGTTCCGGGCGGACCCGGCCTGCGGGGGAGGGCGGCGCCGGAGGGGCGGTCGGACGCGTCGACGCGGGACCGCGGCGCCCCGGCATGATCGCGGACGCGCGCCGCGGGATCCAACCGCGGCCGTCACCCTTGCGCCCTTGGCGGCCGAACGGCCCCGGCGTGTAGACTCCGCGGTCCGCCGCACCCCTTCCTTATCGACCCCGAGGTCCCCTCCATGGCACCCCTCGCCCGGGCCCTGCTCGCCCTCGCCCTGCTGTCCCCCCTCGCCGCCGCGCAGAACGTGGAGGTCGAGGAGTTCGTCCTCGACAACGGCATGACGTTCCTCCTGCTGCCGCGTTACGAGGAGCCCAACACGATCTCCGCGGGCTGGGTGGCCAAGGTCGGCTCGGTGAACGAGCGCCCCGGCATCACGGGCATCAGCCACTTCTTCGAGCACATGATGTTCAAGGGCACCACCACGGTGGGCACCCGGGACGCGGCCGCCGACCAGGCCTTCATGGACAAGCAGAAGGCCGTGAAGGAGCGGATCAACGAGCTCTCGTGGGGGCAGCAGTACGCGCGCTTCCTTGCCGGCGAGATCGACGACCCGTGGGACCCGGCGAACGACACGGAGGAGCTCAAGCGGCTGCGCGCGGAGCTCAAGGAGCTCATGGACGCGCACAAGGAGGCGATCGTCAAGAACGAGTTCGACAGCCTCTACACCGCGGAGGGCGGCCGCGGGATGAACGCGTTCACGACGCACGACCTGACCTTCTATTTCATCGACGTGCCGAGCAACAAGCTCGAGCTCTGGGCGTGGATGGAGTCGGACCGGCTGGAGGACTCGGTCTTCCGCGAGTTCTACAGCGAGCGCGACGTCGTGCACGAGGAGCGGCGCATGCGCCTCGAGTCGTCGCCGACGGGCAAGCTCGACGAGCAGTTCGACGCGATGTTCTGGCAGAGCTCGCCGTACAGCTGGTCGGTCATCGGTTGGCCGACGGACCTCAACAGCTACACGCGCGAGGACTTCGACAGCTACTTCAACGTCTACTACCGGCCGAACAACCTCGTCGGCGTCATCGTCGGCGACTTCCAGCCGGAGCAGGCGCGCGAGCTCGTCACCGAGTACTTCGGCCGCATCCCGCGCGGCGAGAAGGCGCCGCCGCCGGTCGTGACGCTCGAGATGCCGCAGATCGCCGAGAAGCGGCTCGTCGGCGAGTGCGAGTGCCAGGACCAGGTCGAGGTGCGCTACCACACCGTGCCGTTCATGCACGAGGACAGCTACGCGCTCGACGTGCTCGTCGAGATCCTCAACGGCCGGACCGGCCGCCTCTACAAGGACCTCGTCGAGGGCCGCGAGATCGCGCAGGGCGCGCGCGTCGGGCACGACACCCGCAAGTACGCCGGCGCGTTCTCGTTCAGCGCGCGGACCAAGGGCGACGCGACGCCGGAGGACCTCGAGCAGGCCTGGTACGAGCACGTCGAGCGGCTCAAGGACGAGCCCGTCGACGACTACGAGCTCCAGAAGGTGAAGAACCAGCTCGCCGCGGACAGCTACCGCCAGCTCCAGAGCAACAGCTCCCTGCGCGTGCAGCTCGGCTTCTACGAGGCGACGCGCTCCTGGCGGTACATCAACGAGGGCCCGCGCCGCATGCAGGCCGTCACCGCCGAGGACATCCAGCACGTGGCGAACACGTACTTCGACGAGACGAACCGCTCCGTCGCGATCTACACGCGCAAGGCGGGGAGCGCCCCGGAGAACCCGCTGCTCGCCGCGCTGTCGGCCGAGATGCAGACGCAGGCGAAGCAGATGCTCGGCATGATCGAGCAGCAGCTCCAGGCGAACCCCGAGGCCGGCCCGATGATGCTCGAGGGCATGAAGAGCCAGGCCGCGATGGTGCCCGAGGAGGCCAAGGCGATGTTCGACTACGTGCTCAGCGAGCTCGAGCAGATGGTCGCCGACAGGGCGCCCGCCGACGACGAGGGCGAGTCCGAGGGCTGAGCCCCGGACCGACGCGAGAACTCCAAGCGACCACGATCACGAGACCGCTGATCAGATGAGACCGACCACGATGAACCTCCCCCGCACGACCCTCGCCGCCCTCGTCCTGCTGGCCGGCGCCGTGAGCGCGCAGATCCCGGCGCACCCGTCGGAGATCGACTTCCCCGCGCTCGACTTCACGCCGCCCGCCGGCCCCGAGTACCGCCACGAGCTCGACGGCGTGCCCGTCTACGTCGTCCCGAGCCACGAGTTCCCGCTCGTCACCGTGACGTTCACGTTCAAGGGCGGCGAGTACCTCACGACGAAGGCGCAGTCCGGCCTCTCGAGCGCGCTGGGCAACCAGATGCGCCGCGGTGGCACGACGACCATGGGCCCCGACGAGGTCGACGAGACGCTCGACTTCCTCGCGGCGAACGCCGGCACCTTCGTCGGCGGCGAGACGTCCGGCGCGACGATCAACTGCCTGAAGGCCAACTTCGACGAGGCCTTCGCGCTCTTCATGGACATCGTGCGCAACCCGGGCTTCGACGAGGAGAAGCTGCGCGTCTACAAGGACCAGGTCATCGAGGGCTTCGAGGACCGCAACGACAACCCCATGGGCGTCGCCATGCCGACGCTCGGGCGGCTGGCGTTCGGCGAGGGCCACTACTCGACCTGGGAGGCCACGAAGGCGTCCGTCGAGGCGATCACGCCCGACGCGATGCTCGCGCTGCACGGGAAGATCTTCCACCCGGGCAACCTGCTCGTCGGCGTGACGGGTGACGTCGAGCCGGAGGAGATCCTCGCGAAGCTCGCGACGGCCTTCGAGGGCTGGGACGCGCTCGAGCGGAACCCCGACCCGCCGGTGCCCGACCACGACCTCCAGGCCGGCATGTTCCACGCGCGCACGACGCAGGCCGACCTGCCGCAGGGCACGACGCTCATCGTCGGCAAGGGCATCCAGCGCGACGACCCGGACGCCATCCCGCTGCGCATCATGAACGACATCCTGGGCGGCGGCGGCTTCACGAGCCGCGTGACGAACCGCGTCCGCAGCGACGAGGGCCTCGCCTACACGGCGATCACCCAGATGCAGCCGAACGTCTGGTACCCGGGCCTCTTCTTCGGCTTCTTCCAGTCGAAGAACCGCACCGTCGCGCTCGCGACGAAGCTCATCTTCGACGAGATCGAGCGCATCCGGAACGAGCCGGTCACGGAGGAGGAGCTGCGCGTGGCGAAGGAGGCGCTCGTCGAGGGCTTCCCGCAGCGCTTCGCGAGCAAGGCCTCGATGCTCGGTGTCTTCATCAACGACGAGCTCACGGGCCGCGACCCGGCGTACTGGCAGACGTGGCGCGACCGGGTGAAGGCCGTCGACGCCGCCGCCGTGCAGCGTGTCGCGCAGCAGCACCTGCACCCCGACGAGATGGCGCTGCTCGTCGTCGGCGACTGGGACGCCATCGTGGACGGCGACCTCGAGGGCCGCGCGAGCATGAACGAGTTCTTCGGCGGGGAGGTCGAGCACCTGCCGATGCTCGACCCCATGACGCGCGAGCCCATGGACGAGGACGAGGCCGTCCAGCCGTAGGCGCCCGACGGCGATCGCGGACCGGAGAGCGTCGCCGCGCGCGGTCCGCGGCGCCGTCACGTTCCCCGAGAGTCCTTTGGGGCGGGCGCCGGAGGTCCGTAGGATCGGGCGTTCGGGCACGCGTCGGTCCCGCCGACCGGCCCGGCACCTCCCGGTCCGCGGCGTCGCCCCGCCGCGGACGACGCCCTCCGTCTCCCCCGGACCCCCTCGGCATGTCCACGTCCCGTCGTCTCCTCGCCGCCGTCCTCGCCGCCGCCCTCTGCGCGCTCCCCGGCTGCGCCGCGACGAAGCTCTACGACGTGCACGAGGACATGGCGAACCAGGACGGCGAGCCGATCGACTTCCAGGTCACGCGGATCGCGGCGATCCACTTCATGTTCGACATCATGCCGCTCTTCGGGGACGCGTCGCTCGACGAGACGATGAAGGAGTTCCAGCGCGCGGCGCGGGAGCGAGGTGCCGTCGGCATCCGGATCGCGGAGGTCGAGACGACGATGTTCTGGTGGGTGCTGCCGCCGATCTCGTTCTTCTTGCCGCCCGTCACGACGACGGTGAGCGGCGACATCCGCTACGCGGAGGTCGAGGCGCCGCGCCCCGAGTGACCGGGGGGGGCGCCGGATGCGTCCGGTGCTCCGCCGCGCGCCGTTCCAGGGGGCGCCGCCCGTCAGACGGGCCGCGTCGTCCGCGTCCCGCGCGGGTGTCGCCGGCCCGCCGCGAGGGGCCGCGTCCGAGGAACGAGCCGGCCGGGTCCCCCCCGAAGGAGCCGCCGGAGCACCGAGAACGGGGGCGAACCGCCGATGAGACCGACCGTGCGCGTGGTCGCGTTGTGCCTGCTCTGCGTGGCAGCAGGCAAGCTGCACTGGATCTTCGAGGGCACGACCTGGACCTGCACGGACACGCGCGTCCGGGAGAAGACCCGCATCAAGGGCGTGCCCGCGCTCACGGACGTCGCGACGCCCGCGCTCGAGCTCGAGCTCGGCGCCGACACCTGGATGCTCGCCCGCGGCGGCGCCCCGTGGACCTCCGGGACCTGGAGCCGCAAGTCGCCCAGCAAGCGCGCGATGAAGCTCGAGCCGGGCACGGACGCGATCGCCGCTCTCGAGCTCCAGTACGCCGCGATCGTCGCCCTGGAGGCCGAGTCCGCCGGCGTCGCGGACCCGCTCGTCGACGCGACGCTCGTGAAGTCCAAGCTGAAGTTCGGGCTCAAGCGCGACAAGAAGGCGGGCACCGTGTCGGGGCGCCTCAAGGGCAAGCTCTCGTTCCGCGGGACCGTGTCCGGCACGCGCGACGGGCAGCCGTGGGAGCGCCCGTGGAAGACGAAGGTCTCCGTGGCGGCCACGAGCGAGCCCGTGCCGGAGAGCGAGGTCGCGCAGCCGGCCGACGTCGACACGACGCCTCCGGTCGCGGACTTCAACGTCGGCTCGACGTCGGGCGTCGCGCCCTTCACGGTGCAGTTCGCGAGCACGGACTCGGGCTACGTGACGGAGCGGCTCTGGGACTTCGACGACGGCACCGTCTCGACCGACGAGCACCCGACGCACACGTTCACGGACCCCGGGCTCTACCAGGTCTCGCTCTCGGTGAGCGGGCCGTACGGCGACGACGTCGCGACGCGCCCGATCAACGTCCGCGGCGCGCCGACGACGCTCGAGACGCTCTACCCGATGGTCGTCGAGGGCGCCGACCCGGACGAGCCGCAGCTGCTCGTCGCGGACCGCCCGGCGGACGCCGGCATCGTCGCGCTGAACCGGCCGCTCCCCGGCGGCGGCCTCGTCGGCTCGCGCATGGTCTTCGCGCGCCCCGTCGGCGACCTCGTGGGCGTCTCGACGTACTACGAGGTCCACCTGCCCATCGCGGCGGAGCTCGGCTCCGGCGAGCTCACCGAGCTGCTCTTCGAGACCTGCGTCATCCTGCGGCGCACGGGGCCCGAGCCGGACACCGAGGAGTTCCTCGTCGAGCCGGCGGTCTACACGGTGTCCGTGCCGCCCTCCGACCCCGACGACCCGCCGCCCGCGCCCAACGTGAACCTCACGACGCTGGGCCCCAAGATCGACGCGGCGCCCGACGACATCATCGAGCTGCACGTGCTCAACATCTCGCCGGTGCAGCTCGCGCCGACGAACGAGGACCTCGTGGTCGTCGACCTGCGCAACGCGTGGATCGTCGTGCCGGCGCGCCCGGGCGGCTGAGCCGGCGCGCGCCGCGCGGTCAGGGCGTCGCGGTCGCCGCCTCGCCGGTCTGGACGCGCCACAGCGAGGCGTAGAGCCCGTCCGCCGCGACGAGCTCCTCGTGCGTGCCGGCTTCCACGACGCGCCCTGCGTCGAGCACCTGGATGCGGTCGGCGTGCCGCACCGTCGAGAGGCGGTGCGCGATGACGAGCGTGGTCCGCCCGACGGCCAGCCGCGCGAGCGAGCGCTGGATGGCCGCCTCCGTCTCGTTGTCGACGGACGAGGTCGCCTCGTCGAGCACGAGCAGCGGCGGGTCCTTGAGCACGGCGCGGGCGATGGAGATGCGCTGGCGCTGCCCGCCGGAGAGCTTCTGCCCGCGCTCGCCGACGATCGTGTCGTAGCCGTCGGGCAGCGTCTCGATGAACGCGTGCGCCTCGGCGGTGCGCGCGGCCTCGACGACCTCGGCGCGCGTCGCGTCGCGGCGCCCGTACGCGATGTTCTCCGCGACGCTCCCGTGGAACAGGAACACGTCCTGGCTCACGAGGCCGATCACGGAGCGCAGGTCGTGCAGGTCGAGCTCGCGGAGGTCGTTGCCGTCGAGCAGGATGCGGCCGCCCGTGACGTCGTAGAAGCGCAGCAGCAGCTTGATGACCGTCGTCTTGCCGGCGCCCGTCGCGCCGACGACGGCCGTCGTGCGCCCGGCCTCCACCGCGAGGTCGAGGCCGCGGAGCGTGGGGGGGAGGAGGCGTCCGGCGCCGGGGCGCGGCGGGCCGTCCGGGGTCGGAGCGGGGTCGCCGGGCGCCGCGGCCGGGTCGGCGTCGCGCGTCGCGCCCGCGGCGTACGCGAAGCGCACGTCGTCGAACACGACCTCGCCGCGCACGTCCGCCGGGTCGAGGCGGACGGGGCCGCTCGTCACGGCCGGCGGCGTCGCGAGCAGGTCGAGGATGCGCGTCGTCGAGGCCATGGCGCGCTGGTAGAGGTCGAAGGTCTCCCCGAGTCGCGTGAGCGGCCAGAGCAGCCGCTGCACGAGGAACACCATGACCGTGTACGCGCCGACGTCGAGGCGGCCGTCGAGCACGCGGTAGCCGCCCGCCACGAGCATCGCCGTGAAGCCGGCGACGATGATCATGCGGATGAGCGGCGAGAAGGCGGAGCTCAGCCGGATGGCGCGCGCGTTCGCGGCGCGGTAGTCGTCGCTCGTGCGCTCGAGGCGCTCGGCCTCGTGCGCCTCGGCGGTGAAGCTCTTGATGGTCGCGATGCCGCCCAGGTCGTTGGCGAGCTGGTGGTTCAGCATGCCGACCTCGCGGCGGACGGCCGCGTAGCGCGGCGCGAGCAGCCGCTGGTAGCGCACCGACCCCCACAGGATGAACGGCATGGGCAGGCAGCCCATCCACGCGACGCTCGGCTCGAGCGCGAAGAACAGCCCGCCGATGACGAGCACCGTCGTCGTGACCTGCAGCAGCTCGTTCGCGCCGTTGTCGAGGAAGCGCTCGAGCTGGTTCACGTCGTCGTTGAGCACGGACATGAGGCCGCCCGTGCTGCGGTCCTCGAACCACGCCATCTCGAGGTCCTGGACGTGACGCCAGGCGTCGAGCCGCAGCTCGTGCTGCACCGTCTGCGCGAGGTTGCGCCACGAGATCTTGAGCAGGTACTCGGTGACGGACTCGAGGATCCAGACGACGAGCGTGAGCCCGCCCAGGACGAGGAGCTGCCCGCCCGGGTCCGTGACGCCGAGCGGCGCGATCCAGCTGTCCTCGCGGTCGACGACGATGCTCACGGACGCGCCGATGAGCAGCGGCGGCGCGAGGTCGAGGACCTTGTTCGACACGGACCAGGCGGCCGCGGCGCGGACGCGCGCGCGGTGCGGCCGCACGGCGTGCAGGAGGCGACGCAGCGGCGACGTCCGCTCGCCGGCGGCGGAAGGCGGCCGGCCCGGCTCCGCGCGGTCCCGCCCGGTCGCGGCGCTCACGTCACTCGTGGCGCAGCGCTTCCACGGGGTCCATCGCGGAGGCGCGCCACGCAGGGTAGATGCCGAAGAGCACGCCCGTGCCCGCCGAGATGAAGAACGCGAGCGCGGGCGCGGTCGGCGTCACGATGGTCACCATGTCGGCGAAGTGCTCGACGGCCACCGGGATGGTGAGCCCCAGCGCGACGCCCATGAGGCCGCCGCCCACCGAGAGGCACACCGTCTCGACGAGGAACTGCATGACGATGTGCCGCCGCTTGGCGCCGAGCGCGCGTCGGATGCCGATCTCGCGCGTGCGCTCCGTGACCGTCGCGAGCATGACGTTCATGATGCCGATGCCGCCGACGAGCAGGCTGATGCCCGCGATGGAGCCGAGCACGATGTTGAAGATGCGCTTCGTCTCCTCGGCCTGGGCCAGCAGCTCGAGCGGCACGACGACCTCGTAGTCCTTCACCTTGTGGAAGCGCTCGAGCATCTCGCGCGCCGCGGAGGCGACGAGCGGCACGTGCTCGCCGTCGTGCACCTCGACGACGATCTCGTGCAGGTCCACCTGCTCCATGTCGCGGCTGCCCGCGCGCATCCTCACCTGGAGCTTGCCGAACCACCGGCGCGCCGTCGCGAACGGCACGAAGACCTCGCCCGTGACGTCCACGCCCGCGGCGGGCGCGTCGCTGCCGTAGCGCACGCGCGGCGCGAGCGTGCCGACGATCGTGAAGTAGTCGCTGCCGATCTTCACGCGCTCGCCGAGCGGCGACGAGAAGGGGAAGAGGTGGCGTGCGACCTCCGTGCCCAGCACGCAGACGTTCGCGAGCGCGCGCTCGTCCTCCGGCGTGAGGAAGCGGCCCTCCCAGACGAGGCGCCCGGTGACCTCGCGGTAGACGGGCAGCGTCGCCATGACGCGCGGCGCGAGCACGCGGTCCTCGAAGCGCACCTCCTGCTGCAGCATGCGGATCGGGACGACGCGGCCGACCGCGGGGAACGTCTCCTCGATGCGCTCGAGGTCCGCGTCGGTGATGCCGTAGGTCACGACGCGCGACGTGCTGCTGCTGTTCGGGTCGTCCGGCGGCTTGACGCTGCGGATGATGACGTTCTGGCTGCCGAGGTCCTTGATCTTCTGCTGGGCCTCGTAGCTGGCGCCCTCGCCGATGGCGAGCATCGAGATGACGCTGCTCGTGCCGAAGAGCACGCCGAGCGTCGTGAGCATGCTGCGGAGCTTGTGCAGCATGAGGCTGTTGAGGCCCGTGCGCACCGTCCGGAGGAGCTGGTTGCGGATCACGCGCCGGTCCCCGCGAGGACCGCGGCGCGCTCGCCCATGCTCTCGATGCGTCCGTCACGCATCCGCAGCACGTGGCTCGCGCGCTCGGCGACGTGCGCCTCGTGCGTCACGAAGACGATCGTCTTGCCCTCGGCGGAGAGCTCGTCGAAGAGGTCGAGGATCTCGTTCGCCGTGTTGCTGTCGAGGTTGCCGGTGGCCTCGTCGGCGAGGATGAGCTCGGGGTCGTTCACGAGCGCGCGCGCGATCGCGACGCGCTGCTGCTGGCCGCCCGAGAGCTCGGTGGGGCGGTGGCCGAGCCTGCCGTCCAGGCCCATGCGCTCGGCGAGCATGTGCGCGCGCTCGAGGTGCGTGTCCGAGACGGTGTCCTGGTAGAAGCAGGGCACCATGATGTTGTCGAGGACGTCGAGCTGCGGGATGAGGTTGTACGACTGGAAGATGAAGCCGAGCTTGAGGGAGCGCAGCTCGCTGAGCTCGTCGTCGTCCAGCTCGTTCACGTCACGGCCGGCGAGGCGATAGGTGCCGCCCGTGGGCCGGTCGAGGCAGCCGAGCACGTTGAGCAGCGTCGACTTGCCGCTGCCGGACGTGCCCATGATGGACCAGTACTGCCCCGGCTG
>JAUIEF010000158.1 GCA_030428785.1 bacterium
GCGGACGGCGCGCCGCTCGCCGGCGCCGACGTCACGGTCTCGCGGCCGAAGGCGCCGCGGGGCCGCGACGAGCTCGGCGCGGTCACCGACGAGGACGGCCGCTACCTCTTCGACGAGCTCGCGGAGGGCGCCTGGGACGTCACGGCGAGCGCGACGGGCCACGTGGAGACCGAGCCGGTCACCGTCGAGCTGTCGCCCGACCGCGCGCGCGACGACCTCGACTTCGAGCTCGCGCGCGCAGGCTCCGTGACCGGCGTGCTGCTCGACGCGGACGGCCGCGCGGCGTCGGCGCACGCCGTGACCGTGCGCGGGGAGCGGCTCTCCGGCACGACCGTCGTCCGCACGGACGTCGACGGGCGCTTCCGCTTCGACGAGCTGCCGCCGGGCGTGGTCACGCTCTTCGCCGTGCCCGGCGTGTCCGCCGAGGTGGCGGTCGCCTCCGGCGAGGTCACGGACGTCATCCTGCGGCTGCTGCGCTACGGGCGCATCACCGGGCGCGTGACGGACGCCGCGGGCCGCCCCGTCGAGGCGCGCGTCGAGCTCTACTACGAGCACGACCGCGGCTGGCCCGACGGCGAGGGCGCGAGCGACCGGAACGGGCGCTTCGACCTCGACGAGCTCCCAGCGGGACGCGGCGTCCTCATCGCGCGGGGCGACGACATGGGCCGTCGCACGCCGGCGGTCCCGGTGGAGGTCGCGTGGGGCAGCGAGCAGGTCGTCGACCTCGCGTTCGGCGGCGCGCGCCTCACGGGGCGCGTGGTCCGCGAGGGCGGCGGCGAGCCCCTGGAGGACGTGATCGTCGAGGTGCGGCGCCTCGACGAGGACGTCGACCCGGGCACGGGCGTCGGCGTCATGCACGCGCGCGACGCGAGCGACGCGGACGGGAAGTTCGCGTTCGAGGGACTCGCGCCCGGGACGTGGCGCGTCGGGACGCGCGACGTCGAGTGGCAGCCCGCCGTCGACCCCGCCGCGCCGGACGCCTTCGACGTGCGGATCACGGGCGCGTCGGCGACGGGCGACCTCGTCGTGCGCCCGACGCCCGAGCTCGTCGTGCGCACGACCTGCCTCGGCCACACGGAGGAGGAGGGCTTCAGCATGCACTTCGAGCCGGTCGGGAGCCCGCTGCTCGAGGGCCGCAAGGACCGCTGGGGCGTGCCGCGCGACGGCACGACGTCGGTCCGCGGCCTGCCCCCGGGCACCTACCGCTGGGAGGTCCGCTACACGCGCCGCCGACCGCCGCGCGACGACGAGGACCGCGTCCTGGCGAGCGGCACGACGACCGTCACCTCGGGCGAGACGACGGAGCTGGACGTCCTCATCTCCGGAGCGGCCGGCGGGTGACGGCGCGGCGGGGCGACGCGCCGAGACTCCCGGCGACCCGGCTGGTTGTCGGGCGGTTCGCGCCCCGAGCGGGACCGCCTCACGGGCGAGGTGGTCCTGGGGGTCGGGGAGACGCAGGTCCTCGAGCTCGCGGCGAGGATCCCGGAGGAGGAGGTGCGATGAGGAGGACCACGAGGGGCGCGCGGTCGCCGGGGCGGCCCGCTCGTGATCGCCCGGGTGCTCGACCGATGAGACGGCTCGCGCTCCTGGTCGCGGCGTGCGTGTCGCTCGGCGCGGTCTCCCTGCGCGCGCAGGACGACGGCGGGTCGTCGACGATCGTCGCGACGGCCACCTACACCGGCCGCGTCGTCGACGAGCTGGGCGCGCCGATCGAGGGCGCGCGGGTCGCGCTCGTGCAGCCGATGCTGACCGACCACTTCGCGGAGCTCGACATCGACGTCGCGGACGTCGAGGCCGCGCCGTCCACGGTGACGGATGCCGAGGGACGCTTCCGGTTCGAGGCCGCGTCGGCGCTGCGCGACGTGCCGGCAGGGTTTTCACGAGCGGATGTCGAGGCGGCCCCCGCGGCATTCGGATACCACCGGATGGTCGTGAGCGCGCCGGGACGCGCAGCGCACGTGCTCTCCTGCTCCCCCGGGTCCGAGGTGGTGGACGTCGGCACGCTGGCGCTCGGCCCCGGCTCGTCGATCGACGTCCGCGTCGTCGACGCCACGGGCCGCCCCCTCACGGGCGCCTCCCTCGTCGCGACGGAGCGCTCGGAATGGGACTGGGAGCGCGCGACCTGGCGGAACCACGCGGACCACGACGGCCGCTGCACCCTCTCCCACCTCCCGCAAGGCGAGTACGACCTGTGGATCGAGGCGACGGGATACGCCTCGCTCACCCGGCGGCACGTCGTCGACGACGCGGTGCTCGGAGCGAGCACACCCGACGCCCCCCGGACGATCGAGCTGCGCGCGGGAGGCGGCGTGCGCGGGGTCGTCGTCGGCGAGACCGGCGCTCCCGTCGCCGGCGCAGTGATCGAGGCGCGGCGGCTCGCCGCGCTCGAGGAACGCGTCGGCGAGTTCCGACACGCCGCGGAGGCCACGGTGCGCGGTCCCGCCGACCTGTCGACGACGACCGCCGTCGACGGCTCCTTCCGGCTGCACGGCCTGGTCGATGAACCGTACGAGCTCGCCGTGGAGCGCTGGGGGTTCACGCCCCGGAGGCTTCGCGGCGTCACGCCCGACGGCGACGCGCTCGAGATCGTGCTCGACGCGCACGGCGAGCTCGTCCTGCACCTCGTCGACGAGGAGACGGGCGCGCCGATCCCCAACGCGAAGGCCGTCGTCACGGCCGTCGTCGACGACGCGACGCTCTCGGTCACGTCGCTGGAGCCGGCCGGGCACGAGTCGCTCCACCTGTCCGGCCGGCTGAAAGGGATCGAAGTCGTCCCGTGCACGCCCCGCGCGAACGACCGCCTCGTGTCCGAGGGCCGCCTCCCCGTCCCGACGGGCGCCGTGCTCGCGGGACCGGCCAGCACGATCGGGCACCGCGCGCGGCTCACGGCTCCGGGATACGTGCAGCGCCACTGGCGGATCCCGGGCGTCCCCCGCGGAGAGCGTCGCGACTTCACGCTGTCGATGCTCCGGGGCGCGCTCGTGACGGGCCGCGTGACCGACACCGAGGGCGAGCCGGTCGTCGGGGCGCGTGTCTTCCTCCGGCGCGACGGTACCGCGATCGGTCAGCCCGGCCCGACGGACGCGGACGGTCGCTTCGAGCTCGCGGGAGTCCCCGCCGACCACTGGGACGTGCGCGTTGAGGCGCTCACCCACCGCTCGGTCAGGCTCGAGATCGACACGCGGCTCGGTGAGACGACCGAGCTCGACCTGGAGCTCGTCGCCTCCCACGACCTGACCGGAGCCGTCCGGAGCGTCTCGGGCCTCTCGCTGTACGGAGCACGGGTCGCGGTGCTGTGGGACGACGGGACGCTGCGTCGCGCGGAGTCGCGGGGCGGCTGGCGGGACGAGTCCTCCTGGCGCATCGCGCGGGCGCCGGTCGGTGACGCGACGCTCGTCGCCACCTCCCGCTTCGGCGTCGCCGGGCCGCTGCGCATCACGACCACCGGCGAACGCCTGCAGCGGGAGGACGTCACGCTGGGGCGCACGCGCGTCGCCGGCATCCTGCGCGATCCCGAGGGGCGGCCGCAGCCGGGCGTCCAGGTCGTGCTGCGCCGACCGGGCCTGCCCGACCCCCTCACGCCGCTCGCGTCCCCCGACCCGGAGGAGACCGACGATCTCGGCCGCTTCTCGTTCGAGGGCCTCGTCCCCGGCCGCTACCGCTTCGCCGTGCGCCCGAGCAACATGAAGGACCACCGTCGGGACGCCCCGCTCCGCCTCGCCGCCGGCGGCACGGAGTTCGTCGTCCCGGAGACGGACGAGCCGAAGACCCTCGACTGCGACCTCGTCGGGCGCGCACCGTGATCCGGCCGCTGCTCGTCCTGGCGGTGCTCGCCGCGCCGCTCGCCGCGCAGGACCTCTCGGCGGTGCTCACGAACCTCGACGTCGTCGTGTCGGGTCGCTGCATCGACGAGGCCGGCACGCCGCTGGAGGGCGCCGCCGTCGTCCTGGCTCCGCTCGACGCTGTCGTGTCGTCGGCCTTCCCGTTCGTGCGCGTCGGAGACCCGGACACGCGGCCACGGGCGACGACCGACGCGGACGGCCGCTTCGAGCTGCGCGAGACGCACGAGATGCTCTTCGGATCGGTGCTCACGGCGCGGGTCGTCGTGTCGCGCGCGGGCCGCGCGTCGACGGCGGTGTCGCTCGAGGTCCCCGAGCACGGATTCGTGGACGCCGGGACCATCGTCCTGCCGCCCGGGCACGCGGTGGTCGTCGTCGCCGAGGACCCAGACCGCCGTCCGCTCATCACGGCGCGCCTCGCGGTGCACCGCGACCCGACGCAGCGGACCTTTTTCGACGAACCGCCCTACCTCGAGGCGCACGCCGATGCGCGGGGCCGGTGCGAGCTCGCCGGCCTCGAGGCGGGCGCCCACGTGCTCGAGCTCTCGGCGGTCGGCGCGTCCTCGCGACTGTTGAGCGTCGAGATCGGCCCGGGTCTCGCGGTGGTCGACCTCGGGACGCGCACCCTCCTCCCCGGCGGGACCCTCCGCGGCCTCGTGCTCACGCACGACGGGCGTCCCGTCGCGGGGGCTCGAGTCGCCGCCTGGCGTCCGGAGGAGTTCCCGGAGGGGACCCCGTGGTGGCGGCGTCTCACCGGACCGGAGCTCGGCCGCGCCGGCTGGGACGAGACGACGTCGGACGCGGAGGGCGCGTTCGCATTCCACGGGCTGCCGACGCATGAGCTCGAGGTGCTCGCCTGGAAGGAGGGTTGGCAGCCCGTCCGGATCGAGGGCGTGCGTGCGACGGGCCAGGCGATGGAGCTGCGGCTGCCGGAGCCGGCGGAGCTCGTGCTCGCGTTCTTCGACGCCGAGACCGGCGGGAGCGTGCCGGACGTCGTACCGATCGTCGACCGGCTCGTGCCGTCCGGGGGCCGCAAGGCTCCTCTCGCCTGGCGGCTGCCCGTGGCGCGCGTCGATCGCCTCACCCACGTGCTCGAGGCGCGCGGCCGGCCGCCCGCGGAGCCGGACGACTGGATCGTCATGCCGGCGGGTCCGCGCGGCCACCGCGTGCGCGCGACGGCGCCCGGCTACGTGAAGGTCGACCTCGAGGTCGGCGGCGTGGAGGCGGGAGGCCGTCTCCTGGAGAAGGTCGTCATGCAGCGAGGCGGGGTCCTCGAGGCGGAGGTCGTCGACGAGCACCATCGACCACTGGAGGACTTCGACGTCTCGCTCGACCTGCGGACGGACGGCACGGGGCACCGGTCGATCGACGTGGAGGCCAGCGGGTTCACGGCGTCGGAGCTGATCGGCGGGCGGTGGCGCGTCACCGTCGACGCCCCCGGCTTCCGGAAGCGCGTGGTCGACGCCGACGTGATCGCCGGCGAGACCAACACGCTGGACCCGATCGTGCTCGTGCACACGCCTGAGGTCGTCGGTCGGGTCCGATTCCCCTCGGGCGACCGGTTCGCCTTGGACGAGCGCGTGCTCGTCTGGTCGGACGCGGGCCCTTGGATCGAGACGGACATGGACTGGTCGAACACGTTCGAGGTCCGGGCGCCCGCTCGGGGACCTGCCACCGTGTACGTCACGACGAGCAAGGGTGCGGCGCGACCCACGCGCATCGACATCGGCGACGGGACGACTCGGGTGGACCTCGCGCTCGGAGCCGCGAGCCTCCGCGGCGCCGTGCGCCGCGCGTCGGACGGCACCCCGAGCCGCGGCGTGGCCGTGCACGCCCTGGCGCTGGACGTCGACGAGGAGGCGCGCTCGTGGGCGTCACCGCCCGTCGGCTGGACGGACGAGCACGGCCGCTACACGATCCCGGGCGTGCCGCCGGGACGGTACGCGCTCCGCGTGTACGAGCAAGGTGACACCAGGACGTGGACCGCGACGGATGACGCGGTGATCGTGACGGTCCCGGAAGGAGAGCGCCCCGTGACGCTCGAGCAGGACCTCGTCCGATCGCACGATTGAGGCGAGCAGCCGTCGCGCGCGGCGTCCGATCGCGCCGCTCCGACGCGCTCCCTAGTGCTCGTGCTCCCCGTGCCCGTCGTCGTCGGCGGCGGGGGTCTCCGCGCTCGCCGTCTCGCCCGACGTCGCCGCCGCGTCCTCCGCGGCCGCGGCGGGCGCCTCGGCGGGCTCCTCGCGCGGCGGGTCGACGACCGGCAGCGGCTTGCGCGGCAGCTTCTCGTCGCGCATCGCGGCGTGGTACGCGAAGCTCGCCATGATCGTCGCGGCCTGCTTCACGTCCGCCTCGTGGACGCGCTCGTAGGTGTCCATGTTCGTGTGGTGCGTGCGCGAGCCGTAGTCCATCGGGTCCTGGATGAACTGGTATCCGGGCAGCCCCACGGCCTGGAACGAGCGGTGGTCCGTGCCGCCCGTCGTGCGCATCGTGAGCGTCGTCGCGCCGAGGTCCGCGAAGGGCGCGAGCCACGCCTCGAAGATCGGGCGAACCTGCGCGTTCTCCTCGATGTACACGCCGCGCAGCTTGCCGGCGCCGTTGTCCATGTTGAAGTACGCGGCGAGGTGCTCGTGCTCGGGCAGCAGCTCCATGGTCTCCGGGTCCGCGAAGTGGTTCTTCACGTAGCCCTTGCTGCCGTGGAGCCCCTGCTCCTCGCCGGTCCAGAGCGCGACGCGGATCGTGCGCCGCGGCTCCGCGCCGACCTCGAGCAGCAGGCGCGCCGCCTCCATCGCGACGGCGCAGCTCGCGCCGTTGTCCGTCGCGCCCGTCGCCGGGTGCCAGCTGTCGAAGTGCCCGCCGAGCATGACGACCTCGTGCGCGAGGTCCGTGCCCGGGATCTCCGCGACGACGTTGCGGCCGACGAGGTCGTCCTCGTGGTAGGTCGCGCGCACGTCGACGTGCATCTCGACCGGGACGTCCTGCTGCAGCAGGCGCGCGATGCGGTTGTACTGCTCGCCCGACACGGTGACGGTCGGGAGCGCGCGCTCCTCCTCGGGATCCTGGCTGCCGCCGGAGCCGAGCATGATGACGCCGTAGTGGTTGCGGCGGCCGGCGTCGGGCTCGAGCACGACGGCGACGCCCTCCTCGCGGAAGAAGGCGTCCGTCGCCCGCGAGAGCTCGCGGCGCGCGCGCCACGCGGCGCGGCGGGCGGCGCGGTCGGAGTCGGCGGACCCGCCGTCGGGCTCGACCAGCGACGCGAGCTCCGCGAGGCTCTCGTCGTCGTGACGCTCGGCGAGCGGCTCGAAGGGCGTCTCGGGCGTCGCGAGCGCGCCGAAGAGCACGATCTTCCCGGCGAGCTGCCCGCGGTACGCCTCGAGGTCCTCGACGGTGTCGGCCTCGACGAGCACGGGCGCGCCGTCGACGGGCTGCTCCATGCCGAGCGTCCACGCCTGCGGGATCGCGATGCACCGCATGTACGCGGGCGCGGTCATCTCGACGCGGCAGCGCTCGAACGACCACCCCATGCCGAACTCGCCCCAGTCCTCGAGCGCCGCGTTCTCCATCCCCCACTCCGTCATGCGGTCGCGCGCCCAGGCCGCGGCGGCGCGCTGCTGCGGGCTGTTCGTGAGGCGCGGGCCGAGCCGGTCCGTGAGGTGCCAGACCGTGTCCATGACCTGGGAGTCGCTCCCGAGGCCGGCGGCGCGCAGGCGCGTGACCATGTCGAGGTCGACGGGCTCGGTCTGCGCGGCGGCGAGGCCGGCGAGCGCGAGCAGGGCGGACGGGAGCAGCGCGGGACGCGCCACACGGGTCGACGGACGGGCGAGCATGGGAGGACCCCGGAGACAGGAGTGCGCCCGGCCCCCCGGCCGTCCGGCCACCGCCCGGCGCGCGTGCCGCGCAGGGTAGCAGGTGGGCGGAGACCCGGGCGAGCGGGCGCCGCGTCAGCTCTTCTTGAGCTTCTCCAGCTCCGCCTCGATGTCCGCGATCTCCTTCTCGAGGCGCGGGATGTCGGCCGGGTCGTCGGGGAACTTCCTCACGACGGACAGCTCGTTGCGCAGCTTCGTGCGCTTCTTCTGCAGCACCTCGATGCGCTTCTTGGCCTTCTTGTCCATGGGTCGTGCTCCGCGAGGGAGAGGGCGTCGCGCCGCGGGCATCTTGCCGCGCCCCCGCCCCGCGCGCCAGCGGCGGCCTTCAGTCCCGCTCGACGTGCCGCGGGCCGACGCGCCAGTACTGGCCCGGGCTCTCCGGCCGGTCGGGCACGATCGTGAGCGTGCGGCGGTTCACGCGGCGGACCGTGCCCGTGATGCGACGGCCGCGCGCGACGAAGGCGACGTGGTCGCCCGGGCGGTGCTCGACGGCGGGCGTCGCCGACGCGGGCGACCCGCTGTCCGCGGAGCGCAGGACGGCGCGCCGGTCGGCGTGCTCGTCGAAGAGCAGGATCTGTCCGTCTGCGGTCGTCGCGGGGCGCGCGTCGTCGTCGGGCCAGCGCAGGTCGACGCCCTCGTCGCGGCAGCCCGCCTCGAGGAACGCGAGCACGGCGTCGGCCGAGCCGTCGCGGTGCAGCTGCTCGAGCAGCGCGTGGAACGCGGCGTTGTGCACGGAGCCGCGGCGCCGCCCGCCCTCGACGACCTGCAGCAGGTGCGCGAACTCGTGGCAGGCGGCGTGCGCGAGCACGGTCGCGAGGTCGAGCCGCCCGCCGAACCACGCGCCGTCGGCGACGCGCGCGCCGAGCTCGCGGCCGGAGGTCCACTCGGACGCGACGGCCCAGCCGCGCGACTTGGCCTGCACCATCTTCCAGCCGAAGACGATCGTGTGCGTCGCGCGCCGCTCGACGCGGTGGTAGGTCGCGCGCCCGCTGCCGACGCGCACGCGCAGGCGCAGCCGACGCGAACGACGCAGCACGCGGTCGCGGTGCCGCGGCCACAGGACCTCGTCGACGGTGCGGGCGAGGAGCCGGGCGACGGCGCGGCAGTGCGGTTCGGCGAGCGGCGACATGGCGGGACCGTAGCACCCGGGGGGCGCGGATGCGCGTCCGGGATCCGTGGCGCGCGCGGGGTCGTCAGACCGGCGCGCGGCGCGGCGTCTTCCGACGGTCTCCACCTCGTGGTGAACACTTCGGGGCGACGCCGTGCACGCGGCGTCGCCCCGTGTCACCCACGGGGGACCCGGAGCGGACCGTCGCGCGGCGGCACCCCGAGACACCGCGCGTCACCCGGCCGCTCCGACGCGGCCGAAAGGAGCCCGCCGATGTCCGCCTCCCCCCGCCTCCGCGCGTCGCGCACGTACCTCTTCCCGGTCGGGCTGTCCTTCGTCGTGCTCGGCGTCGCGGCGCTCCTCGCGGCGGCGGCGCTGCCGGGGCTCGGCGGGAGCTAGGTCGACCGCTTCACGGACATCGTCGCGAGGACGTGAAGAGGTCGGGCCGGGCCGACGGCGTCACCCGCTCGACGGGCTCACCCGGTCGGCGCGTCGAGCGTGACGCGCTCGCAGGGCGCGGCGCAGCCGGGACCGCCCGTCGTGAAGGCGCCGGCGAACGCGTTGTTGCGGTCCTCGTAGGACCAGGCCGGCAGGCCGCGGTCGCCGCGGAAGCGGCAGTCCTCGGCGAGGCCCACCATGACCGCCTTCGTCTCGGTCTCCGCGAGCGGCTCGTACCAGACGGACTCGGGCATCGTGCAGCACTCGCCGTCGGGCATCGTCGCGCCGCGCACGTGCGCGACACCCTCGACGTCGATCCCGAAGCGCGGCCCGTCGCGGAAGACGTCGACGTCCGCGTCGACGACCGCCTCGATCGTGCCGAGCGCCTCGCCGTGCACCTCGCGCAACCAGAAGAGCGTCTCCTTGCGGAGCTCCGCGTCCAGGTCGCGGTCGAGGTAGACGACGCTGCGGCGCGGCAGCCCGTCCGAGAGGTTGCCGTCGCTCGTGACGGCCGCGGCGACCTCGACGCCCGCGAGGTCCAGCTCGAGGAAGCGCCCGCCGTCGACGTGCCAGCCGAGCAGCGCCTGCCGCCCCTGGCTCTCCGCCTCGGAGTTCACGTGGCACGCGCCCGCGAAGACGGAGGCGTCGCGCACCTCGACGTACTGGCCGCTCACGATCGGCGGGACGTCCGGGTGCGTCGCGACCCACGCGAAGAGCGCGCCCGCCGTGGCGAGCGCGGAGCAGAGCATGACGGCGAGGGACTTGAGCACGGCGGATCCTCCGGCGAGGCGATCGGGTCGCCCAGTCTAACGCGCGGCGGGCGGAGGGTCAGCGGAGCCGCCGGTGACGTGGCGGCGACGCGTCCACGCCCCCGCAACGCAGCGGGGCGCCGACGTCGCCGCCGGCGCCCCGCCGTGACCCTGCGATCGCTCGCGCGATCAGGGTGACCGAAACCTGATCGCTCGCGCGATCAGGGCTACCGAGACTTGATCGCCTGCGGCGATCAGGGCTACCGACCCCTGATCGCTGGCGCGATCAGGGTTACCAATTCCCGATCGCCTCCGGCGATCAGGGGGTGGTGAAGTTCAGCGCGTTCGTGGAGAGCACGCCGGACGTCGAGCCGCCGTCCGAGAACGGGAGCCAGCCCTGGAACCAGAAGTCCGTGCCGCTCGCGATCGTCGCCGGCCAGACGATGTCGAAGGACAGGCCGGTGTTCTGCGTCGAGGTGTCGATGACGAAGGCCTTGATCGTGTCCGGGTTCGGCACGAGCACGCCGCCGTTGAACGGTGCGAAGGCCGGCGACAGTCCGAGGATCAGGTAGGCCGTCATCTGGTACCCGATGCCCGTCGGCGGGACGCGCACGCCGAGGTCGATCGACAGGTTCGTCCCGGCCACGAGGTCACCGCACATGGAGAGCGTCGGCGGCCGGTTGAACGGCGCCACGAAGAGCGACTCGCCCAGGTCGATGAAGTTGTCGCTCGCCGCGCACACGCCGAGCGGGTTGTTCATCGCGTTCTTCCACGCGTTCGCGGAGCTCGGCGTGCCGTTGTTCGAGCCGCTGCCCGACGTCGAGCAGCCGCCGTTCGTGTGCACGCCGATGGCCGCGTCCATCTCCTCCCAGATGATCGGCGAGCCGGAGTTCCCGCCCGTCGTGTCCGTCTGGTAGTTGAGGTTCGTGCCGATGCTCACGAGCGGACCGACGTTCGTCTGCTGGACCTGGTTGTAGGTCTGGTTCGGCGTGCTGTCGGTGCCGTGACCCGTGATGCGGATGTTGTTGCCCGTGGTCGTGCCGGGCGGGTTGAGCAGGTCGAACGCGACGCCGTACGCCTGGTAGGGCGTGAGCCCCGTGTTGCTGTTCGGGAACGCGCCGAAGTACTGCCAGTCGTCGGTGCTGTTCTGCCACTGCTTCGAGCTGCCGTCGAACGCGTACTGGTCCTCCGGCGGCGGGAACACGAGGCTGCCGGACGCCGTCGAGAACGGCACGTTGAACTGCACGCTGCTGCCCGTGCCGGAGCCGCAGTGGCCGGCGGACACCATGCACTTGCCGCAGTCGTTCACGACCCACGCCGTGCAGGCGACGGGCATGAGGCGCGCGACCCGCAGGTCGTTGCTCGGCACGCGGTCGTCGGTGAGGCAGATGGTCTCCTGCGTGCCGGCCGGGATGCCGACGTCGAGCCCCTCGACGACGACGCGGTTCGGACCGGTGCCCGGCGAGGCGATGACCTCGACCTGCACCGCGTTGCCGTTGAAGTACGCCGAGTTGTTCGCCCACTGCTGGACGTGCACGGCGTTCATCGTCTGCACGGCGCCGTCCTCGTAGGACGTGATGCGCAGGATGGAGGCGTCGCCCAGCGCGGTGCTGCCGGCGAGCGTGACCTCCTCGAAGTGCAGCTGCATGGAGCTCACCCCGTCGAAGACCACGGGGAAGGAGATGATGACCTGACGCTCGGTGCCCTCGTTCGCGACGACGCCGGAGTCGACGCGGTGCTTCACGGGGACCATGGGGTTCGTCTCCTGCGCCGCGGCGAGCGGGCTGAGCAGGAGGGCGGCGGCGAGGACGGTGTGCCGGGTGCGCATCTCGGGTCTCCTGGCGTCCGGAGCGGGCTGCCGGGCTCCGGACGCGGGGCTGTCGTGAGGGGAGAGGCCGGGACCGGACCGCCTCGGGGTGGGACGGCCGCGCCCGGCGCGACGAAGCCCCGACCCTACAACGGATCCCGCGAGGCGCCTACGGACGATCCCTGGTGAAAGCCCGCGCGCGGGCCCGCGGCCCCGTCACCCCGCCGCCGTCGCCGCGAGCCCGGCCGGCCGCCACGCGCGCGCGATCGCCTCCGCCGCGCGCAGGCCGTCCACCGCGGCCGAGACGATGCCGCCCGCGTGGCCCGCGCCCTCCCCCACGGGCAGCAGCCCGGCGTGCGAGGTCGACTCGAGCGTGTCCGGATCGCGCTGCAGCCGCAGGGGCGCGCTGCTCCGGCTCTCCGGCCCGACGAGCATGCCGTCGGGTCCGGCGAAGCCCGGCAGCCGCCGGTCGAGCGCGACGAGCGCGTCGCGCAGCGCGGCGGCGGCGCCCGGCGCGAGGACCTCGTCGAGCGGCGCCGGCACGAGCGGCAGCGGGTAGGACGTCGGGCCGAGGGACTCCGACACGCGCCCGGCGACGAAGTCCGCGACGCGCTGCGCCGGCGCGCGGAAGCCGCCGCCCGCGAGCTCCCACGCCCGCGCCTCGAGCCGCCGCTGGAGCGCGAGCCCGTCGCGCGCGTCCGGACCGGAGACCTCGGGCGTCACCGTGACGACCATCCCGCTGTTCGCGAAGGGGCCGTCGCGCCGCTTGGGGCTCGCGCCGTTCACGCACAGGAAGCCCGCGCGCTCCGTCGACGGGAGGATCTCGCCGCCGGGGCACATGCAGAAGCTGAAGACGTCGGGGCGCGCGCCGCGCCGGTCGCGTGAGCGCAGCACGTACTCGGCGACGGGCAGCGCGGGGTGGCCGCACGCGTCGCCGTACTGCCAGCGGTCGACGAGCGCCTGCGGATGCTCGATGCGGAGTCCGGCCTGGAACGGCTTGGGCGTCGCGGCGACGCCCGCGTCGAGCAGCGCGTCGAGGGTGTCGCGCGCCGAGTGGCCGACGCCGAGCTCGACGAGCGCCGCGGGCACGACCTCGTCGCCGCAGCGCAGGCCGGTGACGCGCGCGGGGCGGTCGTCGCCCGCGGCGTCGCGCGACGCGCCGCCCGGCGCGGCGCCCCCCGCC
>JAUIEF010000159.1 GCA_030428785.1 bacterium
CGCACGGCGCGGGGCGCGGCTCGGGCGACGGGGACGGGGCGGCGGCCGGGCGCGGCGCGGCCGCCGGGCGCGGGGCCGGGGCCGGAGGCGACGCGGCCGACGAGCGGACGCGCGTCTCGCGCGTCGAGACCGTCGTGGAACGAAGGGCTCGCGGGGCGACGACGCGCCAGCGGGGTCCGCGATCCTCGTCGAGGCGATCGGCGAGCGGAGCCGTCACGGACGTCACGACCGGGTCGCGCCCGACGGGTCGCGGTGCGCGCACGACGAGCGGGTCGCGCGGGCCGGCGGCGGGCGCGTCCGGCGCCACGGCGTCACACGGCGTGTCGCAGGCCGGCGCGCTCTCGGAGCACCGGTCCTCGGCGTCGACGTCGATGTCCGCGTCGTCACACGGGTCGACCGCGCACTCCTGGGGAGCGGCGGCCGCGTCGTCGCCGTTCGGCGCGAGCGCCTGGAACGCCCCCTGGACGAGGCCGCGCAGCTCCGCGAGCAGACCGCCGTCGGGAGCGCCGACCGAGATGCCGGGGACGCCGCACGACACCGCTCCGAGCAGCGCGAGCGCGAGCAGCGCCGTCGCGGAACGACGCAGCACGGCTTGCCCGTCGGGCCGCTCGGCGATGCGACGGATCCGCTGCACGAGCGACGAGTCGGGGCGCGCCATGCCGGCGACCGGCAGCGCGTCCCGCGTGTCCTCGATCCAGCTCGCGACCTCCGCGAGGCACTGGGCGAGCGTGACGCGCCGGCCCGTGCTGTCCACGGCCCAGTCGTCGCAGAGGAACTCGGACACGGCCTGGAGCCGCTGGCGCGCGAGCCGGTTGAGCGGCTGGAAGAAGCAGAGCGCCTCGAGCACGCCGCAGAACACGAGCCACTGCGGGTCGCGACGACGGATGTGCGCGAGCTCGTGCGCGAGGAGCGCCTCCTGCTGTCGCGGGTCCAGCTCCGTCACGGCGCGCGCGGGGACGCAGACCTCGCGCCGACCGAGCGCGACCGGCCCGGAGAGGAACGGCGAGCTCGTCAGGCGCACCGCGCCGCGGACACCCGCCCGGTGCTCGAGTCGACCGAGGATGCTCAGCATGCGGACGCTCTCGACCGGGCGACGCGAGCCGAGCGCGCGGAAGAGCCGGCGGCGCAGGTGGAGGAAGCGCAGGAGTCCGGCCGCCGCGAGGACGGCCCACAGCACGCCGACGACGATGACCCAGTGGCGCGAGATCCACGCGGCGGGCGACCAGCGCCCGGCCTCGGCGGTCGACTCCCCGCCGGCGGCGAGCACGACGTCGGCCGCGGGCGCGGCGACCGTCGGCACGCCGGAGGTCGACCGCGGGGCGGGCCGCATGGACGCCGGGTCGGCGCGGCGGGCGGGCGCCCGGCGCCCCGCGGGCCGCAGGCCGTCCCCCGCGTCGAGCGAGCCCGGCGCGACGAAGGGCGTCGACGCCAGGGCGGGAGACAGGACCTCGTCCGTCTCCTCGAAGGTGAACTGCAGCTCCGCGCCGTCGGGCAGCGCGAGGAGCCCGAGCGCCAGCTGCGCCTCCGCCACGCGGACCGGCTCGCCGGCGTCCGTCGCCGCGGGCCGCGTCTCGAGGACGAACGTGCCGGCCACCGGTCGCACGCCGACCGCCGTCTGCAGCGTCGCCGTGACGAGCCCGCCGGCGAGCGCGATCTTCCAGAGCACGTCCTCCGTTCCGGCGGAGCGCACGAGGCGAAGCCGCGTCACGAGCCAGACGCCGCCGATCAGGATCGTGCTGTGGAGCACGTACGTGATGAGCCAGGCGAGACCCTCGAGGGCGGCCTGCGGGGGGACCGGGTCAGTCATCGCGCGTCTCCGTGTCGGCGTTCGTGTCCTGCATGCGGTCGAGGAGCTCCTGGACGGCGGCCAGGTCGCCCGGGCTCACCTCCCGGGCCGTGAGGAGGTGGCTGACGAGGGCCGTGACGTCGCCGCCGAAGACCCCGTCCGTCACGGAGTCGAGCAGCGCCGTCTGCACCTCCTGCTCGGTGACGAGCGCGCGGTAGACGTGCCGCCGGCCGTCGGCCCGGTGCGTCACGAGCCCGCGCTTCTCGAGTCGGCTGAGCAGCGTGGCCACGGTCGTCGTGGCCAGGCCGCGCTCGTCCTGGAGCGCCTCGTGGACGTCCGCCACGCTCGCCTCGCCGCGGGACCAGAGTTCCCGCAGGACGGCGAGCTGGAGATCGGTGACCTGGAACATGGGGCCTCCTCGGGCTTCAACTACAGCCGTAATACTACGGGTGTAGTCGACCCGTCAAGCCCCCATTCCCGACGGACCGCCGGCTAGGCCTCCGCGCCGGCCGCGCCCTCGGCGCCCGCCGCCCCGTCCGGCGCGCCTCCGCTCGCCGTGAGGTCGCCCGGCGCCATGAGCTCCGTCACGAGCCGGGCGAAGCGGGCGGGGTCCGGCACGGGCGACCCCTCGGCGAGCAACGCCTGGCCGTGGAGCAGCTCCACGAAGAGGTGGAAGCGCTGCTCGTCGCCGGAGCCGTGGAGCTCGGTGAGCCGCGCGAGCACCGGGTGGTCGGGGTTGAGCTCGAGGATCCGCTTCTGCGGCGGGACCGATTGTCCCTGCGCGCGCAGCATCTGCTCGAGCTGCGGCGAGAGCGCGCCCTCGTCGGACACGAGCACCGCCGGGCTCTGCTTGAGCCGCCCCGACAGCCGCACCTCTTTGACGTAGTCGTCGAGCGAGTCGCGCGCGGCCTCGAGCAGGGGCGCGAGCTCCGTCTGCTTCTCCTTGCGCTGCTCCTCCGCCTCGTCGCCCTCGTCGAGGTCGCCGGCGCCGCGGTCGAGCGACACGAGCGGCTTGTCCTCGAAGCTCTGGAGCCGCTGGAGCACCCACTCGTCCACCGGGTCGATCATGAAGAGCACCTCGTAGCCCTTCGCGCGCGCGGCCTCGATGTGCGGCGAGCCCTCGACGGACGCGCGGTCCGGCCCGGTGACGTAGTAGATCGACGACTGCGCGAGCGGCATGCGCGCGACGTACTCCGAGAGCGTCGTGAAGCCGTGCGGGCACGCCGCGTCCTCGGCCGGCGCGTCGTCCGCTTCCTCGCCGTCCTCCGCCGGCCCGATTCCCGCGGAGCTCTGGAAGAGCGCCACCTGCGCGAGGTCGTCGCGGTGGGTCCCGTCGAGGTAGATGCCCTCCTTGAGGACCGCGCCGAGCGACGCCCAGAACCGCGTGTACTTCTCGCGGTCGTCCGCGAGCAGCCCGCCCAGCGTCTCGAGGACCTTCTTCACGAGGCGCTTGCGGATCTGGCCGATCTGCCGGTTGTGCTGCAGCGTCTCGCGCGAGACGTTCAGCGGGAGGTCCGCGGAGTCGACGAGGCCGCGCGCGAAGCGCAGCCACGTCGGCAGCAGCTCCTCGCACTCCTGCATGACGAACACGCGCTTCACGTAGAGGCTGAGGCGGCTGTTGTGGTGCGTCGGATCGAAGACGTCGTGCGGCCGCTGCTGCGGGAGGAACACGAGCGCGGTGTACTCGTGCGTGCCCTCCGCGTGGACGTGGATGGTCGACAGCGGGTCGTGCCAGTCGTGGGAGTGGTGCCGGTAGAACTCGGCGTACTCCTCGTCCGTGATCTCGCTCTTCGGCCGCGTCCAGAGCGGCTTCATGGAGTTGAGCGTCTCGGTGCGGACGACCGTCTGCTTCTCCTCGCCCTCGCCCTCCTCGCGCTCGACGTCCATCTGCACGGGCCACGCCACGAAGTCCGAGTGGCGCTTCACGACGTCACGCAGCACGAGCGGGTCCGAGAAGTCCTGCGTGCCGTCGACCGTCTCGCCGTCGTCGTCGCGGAGCGGTTCCCGGAGGTGCAGCGTGATGCGCGTGCCGTGCGAGGACTTGTCGCACGCCTCCACCGCGAACCGGCCGTCGCCCTCCGACGTCCAGCGGACGGCCTCGTCGGAGCCCGCCTTGCGCGTCTCGACGACGACCTTGTCGGCGACCATGAACGAGGAGTAGAAGCCGACGCCGAACTGCCCGATGAGCTCGGGCGGCGCGTCCCCGGCGTCCTTCTGCTTGCGCAGCTCCTCGACGAAGGCCTTGGTCCCCGAGCGCGCGATCGTCCCGATGTTCGAGACGACCTCCTCGCGGGTCATGCCGATGCCGTTGTCGTCGACGACGAGCGTCCGCGCGGCGGGGTCGGGCTCGAGCCGGATGCGCGGCTCCTCGGCGCCGTCGCGCAGCGAGGGGTCGCGAGCGGCCTCGAACCGGAGCTTGTCGAGCGCGTCGCTGGCGTTCGACACGAGCTCGCGCAGGAAGATCTCCCGGTTCGAGTAGAGGGAGTGGATCATGAGGTCGAGCAGCTCGCGCGTCTCGGCCTGGAAGGCGTGGGTCTCGGGGGTCGTGGGAGGCATGGGGTCCCGCAGCTCCGTCTTCGATCGGGTCGGTCGGACCGCGGATGGTATCGCGACCGCCCTCCGCGGCCCACGCCCCGACTCCGGGCCGGCAGCTCCGCGCGCCGAAGCGCTCCTCCGGTCGCCGCCGCTCGGGCGCCGGGACGGCGCGGGATCGAGGCCCTCCCATGCGTGCTCCCCCACCGCCGCGATTCCTGAGTCGCGAGTCAGTTCGCGCGACGAAACGGGCGGGTGGGATCGCCGTCGGGCCCCCGCGGAGGACGCCCGATCGCGCCCCGCGCGACGAGCCCGGCATCCGGGAAAACCCGGAGCAGGCCTAAACTCTCCGTTTCTTCAGCAAGATTGGTGTTACTGACACTTCTCATGGGCGCTTGAGTGCGTATCCTCCCCCAACACGCAAGACCCCCTGGCAGTGGGGCGCTTGGTCGGTCCGAACCCGGAGAACAACCGGCAATGCAGCAAGCCAAGATCAGCACCGTCGTCGTTTGCCTGGCCGTCGCGGTCCTCCTCGGGACCACCGTCGACGCCCTGCTGAACCTCGGTGACACCTTCAAGGGCGAGATCCTCGTGGACGACGAGGACATCGTCGAGTTCGAGGGCCTCGCTGGTGAGAAGGTCACCATCAGCATGAAGGCCGACAAGAAACAGAGCCTGCTCCCCGAGCTCGCGATCACGGACCCCGACGACGACGAGATCGCGTCGGAGGCCTCCGGCAAGAAGAAGACCACGATCAAGAAGCTCGAGCTCCCGGCCACGGGCGTGTACCAGATCCACATGACGGGCGCCGAGGCGACCATCGGGACGTACACGACCAAGACCAAGGGCAAGCTCTCGAAGGCGAACAAGAGCTTCAAGAACGACTCGGGCGTCGGCCCCGAGGAGACCCAGGACACGTCCTTCGACGCGAAGTCCGGCTACCTCCTCAACGGCACGATCAACGGCCTCAAGAAGTCCGACGCCGTCCCGTTCAACCCGACGATCTCCGGCCCCGAGGAGGGCGACCCCGTCGAGCTGACCGGCTTCATCACCAAGAACAAGAAGGGCAACTTCAAGATCAAGGATCTCGTGCTGCCCGAGCTCGGCACCTACACGCTCTCCGTCGAGAACTCCGGCCTGTCCGGCATCATCAAGACGAGCCTGAAGCTCAAGGCGCCGAAGATGAAGAAGCAGACCATCGTCGAGGAGAGCGAGTTCTGAGCTGAACCCGCGAGCGGTCGCGCGACGCGCGGCCGACCTCGACCTCCCCGCCCGGGCGGGGCCTCGTCAGGGGCCTCGACCCGGGCGGCACTGCGTCCGGGGGGGCCCCGTTCAGCAGCCGGCGTCGGCCGGGCCGACGTCCTCGCCGCACGCCTCCCGGTCGACGACCCAGAGCACGGTGCCGTCGAGCGGACAGACGAGCCGCGCGGGGCGGTCGCGTGCCGGACCCCGCTCGTCGAGCACGTCGCGCAGGGCCTCGGCCTTCGACACGCCGGAGACCGTGAAGATCACCGCGCGCGCCGCGTTCAACGCGGGCAGGGTGAGGGTGATGCGGTACGCCTGCACGGCGTCGACCCAGGGCGCGGCGACGAGGGCGTCCTCCTCGTCGAGGACCGGGCTCCCCGGGAACAGCGACGCGGTGTGCCCGTCGTCGCCCATGCCGAGCAGCACGCAGTCGAACCGGGGGCGCTCGTCGCGCCGGACGCCGAAGCTGTAGCGCAGCTCGTGCTCGTACTCCGCGGCGACGACCGACGGGTTCCCGGCCTCCGTCCGCATGCGGTGCACCTGGTGCTCCGACACGTGGATCCGCCCGAGCAGCGTCTGCTGCGCCATGAGGAAGTTGCTGTCGCGGTGCGCCGGCGGCACGTAGCGCTCGTCACCCCAGTAGAAGTGCCACTTGTCGAAGCGCGCCATCGTCGACGCGGCCAGCACCTCGTGGAGCGTGCGCGGCGTGGACCCGCCGGCGAGCGCGATGCGGAACACGCCGCGCTCGGCGATCGCCTCGTGGCTCAGCCGCAGGACCTCGTCGGCTGCGGTGCGGGCGAGCTCGTGCACGTCCGCGGTCTTGCGGATCCACTGGAACCGCAGCCCCATGGTCGAACCGAGGCCCTTCGTGGAGCAGGTGCTCCCTCCCAGCGGCGGCGTCACGACGGGTCCTCCCACCAGCGGCGGCCGTCCCGCGCGAGCAAGGCCTCGGCCGCGTCCGGCCCCCACGTGCCCGCGGCGTAGTCGGGGAAGTCGCGCGGCTCGAGCGCCTTCCACACGTCGAGCACCGGGGTGACCGCCCGCCACCCGGCCTCGACCATGTCCGCGCGCTGGAAGAGCGTCTGGTCGCCGAGCATCGCGTCGAACAGCAGGCGCTCGTAGCCGGTCGCCGGCTCCTCGTCGAAGTACTCGCCGTAGCAGAACTCCATGTCGACGTTGCCGATGCCCATGCTCGCGCCGGGCTTCTTCACGCCGAACCGCAGCGCGATGCCCTCGTCCGGCTGGATGTTCACGACGAGCGCGTTCGGCTGGAGCGCGTCGACCGGCGTGTCGCGGAACATGGTGAACGGCGGCCGCTTGAACTGGACGACGATCTCGGAGAGCCGCCGCGGCATCGCCTTGCCGACGCGCAGGTAGAACGGCACGTCCTTCCACCGCCAGTTGTCGATGCCCAGCTTCATCGCGACGAAGGTCTCGGTCGAGGACTCCGGATCGATGCGGTCCTCGTCACGGTAGGCGGGCAGCTTCCGTCCGCCCGACTCGCCCGCGTCGTACTGGCCGCGCACCGTGCGCGTCAGGACCTCCTCCGGCCTCATCGGCTGGATGGCCCTCACGACCTTCGACTGCTCGTCGCGCACCGCGTCCGCCTCGAAGGAGATGGGCGGCTCCATCGCGACGAGCGAGATGAGCTGGAAGATGTGGTTCGGGACCATGTCCCGCAGCGCGCCGGCGCCGTCGTAGTAGCCGCCGCGCCCCTCGACGCCGAGCGTCTCCGCCACGGTGATCTGCACGTGGTCGACGTACCGACGGTTCCAGATGGGCTCGAAGATCCCGTTCGAGAACCGGAACACGAGCAGGTTCTGGACGGTCTCTTTCCCGAGGTAGTGGTCGATGCGGTAGATCTGCCGCTCGTCGAGCGCGCTCCGGAGCTCCGCGTTGAGCGCCTTCGCCGAGGCGAGGTCGTGGCCGAAGGGCTTCTCGACGACGACACGCCGCCAGCCGCCCTCCTCGGACGTGAGCCCCGCGCGTTCCAGACCGTCGACGACCGGCCCGAACCACTCCGGCGCGGTCGCGAGGTAGAAGAGCACGTTGTGCCGGGTGCCGTGCTCCTCGGCGGCGCGGTCGAGGCGCTCCGCGAGGCGGCGGTAGGCGGCGTCGTCGTCGAAGCTCGCCTGGAGGTAGTGGACGCGATCCGCGAGCCACTCCCACGCGGCGACGTCGAGGTCGGCTCCGGCGAACCGCGCGACCTCCGCGCCGAACCGGTCACGGATTACCTCGTCCGACGCCTCGCGTCGCGCGAACGCGAGCACCGCGAAGTCGTCGGGCAGCAGGTGCTGACGGCTCAGGTTGTAGAGCGCCGGGAGGAGCTTGCGCTTCGTGAGGTCGCCCGACGCGCCGAAGATGACGAGCGTGCAGGGGCTCGCGCGTCGTCCGTTGCCGCCGGCGGGTCGGTCGTCCGGAGAGGTCATCGCGTCGTCGGGGCCCGCGTCACGCGGACGGCTGCTCCACGTGACCGCCGAAGCCCTTGCGCATCGCCGAGAGCACCTTCTCCGCGAAGGTGTGCTCCTGCCGCGAACGGAACCGCTTGTAGAGCGCGGCCGTCAGCACGTCGGCGGGCACGGCCTCCTCGACGGCGGCCAGCACGGTCCACCGCCCCTCGCCGCTGTCCTGCACGTACCCGCTGAACTCCTCGAGCTTCGGGCTGCGCGCGAGCGCGGTCGCCGTGAGGTCGAGCAGCCAGGAGCCGACGACGCTGCCGCGCCGCCAGAGCTCGGTGACGTCCGCGAGGTCGATGTCGTACCGGATGTCCTCGTCGAGCTGCTCGCCCGCGGCGCCCTTGAGGATGTCGAGCCCCTCGGCGTACGCCTGCATGAGGCCGTACTCGATGCCGTTGTGCACCATCTTCACGAAGTGCCCGGAGCCGACGGGGCCGCAGTGCAGGTAGCCCTGCTCAGCGGTGCTGTCCGGTCGGTCGCGGTCGGGCGTGCGCGGGATGTCGCCGACGCCGGGTGCGAGCGTGCGCAGCGCGGGCTCGAGCAGCTCGATCGCCGCGCGCTCGCCGCCGGCCATGAGGCAGTAGCCGCGCTCGAGTCCCCAGACACCGCCGCTCGTGCCGCAGTCGACGTAGCGGACGCCCTTGTCCGCGAGCACCTTCGCGCGCCGCACGTCGTCCTTGAACCAGGAGTTGCCGCCGTCGACGACGACGTCGCCGGGGTCGCACAGCCTGCCGAGTTCCAGGACGGTGGACTCCGTCGCGGCGCCCGCGGGCACCATGACCCACACCACGCGCGGCGGGGCGAGCGCGGCGACCGCCTCCTCGAGCGAGTACGCGGGGATCGCGCCTTCCGCGGCCAGCTCGTCCACGGGGCCGCGGCTCCTGTTGCACGCGACGACCTCGTGGCCGTCGCGCATCAGCCGTCGGGCCATGTTGGCGCCCATGCGCCCCAGGCCCACCATCGCGAGCTTCATGTCGGACTCCGGTCGTTCGGGTCGGCTCTCCCTGCCGGTTCCACTCTTCGGCCGACCCGGGACACGGGCTGGAGCGGGAGACGGCCGTGCCGCATGGATGCACGACGGAGCGCGGCGTGTCGACACATCGATGCGTGCGCATTCCTGCCCGGGCGCCCGACACGCCGATGAAGGAGCCGATCCACCCGGCACCCCGCGAGCGATCCACGATGAGGTTCCTCCCCCACGCCACCGCCCCGCGTCGCGCCGTGCGCGTCGTCCTGACGGTCGTCCTCGCGGGCACCGCGCTGCTCGCTCCGTCGCGCGCGCAGCAGATGCCGTTCGTCGTGCAGGCGCCCGACGGCGCGATGCACATCTGGACGGTCGACGAGCCCACCGGCATGGCCGTGCCCGAGATCGAGGACGTGACGTTCCTGTCGATCCGCCTCGTCGGCCAGCACGACGCCGACCGGCTGCGCGTCGGCCGCCCCGTGCAGCGGGGCGTCGACTCCCCCGCCCCGCACGTGCGGCTCCCCTCCGGCGGCGCGCTCTACCGCGTGCAGTCCGGCGCGGAGACCGGACTCCTGCGCGTGCGCGTCGACGGCTCGCCCGAGCTGCTCGTCGCCGTGCCCAGCGACCCCGCCGGCCCCGCGCTCGACGAGTGCGTGTTCGTGTCCGCCGACGGCCGCACGGCCGCCGTCGCGACGACCTACGACGCGGGCGGCGACGTCGTCGTCGTCCGGCTCGACGAGGAGGCGGTCACGCACGTCGTCACGCAGGACGACCCGCCGCACCGGATCGAGGGCGCGACGCTCCGGGCGTCCACCCGCGGCGTGTGGTTCGTCGCGTCCGGCGAGCTGCGCCGCGCACGCCCGAGCGACACGTCCACCGCGCCCGTCGACTTCGGCCTGCTCCGCGCGGAGGTCCTGCCCGACGTCGTCATGAACGAGTGGGGCACGCGTGTCGGAGCGGTCGTGCGCTTCGAGCGGCGCGTCGACGCCGAGAGCGGCGACCGTCACGTGTTCGCCGTGGAGGTGGCCGGCGCGCCGGTCCGCGTCACGGAGGACCCCGCCGACTACGACGTCCCGTCGTCGGCGCACGGACCGCTCATGGCGTTCAACCCGCGCGGCGACCGCCTCGCGTGGCGTCGCGCGGACCGCGCCCACGAGATCCTCGTGCGGCGCCTGCCGCCGGTGGAGCCCGCGCAGCGGGTGCGCGGCTCGCTCCCCGACGCCGACGGCTCCGCCTCCGCGCTCCGCGCGCTCCACTTCCTCGACTCGGACGAGCTCTGGTTCGTCGAGGCCGGGTCCACCGCGTGGTCGTGCCGGCTCGCGGACGGCGGTCCGGTGACCACGCCGTTCGAGCTGGGCG
The DNA here is from genome assembly GCA_030428785.1 of bacterium. GTDB lineage: Bacteria > Planctomycetota > B15-G4 > B15-G4 > B15-G4 > JAUIEF01. The sequence continues at coordinate 10,343 of JAUIEF010000159.1, forward strand.
CGGGGCTCCACGTCGACGAGGTCCTCTTCGACCCGGACGCCGAGCGGCTGTTCCTCGTGGCCGACCGGCCGTCCGTCGCCGCGCCGACGTGGGAGCTCTACGAGGCGGACCCCGACGCGCCGACCCTCGACCCGGTGCAGCACCTCAAGGGGCTGCGCGTGCGCCCGGAGCTCGTCGGGCTCGGATCGTCGGTCGTCGTCGTCACCGGGCGGCCCGTCGGCGAGCCGCCGGAGGACGCCGCGGACGTCGACCTCCACGTCGAGGTCCTCGAGCGCACGCTTCCCGGCGCGCCGCCGCTGCTCATGCTCTACCCGGACCAGACGCACGTCGAGCTCGGCCGCTTCGCCGTCTCGCCGAACGGCAACCACGCGTCGTTCGTCGTGGGGACGGGCGGCGAGCACGTCATGCCGACGTACCTCGACCTGCGCACGGGCGGCCTCAAGAAGGCGTCCGAGGTGAGCCTCGCGGTGTCGCCCGTGCTCGCGTTCTCGTCGTCGGGCTCGCTCCTCGTCGGCCTGGGGCACGGCCGCGGCGGCTACACCTTCGGCGCGTTCCGCACGCCCAAGGACGGCAAGGTCACGGTCCTGCCCAAGAGCTACGGCTTCCCGCTGCAGCACTGAGGCGTCGGTCAGGGTCCGTACCGCTCACGCGGCCGCCGCCCGCGCGATAGAATCCCGCGCGGCGCGGCCGACGTCCGGCCGTCGACGTCGAGCGGACCGAGGGCGATGACGACGACTCCGAACGACGGCCCCGTCACGGCGCGGACCCTCGAGGCGGTCCGCGAGCTGCTCGGCGACCGCGTGATCGAGACGCCGGTCCACCGGTGGCGCAGCCCGGAGCTGCGCGAGCGCACGGCCCCCGGCACGGACGTCCACCTCAAGCTCGAGATGCTCCAGTTCACCGGCACGTTCAAGGTGCGCGGCGCCTTCCACGTGCTGCTGAACCAGCCGGCGGACGCGCTGCGGAACGGCGTCACCGCGATCAGCGCCGGCAACCACGCCGTCGCCGTGGCGTACACGGCGCGCGAGCTCGGTCTGTCGGCGAAGGTCGTCATGCTGAGCCACGCGAACCCGTTCCGCGTGGAGCGCTGCCGGTCGCACGGCGCCGAGGTGCTCTTCGTGGACGACGCGCGCGAGGGCTTCGAGCTCGTCGACCGGATCGTCGCCGAGGAGGGGCGCTTCTTCGTGCACCCGTTCGAGGGGATGCTCACCTCGCTGGGGACCGCCACGCTCGGGCTCGAGTTCTGCCGTCAGGTGCCGGACCTCGAGGCGGTCGTCGTGCCCGTCGGCGGCGGCGGGCTCGCGTCGGGCGTCGCGCTCGCCGTGAAGACGCTCCGCCCCGACTGCGCAGTGTACGGCGTCGAGCCCGAGGGCGCGCCGACGCTCACCCGCGCGCTGGCCGCCGGCGAGCCCGTGACCCTCGAGGCGATGGACACGGTCGCGGACAGCCTCGCCGCGCCGTTCACCGGACCGACGTCCTTCCGTCTCTGCAAGGAGCACCTCGACGAGGTCGTCCTCGTGCCGGACGAGCGCATCCTCGCCGCGCAGGCCCTCGCCTTCCGCGACCTCAAGCTCGCCCTCGAGCCGGCCGGCGCCACCGCCATGGCCGCGCTGCTCGGACCGCTGCGCGAGCGCCTCGCAGGCCGGCGCGTCGGGCTCGTCGTGTGCGGGACGAACATCGACCCGCTCACGTTCCACCGGCTGCTCACGGGCGGCTGAGACGCCGGCCGGTCGCGTCGCCGCCACGCCTCGCGCGGCGCGATGGCTGGTAGGCTGACAGCTCGGGGACGCGTTCCGAGTCCCGCCGCCCGTCGTCGCGAGGATCCAGATGCCGCCCGTCGCCGCCCGTCCGTCCGCCCCGGATCGTGCCGCCTCGTCGCCGCGTCGTCGCCCGGCGCTCGTGGCCGCGGCGTTCGTCGCGCTCGTCGCCTCGGCCTCCGCGCAGGGTGCGTCGACCGAGGGGCCGCGGGTCCTCGCCGACGGGACGACACCCGAGGCGGCCCTCACCGCGCCCGTCGTCCGGACGCTCGTGCCGCTGCGCGCGTCGGGGCTCGTCGTCACGGACGAGCGCCGCGTGCTGCCGGACGGCCGCGTCGCGCGCGCGACGACGCTGGCCGACGGGACGCCCGTCGACCTCGACGCGCTGCGCCGCGAGGACCACGCGCTCGGCCTGCGCCGGCGCGGCGGCATGACGCCCGCGCTCCACGAGCGCGTCGCCCGCCTGGCCCCCGGCGAGACGCTCGAGGTCGCGTTCTGGCTCACGGAGCCGGAGGGCGCGCGCGCCGGCGGCGGCGCGATGCGCGCCGCGATCGCGGGCCGGGCGCCGGGCGCGGATGTCGGCGCGGCGGTGGACACCGCCCGTCGGGGCGCGCACGCGGCGGCCGCGTCGCGCTACGCGCCGGGCAACGCCGCCTTCGCCGCGCGGGCCGCCGCCCTCGGCGCGGAGCTCGTCGCGACCGGCGACGTCTGGCCCTTCGTCATCGCGCGCGTCGACGCGTCGAGCGCACGGACGCTCGCCCGCGACCCGGGCGTCGACGAGGCCTACCT
>JAUIEF010000160.1 GCA_030428785.1 bacterium
CCACGGTCCACGGCGCGCCCGCGAAACCGATCAGCGCGGTCTCCTTCGGCAGTTCGCGTGCGAGGATCCGCACGGTCTCGTAGACCGGGGCGAGGTGGTCGTGGATGTCGTCCTTGCCCTTGATGGAGGCAAAGTCCGCCTCGGTGGTGATGGTGCTCAGGCGCGGGCCCTCGCCGGTCTCGAACCACAGGTCGGCCCCGAGCGCCTGCGGCAGCAGCAGGATGTCGGCGAACAGGATCGCCGCGTCGAAGCCGTAGCGGCGGATCGGCTGCAGCGTTACCTCGGCGGCGAGCTCGGAGTTGTAGCAGAGCGACAGGAAGTCCCCGGCCTGTGCCCGCGTGGCGCGGTATTCGGGCAGGTAACGGCCTGCCTGACGCATCATCCAGATCGGCGGCGTCGGCAGGACCTCGCCCGCCAGGGCGCGCATCAGTTTCTTGGTCTCGGGCATCGGTCGTCCTTCTCGTCTTGCGTCCGGAAGTTTCCCATGCGACCGCTTGTCAATCAATGGCTATTGTCAGGTCAAGTTGACACATTGTAGGCTCACGCATGGCTCTCGATCTTCCGTCCCCCGCCTCGCCCCTCCGTATCGGAACCCGCGGTTCGCCGCTTGCGCTTGCACAGGCCCACGAGACCCGCGACCGGCTCGCGGCGGCCTTCGATCTGCCGGGCTCGGCGTTCGAGATCGTCGTGATCAAGGTCACCGGTGACCAGGTTCTCGACAAGCCCCTGAAAGAGATCGGGGGCAAGGGCCTCTTCACCCGCGAGATCGAGGAAGACCTGCTGGCCGGCAAGATCGACATCGCGGTTCATTCGATGAAGGACATGCCGGTCGAACAGCCCGCCGGGCTGCTGCTCGATACCTACCTGCCGCGCGAGGACGTGCGCGATTCCTTCGTGACGCTCGACGGCGGTCTCCTGTCGGACCTGCCGCAAGGCGCGGTGGTCGGCTCGTCCAGTCTGCGCCGCCGGGCGCAACTGGCGCATCGCCGCCCCGACCTGACGCTGGTCGAATTCCGCGGCAACGTGCAGACCCGGATGCGCAAGCTGGAAGAGGGCGTCGCGGTCGCGACCTTCCTCGCCATGGCCGGGCTGAACCGGCTCGGCATGGCGGACGTGCCGCGCACCGCCATCGACCCCGAGGAGATGCTGCCCGCCGTGGCGCAGGGTGCCATCGGGATCGAGCGCCGCGCCGACGACAGCCGCGTCGCCGACCTGCTGGCCGCGATTCACGACGGACCCACGGGGCAACGGCTGGCCTGCGAGCGGGCTTATCTCGGCGCGCTCGACGGTTCGTGCGAGACGCCGATCGCCGGGCTCGCGCTGCTGCAGGGCGGCGAGATCTGGCTGCGCGGCGAGATCCTGCGTCCCGACGGCTCGGAGGTGATCGCCGACGAGGGCCGCGCCCCGATCGAGGACGGCGCCGCCCTCGGCCGCGAGATCGCGCGCCGCCTTCGCGAGCGGGCCCCGAAGGACTTCTTCAGCTGGCTTGCCGCCTGATCCGAATCCGCCCCGAACCCCGCGATTTCGCGCTTGACGGGGGCGGGCCGGTCGCCTACTTGAGCCGGGCTTTCGGCGGAGTAGCTCAGTTGGTTAGAGCAGCGGAATCATAATCCGCGTGTCGGGGGTTCGAGTCCCTCCTCCGCTACCACCCCGACGCGCCGGGAGCCCCGGCCGTCGCGCCCTCAGCGCGCGAGCACCCCGGCCCACCAGTCGGCGAGCTCCTGCTCGAGGCCGTCCACGACGCCGAACATGCGCGTGCCGTGGATGCCCGTGCCGGGGACGATGACGAGCTGCGTGCGCGTCCAGCGGTCGCGCGCGAGGAGCGCGTCGCGGATCGGGCGCGCGCCGACGTCCGCCTCCTCCTCGCTGCTCACGAGCGCGAGCGGGCGGTCGTCCCAGCGCGCCGCGTCCGCGAGGCTGTCGACGCCGAGGTACCGCGAGCCCGGCGTGAGCGCGACGACGCCCGCGAGGCGCGGGTCCTCGTTCGCGGCGCGCAGCGCGACCGAGCAGCCGACGCTCGCGCCCATGAGGCCGATGCGCTCCGCGGGGTAGCCGCGCTGCTCGAGCCAGGCGACGGCCGCCGCGACGTCGTGCACCATCGCCGCGTAGTGCTCGGGGTCGCTCTCGGCGACGCGCCCGGCGAGCACGCCCTCGGCGTCCACGCTGTCGCCGTGACCGCGCAGGTCGATCGCGACGGTCGCGATGCCCGCCGCGTAGAGCTCGTCGCGCACGGGCGTCCAGGTGTGGCGGTCCGCGCGGTTCATGTGCAGGAGCACGACGGCGCTCCCGGCTGCGGGACCGTCGAGGCGGCCCGTGTACCAGTCGCCGTGGATCGTCACGCCGTCGACCGTCGGCACGGTGAAGCCCTCCGGCTCGCGGTCGATGTCGCCCTCGTCCCACTCGAAGACGCCGGTGAGGGTCTCGTCGCCGCGCGTCCAGCCGAAGACCTTGCGCGCCTCGCCGCGGTCGCGTGCCGCGCGCAGCCCGCCCTCGGGGAGCGGCTCGCCGTCGACGCTCGTGAAGACGTCGCCCGTCTCGACGCCGAGGCGCGCGGCCTGGCTGTCGCCGGACACGCCCGTCACCGTGTTCCCGTCGAGGAAGACGCCGAGCGTGCGGCGCACGCGCGTCATGCCGCGGCGGTCGAGCAGTTCCGGCAGGTCGGCGAGGCCCAGCGCGCTCAGCGCGACGACGACCGCCGAGTGCTCCTGGTACTCGGGGATCGCCGCCTCGTAGACGTCGTGCTGCGTGTGGTGCGTCCAGTCGTAGTCGGCGCGGCCGGACTGGTCCCAGAAGAAGCCGGGCACGCCCTCCTGGAGGAACGGGTTGTGGTCGCTCGCGCCGGGCGACAGGCCGTTCACGTCGCGCAGCGTGAAGGCCGGGATGCCCTCGCGGTCCGCCGCGAAGTCGAGGACCGGACCGAGCGCGCGCTCCATCTGCGGGCGCATGGCGCGCGTCACGGGCAGCCCCGCGAGCGCGTTCGTGCCGCCGTCGTGCACGAGCACCGCGGAGATGCGCGGCATCTCGTCGGCGTGCTCGGCGACCCACGCGCGGCTTCCGTGCAGGCCCTGCTCCTCGCCGCCGAAGAGCATGAAGCGGATCGTACGCGCGGGGCGGGCGCCGCTCTCGACGAGCAGGCGCGCGGCCTCGAGCGTCGTCGCGACGCCGGTCGCGTTGTCCGTCGCGCCGGGCGCGATGTCCCAGCTGTCGAGGTGCCCGCCGACGATCACGTACTCGTCCGGCCGCTCGGCGCCGACGAGGTCCGCGACGACGTTGTGCTGCGGCACGGGCCCCTCGCGGAAGCGGTTGTCGACGTCGAACTCCAGCTCGAGGGCCTCGCCCGCGTCGAGCCGCGCGCGCAGGTCGTCGAACTGCGAGCCGACGAGCGTGATCGACACGTCGTCGGGGAGCTCGTCCCACGCGACGTTCATGTTGCCGCTCATGAGCAGCAGGTCCTGGTCGCCGAAGCCGCGGCGCACCTGGCCCGCGACGCCCGCCTCCTCGTAGGCGGCCGAGCGCGCTCCCGTGAACTCGCGGTAGGCGCCGAGCTGCGCGCGGATCCATTCGCTGCGCGCCTCGGCGTCGTCGGCGACGTCCTCCGGCGCGTCGTCCCCGCGCGGCCGCGGCGGCCAGCCGTTCGGCGTGAGCACCCACGCGCCGGGCAGGCGGTCGCGCACCGCCTCGAGCTCCTCGGCGTCGCGCGGCGCGAGCACGACCGGCCCGCGCACCGGCCCGTCCGTCCCCGCCGACCACGAGCGCGTCATGAAGGTCAGGTCGACGTGCTCCGGCGCGACGAGCGCGCCGCGCGACGGCCCGCGGTCGAAGCCCACGGCGACCTCGCCCCACTGTTCGAGGCGCGCGTCGAGCCCCAGCTCGCGGAAGCGTTCGAGCGTCCAGCGCTCCGCCTCCTCCAGGTTGCGCGAGCCGGTGAGCCGCGCGCCGATGCCGTTCACGAGGTGGTCGAGCCACGACTCGACGGTGCTCTCCCGCGTGCCGAGCTCGACGATGCGCTCGAGGACCGCGGGCGGCGTGGGCGGCGCGAGGGCGGCGGCGTCGTCGGGGTCACCCGGGAGCAGGGCGGCGGTGAGCAGGAGGAGCGTCGTCGGCAGCATGGCGGTCGTCCGGTGGGCGGGGCCGGATCGTAACCGGCGGCGCGGATCGCGTGCCGGGAGGCGGCCGGTCGCGGCTGCGTGGACGGCGGTCCGTCGGCGCTCGTCGCGACGCGGCGGCCGCGGTGCCGTCGCCTCAGTCCGTGCGGTTCCAGCGCCCGCAGAGCCCCGCGGGCAGCAGCCGCGACGAGCCCTCGTGCGGCAACGCGAGCTCGCCCGCCTCGACCTCCCCGGGCCCCAGCTCCTCGAGCATGTTCGCGAACGCGAGCGGCGAGGTGCCCACCGCGTAGCAGGAGAGCACGACGAAGGCCGGCCCGTCCTCGAGCAGCGCGCCGACGCGCGACACGAGCTCGACGATCTGCTCCTCGAACTGCCACTTCTCGCCGTCGGGGCCGCGGCCGTAGGGCGGCGGGTCGAGGAGCACGCCGTGGTAGCGCTTGCCGCGCCGCACCTCGCGCCCGACGAAGGTCGGCGCGTCGTCCTGGATCCAGCGCACGGCGTCGCCGGGCAGCCCGGTGAGCTCCGCGTTCTCGCGCGCCCAGCGCATCGCGGGCTTGCTGCTGTCGACGTGCGTCACGAACGCGCCCGCCCGGCTCGCGAGCACCGTCGCGGCGCCCGTGTACGCGAAGAGGTTGAGCAGGCGCGGCCGCTCGCCCGTCGCGTCGGCGAGCTCGCGCACGCGGTCGGCGGTCCACGCCCAGTTCGTCGCCTGCTCCGGGAAGAGGCCGACGTGCTTGAACGGCGTCGGCCGCACGAGGAGGCGCGCGTCGCCGCAGTCGATCGTCCAGCTGTCGGGGACGTCGGCGCCGGCGCGCGTCTCCCAGCGTCCGCCCCGGTCCGACTCGCGGACGAAGACGAGGTCGGCGCGCGCGTCCCACTCGGACGGCGGCAGCGCGGGCGACCACATGGCCTGCGGGTCGGGGCGTCGCAGGACGTGCGGGCCGAGGCGCTCGAGCTTCTCGCCGTGCCCTGAGTCGAGGAGCGCGTGGTCCGCGAGCGCGACGGTGGGGAAGACGGCGGGCCGGAGGAGCGGGGCGGCCGCGTCGTCGCCGGGCCGCGCCCCGGCGCCCGACGTCTCGGGGGCGCCCGATGCCTGCGGATCGATGGGGGCGGGACCGGAGCTCATGGGCCGCCGATCATGCCGTTTCGCGCCCGGTTCCCCGCTCGGCCGTTCCGCTGGTAGAGTGATCGTGACGTTTCCGTGGCAGCCGCGTCCCGGGGGGGCCGCGTCCACGGAGCGCCGGGTCGACACGCTGGAGTGTCCATGCTCCGGGCCTTCTCCGCGGTCCTGGGACCGCCTCTCCGTCGCCGGATCCTGCCGGCCGTGTGCCTCCTGAGCGGGCTGTCGGGGGTCCTCGGGGCCCAGGTCTCGCCCGCTCTCGACGTGCGCGACTTGCCCGTCCGGAGCTGGAGCGACCACGACGGGCGCGCGCCGTCCCCCGAGGGGCCGGCCTTCCGCGCGCTCCCCGCCGAGCGCACGGGCCTCACCTTCGTGCACCGCGCGGGCGCGGCCGGCGGCGGCAAGCGCTTCATGATCGAGTGCGTCGGCGCCGGCGTCGGCCTCTTCGACCCGGACGACGACGGCGACCTCGACCTCTATCTCGTGCAGGGCGCGGACGTCTCGCCGGAGGGGCGGGTGCGGACCGGCGCGCGCTCGCGCGACGTGCTCGCGCTCAACGACGGACACGCGCGCTTCCGCGAGGTCGGCGAGGAGATCGGCGCGCTCGGCGACGGCTTCGGCTTCGGCGTCGCGGCGGCCGACGTCGACGACGACGGCGACGAGGACGTGCTCGTCACGAACCTCGGTCCGAACCAGCTCCTCGAGAACCGGCTCGACCCCGCGGTCGGGCTGACGTTCGCGGCCGTCCCCGGCGCGGGCGGGCTCGCCGGCGCGCCGACCGACTGGAGCACGGGCGCGGCCTTCGGCGACATCGACCGCGACGGCGACCTCGACGCCTACGTCGTGAACTACCTCGCGCACGACCTGTCGCACCCGATGCTCGGCGGGCGCCCGTGCCGCTGGCTCGGCTGCGAGGTGCCGTGCGGGCCCAAGGGCCTCGACGCTCAGGGCGACCGCCTCTACCTCAACGACGGGCGCGGCGTCTTCACCGAGGTCACCGCGCGCACCGCGGTCGGGAGGGCGCGCCCGGCGTACGGCTTCCAGCCGGTCTTCAGCGACCTCGACGACGACGGCGACCTCGACCTCTTCGTGTCGAACGACTCCGTGCCGAACACCTTCCTCGTGAACGACGGCGTCGACGAGGACGGCATGCCGGTGCTGCGCGACCTCGCGATGCGCAGCGGCCTCGCGCTCTCCGACTCGGGCAAGGAGCAGGCCGGCATGGGCGTCGCGGTGGAGGACGTCGACGGCGACGGCCGCCTCGACATCCTCATGACGAACTTCTCGCGCGAGCCCAACGCGCTCTTCCGCAACGCGTCGACGCCGAAGACCGGTCCGCTCTTCTTCGACGAGGCGGGACGCTTCGGCATCGGGCGCACGTCGTTCTTCGACCTGGGCTGGGGCGTGTGCCTCTTCGACGCGGACCTCGACGGCGACCGCGACCTCTTCGTCGCGAACGGGCACGTCTACCCGCAGGTGGACGGCTGCTCGATCAGCCAGGTGCACTACGCGCAGCCCGATCGCCTCGCGACCTGGGAGGGCGACCGCTTCGCCGTGCTGCCGGACGACACCGCCGCGATCGCCGACCTGCAGGCCGTGCGCCCGAGCCGCGCCGCCGCGGCGGGCGACCTCGACGGCGACGGCGACCTCGACCTCGTGGTCGGCGAGCTCGACGGCCCGGTCACGGTGCTGCGCAACGAGGGCCGACTCCGCGGCACGTGGGTGGCCGTCGACCTGCGGCCTGTCGCGGCGTCGGTGGGCGCGCGCGTCGAGGTCGTCGCGGGCGAGCACCGGCAGGTCACGGAGGTGCGGCGCGGGTCGTCGTTCCTGGGCGTCGAGCCGCGGACCGTGCACCTCGGCGTGCCGGCGGGCACGGAGTCCGTGCGCGTGACGGTCCGCTGGCCGGACGGGACGCGCGAGACGTGGGACGGCCGGGGCGTGGGGAGGACGCTGCGGCTCGTCCGCGGCGAGGGCGCGCCGTGACGGGCGTCGCGCGGCCGCTCGTCGTCGCGCTCGCGGTGGTCCTCGCGGGGGCGCCCGCGCCGGTGATCGCGAAGCCGCTCGCGCCCGCGGCGACGCAGGACGCCAGGGCCGCGACGCATCTCGTCCGCGAGATGCGCACGCATCGTCGCGACGGCGACGCGCGTGCGGCGCTCCAGGCCATGCGCGCCGCGCCGCCCGACGTGCGCGCGAACGTGCGCGTCGTCGGCCAGTGGCTGCTCGCGCTGCTCGACCAGCGGCGGTTCGACGACGCGCGCGCCATGCTCGGCTCGCTGCGGATCCCGGAGGCGCAGCGCATCGTGCAGATCCGGGTGGCGGAGCTGCACCTCGCGCTCGTCGCGGGCGACGTCCGCGGCGCGCTCGAAGGCGCGGACGCGCTGCTCCGCGAGCACGCCGACCACCTCGACGTCCTCGCGCTCGAAGTGCGCGCGCTCGCGGCGGCCGGCGACTTCCGCGGCGCGGACCGGGCGCTCGAGGCGTTCGCGCCCGACAGCTCGGCCTGGCTGCGCGCCGAGCTGTACGCGGAGCTGCTCGACGCGCGCGCCGCGGCGCTCATGGCGGACGACGCGTTCCTCGGCGACGCGCTCGGTCTGCTCGAGACGGCGCTCGAGGAGGCGCCGCACCGCGGCGACGTCCGCGCGCGCTACGCCGACGCGCTCGTGCGCTGGCAGCGCTACGACGAGGCGGAGGAGCAGATCGCGCTCGGCCTCGAGTCGCCGGGCCCGGACGAGACGGCGCTGCTCCGGCAGCGCGGCGACCTCTACCGCGAGACGGGGCGCGTCGACGAGGCGGCCGCGGCCTACGAGGCGCTGCTCGAGGCGCAGCCGCGGGACCTCGCGGCGGTGCTGGGCCTCGCGCGGTGCCGGGCGCGGCAGCGCGACAAGGCGGCGGCGATCGCGCTCGTCGAGGACGCCGTGACCTGGGACCGCGGCGTCGACGCGCTCGTCGTGCTCGCGGAGCTCCACGAGTCGGAGGGTGAGCTCGAGGCGTCGGAGGCGGCGCTGCGCCGCGTGCTCGAGCGCAAGCCGGACAACCTCCGCGCGTGCTGGCGGCTCTCGCGAGTGCTCGCGCGACAGGGCGAGATGGAGGAGGTCGACGAGCTCGTCGCCCGCTACGAGGCGCGCAAGGAGGAGCTGCTCGCGCGCACGCGCTGAGCAGGGCGCTGTCGACCGCGCGGCGCGGCGCGCGCGATGACTCCGGACGATCGTGCGCGGTGCGCGGCGCGGCGGCCGGCGCTCACGCGCGGTACAGGCGCGCGAGGCGGTGGGGGTCGACGCCCATGCGGAAGAGCGGCGGCAGCAGGCGCATGAGGAGCGCTGCGCGCAGCGGGTGCTCCTGGAGCCGGCGACCGGAGACGGTCACCGGAGTGCGCACGCGCGCGAGCGGACGGCGCGCCGCGAGCCGACGCGAGAGGTCGTAGTCCTCGAGGATCGGCAGGTCGCGGAAGCCGCCGACCGCCTCGTACGCCGCGCGCGTCACGAACAGCGCCTGGTCGCCGTACGGGTGGCGCGTCACGCGCGAGCGCACGTCCGCGAGGCGCAGCAGCGGGCCCGCGCGGTTGCGCAGCCCGGCCTCGGGACGCGTCCGGGTGACGAACGCGCCGGCCTCCGCGCCCGCGTCGAGCGCCTCGTGGACGAGGCGCGTGCCGCCCTCGGGCAGCCGCACGTCGACGTGCAGGAACAGGATGCGGTCGCCCGTCGCGTGCCGCGCGCCCGCCGCGAGCTGCCGTCCGCGCCCCGGTTCCGTGACGCACACCGTGACGTCCGTCCGGTGCGCGGCGCGAAGCGCGCTCCCGTCGCGGCTCGACCCGTCGGCGACGACGACTTCGAGCGGCCCCGGTTGCTGCGCGAGCGCGTCGAGGCAGCGGTCGAGCAGCATGCCCTCGTCGAGGTGCGCGACGACCACGCTCAGCGGGTCGCCCGGCGTCTCGAGTTCCGCGCGCACGGCGGGCGCGGCGTCCGGCGACTCGCGGAGCGCGCGACGCAGCGCGCCGAGGTCGTCGCCGCGGTCGACATCGAACCCGCGCGGCGCCTCGCCCACGTCGAGGCCCAGCGCCGCCGCCCGCGCGCGCACCGGCGCGGCCGTCGCGTCGACGGACCAGTCGACGCCGTCGAGCCAGTCGTCGCGCCGCGCCGCCGCCGCCGACGCGCGCGCGCCGAGGCACCAGAAGCCGCCGTCCGCGCCCTCGCCGAGCACCACGTCGTGCCGCTCGAGCGCGTCGAGGGCCGCGCGCACGTGCGCCGCCGGCAGGTGCGGGCTGTCCGTGCCGAGCAGCAGCACGCGGTCGACGTGGCCCGCGTCGAGCGCGCCGCGGATGAGCCGCGCCATGCGCCGCCCGAGGTCGCCGTCGCCCTGCGGCACGCAGCGCGGGTCGGGCACGAGCAGCGGGTACTCGTCGCGCGTGCCGGCCACCGCGAGCCGCGCCTCGACCGTCGGGTCGTCGTCCGTGACGCGCCGCACGAGCCGCCAGGTGTCGCGCAGCATGGCGCGCGCCAGGCGCGTCGCGCGTCCCTCGCCCACGTCCGCGGCGAGCCGGCTCTTGCAGCGCCCGCGCAGCGGCGGCTTCGCGAGGACGACGACGCGACGCACGACGCGGCTCAGGCGAGCGCGCCGCCGCAGCTGCTGCCCTGCCCGGCCGTGCAGCCGAGGCAGTGCGCCGCGGTCGTCACGGGGCGGCCGGCGAGCGCGGCGACGTCGTCGAGCTCGTGGATCGTGCGCGGGCCGGCGCCCAGCGGCAGCCCGAGCATCTGGTGGAAGTCGCAGTCGGCGAGCGTGCCGTCCCAGTCGACGCTCAGCAGGTCGCGGCACATGACCTCGTCCACGGCGGCCGGGTTGAACGCGTCGACGAGCCGCGCCTCGTACTCCGCGAGCCGTCCTTGCCGGCGCAGGTCGTCCGCGAACCGGTGGATGGGCATGTTCGCGATGCACAGCAGGCGGTCGAAGCGCAGGCCGTGGTCCTCGCCGAGGCGCGCGCGGTAGTCGCGCTCGAGGTCCTCCTGCGGCGGCGGGAGCGACGGGCCGAGCGGGTTGAAGACGAGGTCGACGCGCAGCGCGTCGGGGTCGTCGCGCCCCTCCGCGGCGCCGTAGCCGAGCGCGTTGAGCGCGGCGAGCGCGCGCACCGAGCCGTCGTACGCGCCGCCGCCGCGCTGCCGGTCGACGTTCTCGGCGGTGTAGCACGGCAGCGAGCACACGAGCCGGACGCGGTGCCGCGCGTAGAACGCCGCCGTGTCCTCCTGCCCGGGCTCGCGCAGCACGGTGAGGTTGCAGCGCACCATGACGTCGCGCCCGAGCGCGCGCGCGCCCTCGACGAGCGCCCGGAACCACGGGTTGAGCTCCGGCGCGCCGCCCGTCACGTCGAGCGTGCGCAGCGACGGGCTCGCGGCGAGCAGCCCGAGCACGCGGTCGACCGTCGCGCGGTCCATCTGCTCGGTGCGCGTCGGGCCCGCGTCGACGTGGCAGTGCGCGCAGGCCTGGTTGCAGGTCTTGCCCAGGTTGACCTGGAGCGTGACGGGCGTGCGGCGCCGGAGCGTCGGCAGCCCGTGGTCGAGCAGCGCCCGGCTGAAGCGGTCGCCGCCCGTGTTCAGCAGCACGTGCCGGGCTCGCAGCAGGCGTCGTCGCCGCCCAGCGGGGCGGCGCCCTTGAGCTCCGCCGGGTCCCGCGCGCGGTCGCCGTCGCACGGGAAGGGCGCGGCCTGGTCCTCGGGCACCGGCGTCGACGGCTCGAGGCCCACGACGTGCGCGGCGTACGGCCCGCTCGTCATGAGCTTGTAGGTCTTCCCGCACACGGCCATGGGCACGCCGCGCGGGAACTCGTGGCCGTCGTCGTCGCGCACGACGCTCCACGGACCCTTGTAGAGCACCGCGTGACCCTGCTCGAGGCACGGGCCGTGCTTGCCCTTCCACGCGCGCACGGTGACGCTGCGGAACTCGATGCCCTCCTCGACGTGCCAGGGCTGCTCGCCGCGCGACACGACCTCGATGCCGTGGAAGCCGGCCTCCTCGAACGCCGCGAGGAAGAGGTCCTCGCGGAACGCGCCGGAGATGCAGCCGCTCCAGAGCTCGGGGTCCTGCGCGAGGTGCGGCGGGATGTCCTCGTCGCTCACGATGTCGGAGATGACCGCGCGGCCGCCCTTCCGGAGCACGCGGAAGATCTCGTCGAAGAGCAGGCGCTTGCGCGACGGGTCCACGAGGTTGAGCACGCAGTTGCTCACGACGACGTCGACGCTGTCGTCCGCGACGAGCGGGCGGTCGCGGCGCTCGGCGGCCGTCCACGCCTCGAGCGTCGCGAGGTCGGCCTCGTTCGCGACGGGGTGCTCGGCGAGGCGGCGGTCGAGCGCGTCGCGGTCCAGCGCGAGGTCCTCGATGCGACCCTTGAGGAAGGTCACGTTCGCGTGCCCGACGCGCTCGGCGACGATCGGCGCGTTGCGGCGCGCGACCTCGAGCATGTCGTCCGTCATGTCGACGCCGATCACGCGGCCCTCCGGCCCGACGACCTGCGACGCAATGAAGCAGATCTTGCCCGTGCCGCTCCCGAGGTCGAGCACCGTGTCGCCGGGCTGCAGCCACTTCGACGGGTCGCCGCAGCCGTAGTCGCGCTCCACGACCTCGTCCGGGATGACCTCGAGGAACTTCGGGTCGTAGTCGACGGGGCAGCAGAGCTGGGGGACGGCGGTCGTCGCGCCCTCGGCGTAGCGCGTCTGCACGACGTCGACGACGTCCTTCGGTGCGCGCGGCTCGTCGGCGGGAGAGGGCGTCATCGGGGAGGCTCCGCGGTCGGGGAGGCGTGCCGGCGGGTCGTCGCCGACGCCCGGACGGACGTCGCGACGCGCGGTCGGCGGACCGGGCGCCATGTGCGACGCCCCCGGACAGTATTCCAGGCTCCCGCGGCTTTTCCAGGTGGGCGGGGCGCGCACGGCGCGCCGCCTACTTGAGGTACCCCATCTCGCGCATCCACGCGCGCTGCTCGGGGCTCATGGCCTCGGCCTCGGCGGGGACGGCGACGGCGCGGCTCTCCTCGAGCGCGCGCGTCGCCCAGCCCACGAGCGCGGCGGCGGCCTGCGCGGCGCGGTCGTCGGTCGCGTCGCCGGGCGACGGGTCGGCACCCGCCGGCGACATCCCCGCCGGCGCCGCGCGCTCGCCGGGATCCGACGCGAGGTCGAGCACGAGCGGCGCGGCCAGCGGGCGCCCGGCGTCGTCGAGCTCGACGACGACCTTGTAGGGCGCCTTCGACACGGCGATCCACTGCCGCGTGCCGTCCTCCTCGAGCAGGTGCGAGAGCACGGGGCGGTCGAGGTCCGGGCGCGGGCCCGCGCCGTCCGCGCGCACGAGCGCCGAGAGGTCGCGGCCGCGCCAGCCCGCCGGCGCCTCGAGGCCGAGCAGCCCGAGCAGCGTCGGCGCGACGTCGGCGTGCCCAGCCCACGCGTCGACGCGCCGCCCGGCCGCGACGACGCCCGGCCAGCGCAGCACCCACGGCACGCCGAGCTCCTCCTGGAAGAGGCTCTTCCTGTGCTCGACGGCGCCGTGCTCGCCGAAGGCCTCG